>JAHHRH010000021.1 GCA_020025915.1 Sutterella sp.
TGAAGAAGATTTCAGGCGTCAGTGTCATAAATGATCTCATTGTGGAGAACGACTCTGGTGCGATTTTGGGACAGATTTCACTCGCTTGAAAACTGCCTTCAATTGAACGTTGCACTTTTGGATAAGGAACTTATAAAGGCAGAGGCTTGTAGGGATTATTATGCGCTTGGCTACCATCCTCTTTCATGGAAAAGCTCGCACAGTAGAGCGGTGGCTTGTTACATGGCGAGCTTTTTTATGTGATGTCGTGGCGTTTAAGCTCTCAGGCCTTCAGCTGTACGCCCTGCAAAGCTTGCGAAGTCTTTGACAAATTTGTCATTGGCAATGTCGACATCGGTGAGATCCCAAGCTTTCCAAGATCCTTCACGAACGAGGGTGTAATTAGCAATGCCACGAGCACGAATGCCTTCAACGGATGGCATTTCAAAGCGCCAACCATTGTCTGCGAATAGTGCTTGCAAGAGGGGGAGCCCTTTGACCTCAATTGTCAGACGGTCAGTGTGATGTGTGATATTAGGCGTCAGACCACGCGAAATACAAGCCTCAGAGATCGCATCGATCAGGAAGTTCACTGTGCGCTCTGTTGAGTTTGTTGGCGTTTCAGTATTCGTGGTTTCATCGACAGTTGGCTCCACTTCGATGTGTAGATCGGTGGATTCTGCGACATGGACCTGTTCGAAGGTGATTTCTGTTGAGGCCGTTTGTGTTTCTGCAGGTTCATCATCGCCTAAATCGGTGAGAGTCGGCAAGGACACTTTGACCGGGTCACGGAGTTCCGGGGTTAATGTAATGTCTGAATGTTTGACTTCAAGGGGCACCAAAGCCGCTTCGGCATGCACCACAACGTTCTTCTCTTCTAATGCCGATGACGGAGAGTCGGTTGAGATGACTTGGTCATCCGTCAAGACGTGATCCTCAACAAGCGTAAAGTGCGTCCCTTCTGTTGCCACAGACTGATTGGCGTCGCTCTCGAGCGTAGGTAGCGGTTCATGCGGTTCCAAAAGGGGCAGGTCGTTTTCAAGGCGACTCATGTTTTCGCGAATACGAGCTAAAAGGTCGTTCGTGTTCATAAGGGCCCTTGTTTCAGGATAGATACCTAGTTCAGTAAGGTCATGACACACGCGATCAATCGCAGCGTCAGGACGACGGAAGTACTCAGCACCACGAAGTCGAATGAATCGCCAACCGTTACGTTCAAGGACGGTTTGACGTTCCATATCGTTTCGGATTTGGTCTTCGCCGTGATAGCGTTCACCGTCGCATTCAAGGGCAACGGCTTCACCTGCATAGCGAACCACCATGTCAAGGCGATAGCTACCTACGTGGTGCTGTTGTTCAATATGATAACCACGGCGAATAAGTTCTTCAGCGACGCGCACCTCAAATTCACTATCCGCAGCTTCACGAATGGCTTCTGTATCAGGGTCACCGCGTTCGACTTCGGTGGCCCAGTCAAAGAGTGTACGACGGAGGTCGTCATGCTTTAATTGGGTGTTGGCATCAAAGGAATGCACAATCCAAAGCTGATCACGGGCGCGACTCACAGCCACATTCCAACGCTTGCGAGCAGAGCCTTCAGTGCCTTCGCCTTCTTTACGCAAGATGACGCCTGGTGCAGCGGAGTCAACGAGAGACAATAAGATTACATCACGTTCGTCGCCTTGGAAGTCAGCCGAACTACCACATATCAGTTCACGTGCTTCAATTTCACGAGGGTCAAAGTTTTCAATCAGCAACTGATGGATGCGATTGATCTGTGTTGATCGACCGCTACGCATAGCGATGACACCAAAGGTTTTACCGTCATAACGCGGATCAGCCATCATTGCCTTCAATAGACGAATGATGGTCTTCGCTTCTTCTTCGTTGGTCTTACCGTCGGTATAGGTGCCGTTCGTTCGCCACGGTATCAGTGCAGGCTTAAGTTTTGATGTCGATGTGTCACGCAACGGACGAATCGAACCGTTATAAGACAAACGATTCGAGTACCCAATGATTTCAGGCACGCAACGGAAGTGCTCAACGAGCATATGTGCTGGGAAGGCCATGCTCTGCACAAGGCCATAAATCGAGAGGCGAGAGTCATAGAGTTTGGGTTCTTTGACGTGTCCTTCAAGATACTGACGAGCAAGACTATCGACTGCAGTGTCGTTTGTCCCAATAGCAAGCGGCGTGACCTGCTTGTCGTCCCCCACCACAATGACTTTTTGTCCCATATAAAGAATAGGTAATGCGGTCATATCGGCTTGACTTGCTTCGTCGATGATTATGATGTCGAACTTAGCTGCACTATTAAAGTTGAGTAGGGCATCCTGGAGCATCATGATCCAGACGGGTACGGCACGCTGGCATTCGGGGAGTAATCGATTGACTTCACGACGCCAGATCGCATGTTTCTTACTCTTACCTGCAGCACGCTTCATATAGGTCGCGAGATAAGAGAGATGCGAGAGGGCAGGCGTCCCCTGTAGACGCTTTTTGACTTCGTACCACGCTTTGGTGGCAGCAAGCTGTGCGGTGCATTCACGAAGGTCGGCCGATAAACGCGTGCAATCGGCTTGTAGTTCTTCGAGTTCGACGGCGGTGTAATGCGAGTAGAGGCGTTCAAGTTGCTTCCAGCGCCAGGCTTCGTCAAGGTCACTCGAAGGGATTGTGTCTGTAAAGCCATCAAGTCCTATACGTAAAGCCATCGCCCAGTCAGGGGCCATGGCTTGAAGTTTTTCAAGTAAGACCTGACGTTGACGATAAACCTCACGTTCTTGACGATAGGTTTTGAGGGTTTCTAAACCTTTCGCCCAGGCCTCGGGATTCGTCAGAATCGCATTCGAGAGTTGCTCAACAATATAAGCGTGAGAGCAGTCACGGTTAAGCTGATCTTTGACGTTTTGACGCCAGGCGTGTAGCTGTTCGCGTTCCGTTTGTAGATAGACGTGCGAATGTACTGGCGTGATAATTTCTTTGATTAGTCGATGAGCAGCGTTCGCAGGATCTGCGTCTCGCATCCAGTCTTTAGCTAACTGTTCAAGGGGTTCAGCGCGAATGCCAGCCTCAAGCCAGGAAGAAATAAAGGGCAAGAACGTCTGATGCCACCATTGGGCAGTGGCCGATAACGTCGTACCATAACGGGCTATGAGCATTTTGGCTGGATTAGCACCGTACGTCTCAAAGAGGGCAACGTGAGCACGTTCGGCAAGACGGTTCCAAGCTTCTTGGGTTTCGTGACGTGCTAAATGATAGCGAGCGACACGCAAAAGGTGATCAAAGGCTTCTGTCGTATCAGGACGACGAGCGTTGACTGTCACAGCGGCGATCGCCGTATCGGCGTCACGCGCTTCACGGTTAAAGAGTCGAGCAAAGAAGCCGACACGTCCCTTGGGGTCATTTTGCTTGAACCATTCGGCTGCACGGATGATGGCTTCGAGATCTGCGTTGTCTGGCAACGTCACGGTGACGTTATCGATCATGGCGAGTCGGTCAACCTCAATCCCCATCTCTGCGGTCTTAGTTAACTGAGCTTCGAGTTGCGTAAAGGCATCAACGTAGCTAGGGTCCGTGAGTCCCATGTCGAAAGCCAAACGGCACATCGGGTCATCAAGCGTGCCGAATACTGAGCTATCTAACGATTGGGTCAATAAGTCGCGTTTTGCTTCGGGACAGGTGAGACATTCGCAACCATCTGAGGTGAAAACAAGGTAACGATCGCCCGACGCTTCACGTCGGAATCCTAAAGCAATGGATGACTGCGTCTCTTGGGTGGCCAGGTGACGGGCATACATTTCGCGCATCGTGTCCGCATCTGGAAGTTGAGCGGGATCAGGCAAAGGTTCAACAAGATCGTGCGAAATGTCTGCTGGCCAACGACCGTTCGTGCGATAAAGCGTGACGAGTTCGTCGGTTGTCAAAGGCAAAGGGCCTTCAAGCACTTCGCCAGGGATAAGGCTTGAGAGCGTTTCTTCGTCAAGAAGGATCGAGGCGATTTCTGTAAGTGACAAAGATTCGCCTTGGTACGCAATGGTTTCTCGTTCACGGAGGCGCTGCGCATAAATACGCTGACGTCGGTCTCGTAAGGCTTCGTTTAGGCGCTGACGATCATCGGTGAGGACTTGAATGCGTGCTTCTAAGTCCGTCGTATTCATGGTGTTGAGGCGCGTCGTCAAGGCGGACGTGGTGCGCTCAAGGTCTTTGCGGTCACCAATCATCGTGACGCAAAGGGGCTGAATTTCTCGAGGTAGTTTGTCTTTGAGAACGGTCAACGCTTTCGCTGTGTGGCTCGTCACAAGGACTCGTTTGCCTTGCGCCAAAAAGTGCCCCAATAAGTTGGCAATGGTATGCGTTTTGCCGGTTCCAGGAGGGCCTTGCACGAGCACTACGTTATTGCGTTCAATCTCGCGAGCGATGGCAAGCTGCTCGCTATTGGCGGGCTTTGTGAGCAAAATCTCATCATCTTCACCAGCCGTCGCGGCGAGTTTGGCTTCTAATGTGTGTGTCGGATCAATATCAGGTGCGCTTGTTGGGTAGACATCGGGGCACACAATTTCTTTGAGGTGCTTTGGGACGTCACCAGTACGGGCAATTTCTTCACGAATGCTACGAATGGCTTCACGAACACCGCTTGGACGCAACTGTACTAAGAGTAACGGATGCGGTACAACGCGGAATTTTACGTCAGAGTCTGGTGCATCGGGTGCGGCATCCGCTTCACGCCAACGCGCACTTGGGTGTAATCGCACGGCCATCGTTTGAAGGTAGTGCTCAAGCGTCGCGTTACCGATCAACGGCACATCGTGCCCTTCTTCCTCTAAGTACGCATCGACCGTTTGCGTCGCATCAAGCTGGATCCCATCATCAGCAAAGGGCTTTAAAACCTCAGTCAAAAAGCGAACGGCTTCATCGGGATTGCGACGAATTTCTAAGGTAGGCAGATTACGGCGGCTCGAGGTTAATTCAACGCTCAAAGGCTGCACTAAAAGTGGGTAGTGCGCAGCATTGGGATTTTCTGTTTTGGTCGAGTCTGAAATAAAACGATAGTTGCCTAAGACACATTCATAACGCAAGTTCGACTCTAAGACCATGTCACGCATGGTTTGGAATCGGTCAAAGAGTCGATTGTTGGCAAGAATCGGGGTACGTGCTTCGAGCCACGCCTGACGTTCATGGCGCCATTCTTCACGCACGGTTTTAAGTGTGGCACATAGCGCTTTTTGAGCGTCACGAATACTGTCGTTTAAGGCGTCAACAGGACGCGTAGCCTCTTGGTCCTCAGCTTCTAAAGCGTCTTCCACTTCACCCGGAAACGGTAACCAGGTTTCTTCCCAGTTCGGATCGCGCCACGTACCTTCAACATAATCTAAGAGGGATTCAGGTAGCGACGGGCAGGGCAATAAGTCGAGCTTTTCAATACGACAGATTAGATCTGGATCGCTTGACGACGGATCACCCACTTTGAGACCAGGCAACGCATGATTGAGTTCTTCAAGATCAAGCATCCAACTTGCTTGTGTGAGATTTTTGGTCACGGCCTGTCTAAGGCTCGTCACTTCTTCAACAAAGCTAAAGAGACTATTGATCGCAACACGTTGTTGGTCTGTGGTCGACATGTGGGGGTCCTGGTTTGTTTGAGGCTTTTTGTGAGGGTTGCTCATTCAAGTTGAGAATCAGCAGAAAGTATTGTACCTACCAATATAAAGAGAAGGTGATTCTAAAGTATGTCAATGCACGAGTTTGATGTGAGTTATCGACTGTCAAAGGAAATAAGCGCGCGTTTTGATGCGCTATTTAAAGATGTTCTCATGGGCTAAACGGTAGCTAGGAACGTATTGTGATCTAAGAACAGGAATGATCCTTAAGAACAGATACTTCATAAGGATTTAAGCACACAATGTATATCCATGAGGCGCGTCAATAGGCTTTGTGGTTTGTTGCTTTTTGGCGATTCTAGGCCGCTTGTGAACGAGAGGCAAAGGGAGGGGTTTATCTTCTGTGTGATATACTTTCATGCCTATAAACCTATTATTAAGGTATCACAATAAAAAACTTCCCTTGTTGTCATGATTTTATCCGCGCTTTGCTGAAGCGGATGTTCGTCAATGTTTACGGGTACCGATCAATCGGTCGAAGTGAGAACACATCATGAAGAGGCAGGTGATAAGCTCGACCATGTCGCTACTTTTACCCAATTGCGGCGTAAAGCTTCGTCCTTTATGGTGGAGATATAAGCCGCGCAGCTTTAGGTTAATCAGGCGTCTCCTGATTTTCTATGTATGTCTTAATCTTCGAGAAGGGAGCTCCGCCGCAGCTTGGGGCGAAATACGAAGGCGAGCACAAGCAGGATCCAAAGCATCTTTCGAACCGAGTCTGCGATTGCTTTCGGAGCATTCGGCTAGAAACGCCCTTGAGGCTGTTGACGAGCTTCGAAACGGAAACACTGGGAGGATAGTTCACCAACAGGTGGACATGATCTCGCTCGCCGTTCATTTCGACAAGCTCTGCATTGAAATCGTTGCAGACGCTCTCAAAGATGTTTTTGAGGAATCCAAGTTGGTCTGCTGAAAAGCGTGTACGCCTGTATTTGGTCACGAAGACCCAATGAACGTGCATCAAGAATATACACTGCTTCGTCGACTTGTGAGGCTTTTAAAGAATATCTGACCTATGTGTCACCTGACCATGTTTACTTGGTCTTTGTTTCAGAGTCCGAAACATCTCCTGTTTCATCGATGGGACATGTTTTTTGGTTTTAGAAGGGCGAACTCCCCAGGCTGGGGGGAAGCGTCATGCGATTGGTTTTGTCGCTGATGCTTCAGAGAACGCGTCTTTGTTGATCGGCTTTTTGACTGATCAATTGGTTGGTCGCTATGTCTTGATGCCTCATCGAGAGCTTATTGATGACTATGTCAAAAAAGAAGGACGTTCCGTCTGGGCGTACGAATTGACGATGACGGCTGAAGAAAGGCGACGGGACTCAATCGTGTCCTTGCGACGGCATCGAAAGATTTTCGTTATCCAAAAGACCAATATTGGGTGACGCCTGCGGAATACACCATCTTTTTGAACCAAACTGGTCGAGTCAAAGGGGTTCCAGTGATCCCGTCTAAAGAAGATCGTTATCGCTTGGAGCAACGATTACCTCTCAATCCTTTGGAGACGCCAAAAACGTCAAGATTGGGTATGGGAGTTGGACATGAAGTTAAGGTTGGCTGGGGTAGCGTGCTCACTTTCTTGCCATTTTCAACAGATCTCTATGAGGTAAATCCCTCTAAAACGAGTTTAAGTGAAATCAAATTTGGTGAAGTAGTGCTCAAGGTCTTTGATCGTCGCATGTGGCTCGAAGAAGTAACGCTAGTCAATATTCGCTCGATACCAAACCTCGAGATTTCGTCACTGAAACCCAATTTTGCGATCAAGCTGCATGGTGACGTGGATAAGTCCCACACGTCATTACGCCCTGATGTGTCTGTCGGTACTGCGTTTTCTTGGGGAGAAACAGGGGTTAGACCATTTGCGTCAGTCGATGTTGGTGTCATGGGCGATCATCAAGTGCTTGGTTATGCCCTGGGTGAGTGTGGAGTCTTTATAAGTGGTTCAACCTTTGGTCTTATGTCTTTGTCTGTAGGTAGAGCTTGGTCAACAGGTGTTGTTGAAATGCGTGAAGCCGTAAGCGGATCATTGTGCTATTAATTTTGTGTCATGGTGATAGTGGTTTTTTTGTCACTCGTTAGAAATCTATTCGTCAAAGGAGAAGATATCAAGTAAAATTCATGGCACTGAAACGCGTGCGGTACTGAATGAATGTTCAGTTTCTGTGATGGCGTCTTGGTACTGATAGGGCATTTTTGTACCGATATATTAAGGTGGTTCTAGGAGGATTTTAATCATGGAACGTCGTGGTCTTTTGCTGGGTTTGGGTGGTGTCACCTTGTTGGCTTTGACGGGTTGTGGCACGGTGCCGAAAGTCGTGACGGAACAGGTCATGGTGTCTGACGGTGAATTGCGTCGCTCTATTTTGAAGAGCGCGGCTGATATCGGTTGGACGGTTGTTAAGGACGTACCAGGTCGCATTCGTTTGCGCTACACGAAGCAGTCTGTTCATACGCTCGTGGTTGATGTGACCTACACGAAGGGGCAGTTTGTGATTACGCCAGTTGCTGAAGGTTCCTCTTTGATCGACGAAAAGGGTAAGGCGCATCGTAAGGTTAACAGCTGGACGCAGAACTTGGCTCGTCATATTCGTGAGGACGCTAATCGGCATTTCGTTCGCGGTAAGCCCGAAACGAATTAATCATTTATCAAACATCAATTAGAGCAAGTCCCTTCAAATGAAAACAGCCGTATCTTCACGTCGACACTCAGCCCTCGAAGCGCTTAACGAGGCTCATCTTTTGGCAATCAGTCCCTTTGTCTTTCAGGCAATGGTGGCGATGACTGATTTAGGTCTTTTTAAGGCGCTTGATGACGCAGGCGAAGCGGGGCTCACGTTAGAAGCGCTCCAATCTGCCTCGGGTTGCGATGAATATACGGCTCGCTCTTTGTTAGAAGTGGCTGTTCGTTTTGATGTTGTCCAAAAGCGTGATGCAAACTATTCGCTCACCGATATGGGTATCTTCTTTGTGAACGACTTGCATGTCGGGATCAATTTCCGATTTACGCGAGATGTTTGCTACGAAGGTCTGTCACACCTGACGACATCTTTTAAAGAAAGTCGTCCGGCGGGGCTCAAGGTCTTTGGTGAATGGCCCACGATTTATCCAGGCATCCAGAAGTTGCCGCCAGTAGCTAAAAAGAGCTGGTTTGAATTTGATCACCACTATTCAGACGAAGCCTATCCAAAGGCTTTGCCGTTGGTTTTTAAGGACGGCATCGATTCGATTACGGACGTTGGTGGTAATACGGGCAAGTGGGCAAAGTGCTGCTGCGATTGGTGCGATGATATTCGCGTTGCAGTGGTCGACCTGCCGGAGCAGTGCGAAACAGTCGATAAGGTCATGGCTGAAGCGGGGTTAAGTAACCGCGTGACAACGTATCCGATGAACGTGTTGTCGGATCTGCCTTTCCCGAAGACCGAGACCAAGGCTTGGTGGATGAGCCAGTTCTTGGACTGTTTCTCGCCTGTTCAGATCGTTGCGATTTTGAAGAAAGCCCATGCTGCGATGGCTGACGATGCGAAGCTTTTCATTTTAGAGCCCTTCATTGGTCGTCAACCGTTCCCGGTCGCTGATGCTTGTTTGGCCGCGATGTCGCTCTACTTTACGGCGTTGGCTAACGGCACGAGCCGCTTTTATCCGTACGACGAGTTTGTCATTTATCTCGAGGCGGCAGGTTTTGAGATTGAACGTATTCATGACGGTTTAGGCATGGAACACACATTGTTGGTTTGCCGTAAGAAGGGTTACGCATGAGCATGATGGATTTTAATCTTATTCGTCATGTCGTGTTGGCGCCTGGTTTGGTCGCGCGAGAAGATCGCGAAACCTGGGCAAAAGCGTCGTTACCCAACATGCCAACAGGATGGCCAGCAGAAGCGCCTTTGGTCTATACCAAACGCTTGCCAATGATGAAAGCCCGTCGTATGAGTGAGGGCGCCCGTATGGCGTGCGAAGCGGCTTTGGCAGCTTCAGAAGATTGCTTAGTAGACGCTTGGATCTTTGCGAGCCGTCACGGCGAAACGGCGCGTGGTATCAAGATTATTGAGAGCCTCACGAACGACCAACCCGTGTCGCCCACTGACTTCATGATGTCGGTTCATAACGCAGCAGTCGGAATGCTGACGATTGAAGCGGGCATTCAAGTGCCTACGACGAGTTTGACAGCGGGTGCCGAAACCTTTCATATGGCTTTATTGGAAGCCTATGCGATGCTCGCCACCGATATGACACGTGTGGGCATTGTGGACTTTGAAGGCAAGTTTGATGACCATTTGGCGAAAAGCTTTTCTGAAGCACCGGTGAACGCCACCTATGCGACCGCCTGGATCCTTGAAAAGGGCGATGCGTTGCAGGTGACGCGTGGTGCTGAGTGTGCGCCGATGAAGACCATGTTGCCCACATCTTTACAGTTGGCCGCTGGGTTGGCATCAGGGCTTGCCTCTTTTGTGACGCAAGGGGAAGCGACGCACTTCAACTGGAAGGTTGCTTATGAGTCACGGCCCGCGTGAAGGCTTTTGGGCGTTCCAGTATCGGCGCTTAAAGATTGGTTGCCTGTGGTGCGTCTTTGGTTTAGGTGGCCTAGGATTGTCGCTTACGTACTTTCCGTTCTTAAGGCTATTCGTCAAAGATCCTGTCAAGCGTCGTCTCAAGGCGAGAGCGGCGATTACGTGGTCGTTTGACGGCTTTGCAAGAGCCATTGAGTGGTTGGGCGTGATGTCGTTAGACCGCTCGTCACTTGAAAAGCTTCGGGACCTAAAAGGCGTCATCATTATTGCAAACCATCCGACGCTCATTGACTATGTGATGATTGCATCGAAGTTGCCAGAAATGGATTGCTTAGTGAAGGCGTCACTCAGGCATAATTTCTTCCTCAGAAATGTGATTCGCGCGGCTGATTATTTGAGTAACGATGGATCATTTGAGGTGATTGACGAGTGTTGTCGTCGTCTTAAAGCAGGTGAGAACATTTTGATCTTTCCTGAAGGCACAAGAACTCGAAAGGATGTGCCGATGAAATTAAAGCGCGGGGTCGCGCATACGGCGTTACGAGCGCAGTGTGATTTGGCCGTCGTGCATATTAGGAGTTCGCATCACTGGCTCGACAAAGAGAGCGAGTGGTATGAAATTCCGCCCGTTCGTCCGTCTATGTCTTTGACGTTTGTCGGACTCATGCGTGTCTCTGACTACATGCGTGAGGGAGAAGACGGGTATTCACTTGCGAGTCGCCGATTAACCCAGGCGATGCGTGAGGAACTCATGGCTGTTCCATGTTGGAACGAAGAGAAACCTTAATTAATTAAGAAGGATGTACGTTGTCCTTAATGGGAACGATAGATCCAGGAGAACACAATGAGTACGTTGGAAAACGAAGTCAAGGCGCTCATTATTGAAGCCCTTAACTTAGAGGATATGACGCCCGAAGAGATTGACACGGATGCCCCTTTGTTTGGTGAAGGCTTGGGGTTAGACTCCATTGATGCCCTCGAATTGGGCTTGGCTGTCAAGAAGCGTTTCGGTGTGTCACTCGCTGGCGAAACCGAAGAAGTGCGTGAGCATTTCAAGTCCGTCGCCGCCCTTGCTGCGTTCATTCGTGCTAATCGTCCTCAGGAGTAAAGTTAATGGCTACGGGTTATACCGAACAGGAAGTGTATGACGAAATCGTTCGCGTAATGAGCGATCTTTTTGAAATCGATCCGAGTACCGTGACGCGCGAGAGCCGTTTGGTTGAAGACTTGGATCTCGATAGCATCGATGCCGTTGACATGATTGTGCAAATGCAGAATATGATCGGTCGTCGCATTCAGCCTGATGCGTTTAAGAGCGTGCGTACGGTCGGTGACGTCGTTGACGTGATCGTAAAGATGTCTAAAGAAGCTGACGCCAAGTAATTCGGTCGAATCCTTCGTTCGTCATTGATCGATGCCAAGCGTTCTTTTGAATATGGTCACAGGCCTATTAATGGTTGTGTGGCCGTTCTTCGTCTTATGGGCCGTGCATGCTGATGCGCTTTCGTGGCTGTTGGCAGGGACGGCAGTGATCCTGAGCGTTCGTTTGGGAGTCGCTTGCCTATCGACGCGCCCAGAGATTCGCCGCGGTCGTTATCTGGCCGTAGGTGGCTTGGCATTGGTGACGTTGGCTGCGTTACTTGACGAAACGGCGTGGATTTTGTGGTATCCCGTGATGGTGAGTGCGTCGCTCCTTGTGGTTTTTGGTGCTTCACTTTGGGAAGAACAAACCGTTGTTGAGCGTTTGGCTCGCTTTGGGTATCGAAATCAATCCTTTCCGCCCGAGGCAGTACGCTACACACGTCGTGTGACCCAAGTGTGGTGCAGCTTTTTTGTCGTGAACGGCATTATTGCTGTGGGAACTATCCTTTGGGGCGACCTCAAACTCTGGGCTTTGTGGAATGGCGGGTTAAGTTACCTCGCCAGTGGGACCTTAATGGGGGTCGAGTATCTTTATCGTAAGGTGGTACTCCATGTCTAAAATGCCGTTTGTGACCTGGTTAATGGGACCAACTCAGGATATCGTTGCTCAACAAGATGATGGGAAAGCTATTTTTCGTCATGATTTTGTGACGGACGTATGCGTGGCTAGTCGCGCTTTGGTGGGATTTGAAGGTCAATCGATCGCGATCGATGAAGAGCATCCATATCGATTTACGGTGTTACTCTGCGCAGTGCTTTGGTCAGGATGTACGCCCGTGCTGTTTCCAGGGCGCGGCGCGCAGTTTGAGGCGCTTCAAGCGTCCTATGAGGCCGTGTTGATCGATGCGGCGGATGCGCCCAATACGTACCCGAAGACGGTATTGATCGTCGACTCGGATGCAGAACCGCTCTCGTTAGAAGTCTTGAAGGCGCCTCACGCCAATCGCCCGATCCGATTGTTTACATCGGGCTCGTCAGGCACGCCTAAATGCATCGAAAAGACGGTGGGCTTGATGGATCGTGAAGCCGATGTGACGACGAGACTTTTTAGAAGCGTCACCGAAGGTACCGTCATTCAAAGTACGGTTGATCCGCGTCACCTCTATGGACTCACCTTTAATGTCTGGTTTGCGATGTCAGCAGGCCGACCGATGGCGACCACGCGCTGCGTATATCAAGAGCAACTCTTGACGCTCCCGTCCCCTGTGGCGCTTATCACAACGCCCACCTTTATGCGCATGCTCGAGACCTCGTTAGCCGCACCTATATTGCCGTTTGTGTTGTCCGCAGGTGGCCCTTTGAGCGCCGAAGCGAAAGCGACCCTCAAGGCCTGGTCACCCTCACCGATTTACGAAATTTATGGCTGTACGGAAACAGGTGTCGTTGCCTCAAGAGCTCATAAAGATTCAGACGAAACCCCTGATTGGACGTTGATCGATGAAGGGGCGTTAAACGAAACGCCAGATGGTTGGGTCTTGACGTCTCCGTTGTTGACGAGGGGGGGGATGACGCTAGACGACCGGCTCACGATGACGGGGGAGCGAACGTTCCGTTTGTTAGGTCGACGCGACCGTGTGGTCAAGATTGGTGAAGTGCGGTTAAGTTTAACTGAAGTGGAACGCGTGGTTGAGCGTACATTAGGCTTAGTGATTCGTGCTTTACCGATAGTGCAAGGCGAACGCACGTTCATTGGCGCGGTAGTCAATGAAAAACTGTCGCCCCAATGGCAAGGCGCGTTACCTAATCGTAGGGCGGTGACGAAGGCCCTATATGGAGTGCTTGATCCGTTGGCACGACCGAGATTATGGCGTTCAGTAGAAGACTGGCCGATCAATGCACAGGGTAAAGTCGAGACGCAAAGATTGTTGGAGCTTTTTTGATGGCTAACACGTTATTTGAACACACAGTGTGTGAGCATCGTGATGCGACGACCTTGATCACACGCGTAACCCTCACTGAAGGGATGCCTGAGTTTGACGGGCATTTTCCGACACAGCCGATTTTGCCCGGCGTGGTGCAACTCAACTTTGTACAGTCTTTGACTGAGGGTTGGCTTGGGCGTCCTTTGCGTCTGAGTGCTGTGCCGCAAATGAAATTCACTGTGCCTTTGCGTCCAGGTGACATGGTTTGGATCACGTTAACCTATACCGAGAGTTCCAAGGGTCATAACGTCACGTTTGTGTATGACGTGGCGCGAGGTGACAACCGTTTGCATGCGAGCCGCGGTAAGGTCATTTTTGTCGAACGTTGAGTGTTAAATGTCTGAAGCATTTCGTCCTGTAGTCATTATTCCTTGCCGAAACCATGGGTTGACGGTAGAAAAGGTGCTCGACGGTTTAAAGACGTTGGGCTTGTCGGTCATTGTGGTTGATGACGGGAGCGATGCTGTGACGCGTGAGGCGTTAGATGCGCTTGCATCTCGTCGCGCCGAAATGACTTTGTTGCGTCATGACGTGAATCGCGGTAAAGGGGCGGCCTTTACGACGGGACTCGATTACGCAGCCAAAGCGGGTTACACGCATGCCTTACAGGTCGATGCGGATGGGCAACATGACTTGGCCGATGCCTCTACGTTACTTTCAGGTGCCCAAGCTCAACCAGAGGCGCTTTGGTCCGCGCGCCCCCTTTATGACGAATCGGTGCCAAAAAAACGCTTGATTGGTCGCTATGTTACGCATGTTTGGGTGTGGATTGAGACCTTGAGTTTTGAGATTGTCGACAGTATGTGTGGCTATCGCGTCTATCCGATTGCGCCCACTTTATCGATTCTCAAGACCAAGCACGTGGGTCAATTTATGGACTTTGATACCGAAATCATGGTTCGACTCTATTGGCAAGGCTTACGGGTACGGTTTGTGCCTAGCCGCGTGATTTATCCAGAAGGCGGCTATTCGAACTTCAGAATGTGGGAAGACAACGTTCGCATTTCAAAAATGCATACGCGGCTTTTTATTGAAAGCCCGTTATGGTGGCCTGCCCGCTTAAAGCGTTTCTTTAGACGTAAATCAATCGCACCTAACGACACGTCAACGCACTGGATGAAAGTGAAAGAGCGTCGTGGCTTTTCGGGTATGAAGTTCTTGTGGCAACTCTATCGTTTGGGCGGTCGACCGTTATTTTCGTTGATTGGCTGGCCCGTGACCGGCGTCTTTTATCTCACCGGGACGACAGCCAAAAAGGCGAGTCGTCGGTTTATAACGCGTGTTAACGAAGAACGTAGCCGTCGAGGAATGCCTATCGAAACGTACTCTGGGCTCTTACACTTTAAGGCCTTTACGGAGAGTATGCTTGACCGACTGGCTGCGTGGGCAGGCGATTTAACGCTTGGGAAAGACGTTGACTTTGCGGACGAAGAAAGTCGACAGTTGCTCTGCGAACCACCAGCTGATGGGCGCGGTAAATTGGTTTTGGTATCACACTTGGGTGTTGCTGAAGCGACCCGTGCGTTGGCGCAACATGACTGTGCAGTGCCTGTTTGGGCTTTGGTGTATGACGAACATGCGCCACGCTTTAAGGCGATGCTCGAAGAGGTGGCGCCCGATGCTTCACGTCACGTCATTGCCGTCAATCATTTAGGAGTCGATACGGCAGCGCGATTAGAAGAGGCTATCGCTCGCGGTGAATGGGTAGCAATTGCTACCGACCGTAGGCCTAACGATCAGTCGTCTCGCGCGAGTCGTACGGCAACGGCGACCTTTTTAGGGCACGAAGCACCGTTCCCAGTGGGTCCCTTCGTGTTGGCTAACTTATTGAAGTGCGATGTGGTGACCTTGTTTGCCGTGCGTGAAGGTCAGAAGCTTTTAATTAGTTGCCGACCTTTTGCGTCTGAGGTTTCGTTACCTCGCAGGACGCGTGATGAAGCGCTACAAGCCTACGTTGCTCGTTGGGCTGAGACCCTCGAAGCGCAAGCTCTAGCGCATCCCTATCAGTGGTTTAATTTTTATGATTTTTGGCATGAGGACGAGAAAGCATGAGAACGTCTGTCATGGTTGCTAGCCTTTTAGTCATCACCTTTTTAGTATCTAGCCCGTCGATGGCGCAGCCCCCTCTCAAGGTCGCAGAGGTGTCGTCTTCTGTCGCTTCCGAAGCCTCTTCGAGTCAATGGGAAGACTTAGCTAAGCGCCTCGGTGACGTCAAACAATTGAAGGCAGCTTTTACGCAAACGCGTTGGTTGGGTGCCACGGGGCAGACGTTAACAAGCACGGGGACACTCGAATTAGATCACGCAGGGGCTTTTCTTTGGACGCAGTTAGTGCCTTTTAAGCAGGTGGTTCGCCTTCAAGGCGATACGTTTTCGATTCAGTACGAAGATGAACCCGCGGAAGTCATGACCAAAGCTACGCACCCAGCAGTTTGGGCAGCGGCCGAAATGTTAGCGGGCGTGATGCGCTTAGATGTTGCAACTTTAACGCAACATTTCACAGGGGCGCTCAAAGAAGATCCGGTCAAAAAAGGTTCGTGGACTGCGACCTTAGAACCAAAAGAAGCGCATTTAAAGCAACTCTTAGGCACCGTGGTTGTTTCGGGCGACACGGTCGTGCGCGCCTTTACAATGACGCTTAATCCTGATAACCGTACTGAAATGACGTTGAGCGACATTGAAGTCGTTCGCTAAGGTGACGTGCTATGCCGATAAAGCCCCATTTAGATGCACCGATCAATGCCCGCGTGTTGAGCGCTTTGGGCTGGCTTGCGTGCGTCCTGATGCTTGGCTTGGCGCTTGTTTTATCGTGGCCTAAAGGTGCACTTTCGACCGATGTGCTTGAATTGTTGCCTGAAGTTGAGGGCAACGCTCAAACCGTGACGTTGACTGATGCCGCGGTGGAGAGTGTGGCTAACCGTGTAGTTTGGGCAGTGTCGGGTTCTGAAGCGGCAGCGAACGCTATGAAGGCTGGCCTAACAAGAGACGGTTTGGTGACGACGATTGAAGGACATTTAACGCCTGACGATCAGGCCGCTTGGTTGAAGGACGTGCGTCAGTCGGTGTTAGGCAATTTGCCAGAGATCGTCATCACGGACTTGACCAAAGAGAAGGGTAAGCGTCAACTTCGACAAATCATGGAGCAGCTCTATAGTCCCGTGGGTGGCGTGACGGGTGATGAATGGGCGAATGATCCCTTTTTGTTGACGCGAAGTGTCATGACGGCCGGGGTTGGGACGGCCATTGATATGAAGGGTGGTTGGCTGACGGCACAAGATCAAGCGGGTACTACTTGGCGCTTGATGACAGGGGTAATTCCTGAAGACGCCAAATCGGGGGCTGGGTTAAGCGCTTGGATAGCCAAGGAAAAAGCGTTACGAACGTCGATTGCTGAGAAGTTTGATGCCAGGATTGTGGGCCAAGGCGTGGTCTTTTATAGTCACCATGCGGCAAGTCAAGCCGAACGCGATGTGACGCGCTTAGGATCACTCTCGATTGGTTTATTAGCGCTCTTTATTGGTTGGACTTTTAGAAGTGTTCGACCTGTGGTGCTATGTTTGGTGTCGGTCTCTGTTGGGGCCCTCTGCGGCACTGCGGCAACCTTGTGGCTTTTTGGATCGTTACATGCCGTGACACTCGTCATGTGTTTGAGCCTCATCGGGATTTCGGCTGACTATACGACCTACTATTTGGTGCGCCGACGATGGGCCGGGCATGACGAAATGCCTTGGCAGTCGCTCGTTGCTTTGCGTCCGAGTCTTTGGCACGCGCTCATCACAACATGTGTGGCTTATGGATTGATGTTGGCTGCGCCTTTTCCTGGCTTACGACAGCTCGCCGTCTTTGCCGTTTGCGGCTTAGTCGGGGCGTGGTTAACGGTCGTCTTGTGGTTTCCGTTTTTGGTTCATGGCTTTCCGTTGCGTCCATTACAGACCCATACACTCTTAACGCAATATGTGTCGGCTTGGGCACAACGCGCCCCCTGGACTCGAGTTGGTCTTGCAGGGCTTGTGGTGGTGATCGGTGTGGGACTTACTCAACTCAAAGTCAATGACGATTTAGGGGCGCTACAAACGCCGCCCGAGCAGCTCATGCAAGAAGAGCGGCTTTTGAGCGAACTGTTAGGCAAAGGTTTTTCACAAACGTGGTTTGCTGTGACGGGGCATGCGCTCAATGCTGCGCTTGACCGTTTAAAAGCTTTGAGGCCGACACTTGCGACCTTAGAAACTGAAGGCGTCATTGAAAAGCCCGTTGTGGTGCCTTTTCATTCAGAAGCGCAACAAATGATGGTTTTCAATGCACTCCAAGGGTTAGAAGCCACCTTGGTTCAGAGACTCAATCCGCCGTGTGCCAAGCGCAAGGATCTGTCGTCCCAAACGAAAGGGTGTGTGCCTTATGACGTTGTGACGCCTGAGGCTTGGTTAGCAAGTCGTGCGGGTGCGCCTTATCAAACGTTGATTCGTACCTTGCCCGACGGTCAAGTGGCAGTGTTTGTGCCCGTGACCTTGAGCCAGATGCCTGGCGCCCATGACAGAGCATCGGAAGCGGTTGCGCTTTTAGACGAAACCTATTGGCTTCATCGACGTGCGGATTTTGGTACGCGCTTTGCGACTTTTAGAGAAGGTTTGACTATTTTGATTGGGGTCGGATTTGTGGCCTTGACAGGTATGCTCATGCGCCTTTTAGGTTTACGTCGGGGGTTACGTGCTTCGCTTCCAGTGATGGGAGGTTTATTGGCTGGACTCGCTGCAACTGGGTTACTAGGCATGTCCGTCAATCTCTTTAGTCTCTTTGCGCTTATTTTGGTGATGGGGATTGGGGTTGACTACACGGTCTTTTTTCAAAGTGGTAGTGCGGCAAGTGAGAAACTCTTTTATGCCATGTCGGTCGCACTCACGACCACGTTGTTGTCGCTCGGGATTTTGGTCTTTAGTGAAACGCCCGCGGTGTGTGTGTTTGGGTGTGTGTTGTCGGTTGGTGTCTTGGTAGCTTTTTTGTTGGCACCAGCAGCGGGAGTCCCTCAAAGGAAGGAATCGAAATCATGACAGGTGCTCAAAAAGATCGGTCCCAATGCAAAGCGCTGAGGTTAGCCGCGGTTGGCCTGATGAGCTTCGGGCTTTGGGGATGTACAACGCAAAGCATGACGCTGACGGTGCCCACCTTTTGGGTGGCACCTGGTGTTGAGGCCACTTTGCCTACGGTTGCTTGCCTTTCAGACTACGGCCAAAAGACGCTTTTGACGGCGAAGCGAGATGGTAGAACGCAACGCGTCATGACGGTAGAAGTGTGTCGCAATGGTGACTATACGATGGATGTCTTGACGCCCACGGGTATGGCACTCATGACTGTGCACTACGACGGCAAACAGTTGACGACGAAAGCCCATGTGCCACTCCCCAAGGAGTTAGAAGCCTCGCAAATGGTAGCGGATGTGTTGTTGGCGACATTGCCCATTGAGCACTGGGCGAATGTTTTACCAAATGGGTATCATTTAGAGATCACGTCCAATGGCCGTATGGTTGTAGATCCAAAGGGTAAGGTGGTTGAACGCATGATTTATAACGAAGGGACGACCCCGGCGCGATTAAAGTCGCTCACGCATGAAGCGTTTGGGTATACCTTGACATTTCGAGCTTTGTAAGGAGAGACCTTCGTGACGGTTTATATCGAAGCGGTATCACTCATCAATGCCTTAGGGGCGGATGACGAGACGATTTTGTCCAATTTAGCAGCGGGGCTTTCGCCCGGGATGGCTGGCCCCACGGTGCGCACCGTTGATGGGATTGATGTGCCTTTTGGTCATGCGGCCGTGACGTTACCCGAGACTGATCTAGCGATACCTCGCAATCAACGCTTGTTGCGTGCGGCTTGGGACGCGAAACGAGCCCAGTTTGAATGCCTGATGGTGGATATGCCGCGTGACCGTATTGCTGTGATTATGGGGACGAGTACGGCTGCGAGTCAGGAATTTTCGGATTGGTGGCGCGCGCAAGCCAAGGGGATTGAATCCCCGCATTTTAAAGGTGAATGGCAAGAAATGGGGGATCCCGCTCGAGACTTGGCGGCCTATCTTGGGATTACGGGGCCAGCGATGACGATCGCGACGGCTTGCACGAGTTCAGCACGCGCCTTAATCAGTGGCGCTAGACTTCTTGAATCGGGGTTAGTGGATGCTGTGATTGCGGGCGGTGCCGATACCTTGGCTGAAATGCCATTAAATGGCTTTCATGCGTTGGGTGTTTTGGCGTCCACGTTGACGCGTCCTTTAACCGCAAACCGACCAGGGATCACGATTGGCGAAGGGGCTGGCATTGTTTGGATGACGAAGAGTCCCAAAGGGAAGACATCAGTCACCTTGTCAGGTTGGGGTGAAAGTTCTGATGGGTACCATATGTCAAGTCCTGAACCCGAAGGAAGCGGGGCTGAAAAAGCCATTCAAGGCGCACTCCAAAAAGCGAACCTCCCGCCCGATGCCATTCAGTATGTCAACTTGCACGGCACTGGTACGGAGCAAAACGATGCGGCGGAGTTGGCTGTGATGGCACGTGTCTTCGAAGGACGCGTGCCCATGTCGTCCACGAAGGCGCTCACGGGACACACATTGGGGGCGGCGGGTATTACGGATGCTGGACTGCTGATTTTGATGTTGATGAAAGCCCAGGGACTTACATTACCCGCACAATTTGGTGCTGATGATACGCTTGATCCTGCGCTGATGATGGCTGGTGTGATTCGTGAACAGACCACATTGCCGATTGGCCCTGTGATGAGTAACAATTTTGCCTTTGGCGGCAACAATACTTCTTTGATTTTTGAACCGAGTCAAAAATGACTGCTTACGCAACGCCCGAAACCTATCTTCCGCATCGAGCGCCCATGTGTGTTTTAACACGTGTCGTGCATGTTGACGATGCATCGGTCACGTGTGAAACAGAAACCACGGCTGATGGCGTCCTTAAGACCCACTGGCGCCAGGATGGCGAATTACCTGAAGCTTTTGTGCTTGAAATCATGGCACAAACCATTGGGGTGTGGGCGCGTTATCACGGTGATTTAACGCCAGTGCCTGAAGGGGATGCTGAGGCGGAAATTGGGTTGTTGCTTTCGGTACGTTCAATTCAGATTGATCGCGTCGTGAAGCAGGGCGATCCTTTGCTTCACTGCACGATGCACAAACTCATGATTGATGGTCAGTTGGCAGTGTTTGAAGGTGAACTGACGTCTGGGGGCAAACACGTAGCCTCAGGCCGATTAACTGTTTATCAGCCGCTTGAATCTGAAGTGGCAGCACTTTTTAGTGAGAATGGATTGTGAACACGAATAAAACCGTTTTAATTACAGGTGCCTCCCGTGGCATCGGTCGTGCTTGCGCTATCGAATTGGCGAAAGTTGGCTACACATTGGTGCTCAATAGCCGTGGTCCCTCTGATGCGATGGACGAAACCGTACGCCTTTGCACCGAATTGGGTGTCGCCGTGAGAACGGCTTTCTTTGATGTGGGTTCAGCTGAGGCTGCTCGCTCTGTGATTGAGGCTGATATCGAAGCGCACGGCGCCTACTGGGGCATTGTCTTGAACGCTGGCGTCACTCGCGATAACGCTTTCCCGGCCCTTGAAGAAGCGGACTGGAAAGACGTCATTAACGTGGATTTGAATGGTTTTTATCACGTGATCCATCCGGCTGTGATGCCCATGGTGCGAGCACGAAAAGGCGGTCGTATCGTGACGATGTCGTCTGTGTCTGGGGTTACGGGTAATCGTGGCCAGACGAACTATAGTGCCGCCAAGGCAGGCTTGATTGGAGCTACGAAAGCGTTGGCTGTGGAACTCGCTAAGCGTAAGATCACGGTCAATTGTGTTGCCCCTGGTTTGATTGAAACGAGCATGGTTGACATGAATGACTTAGCTAAAGAACATGCAATGGCCATGATTCCGATGCAACGTGTGGGACAGCCTGAAGAAGTGGCGGCTTTGGTGGGCTTTTTGATGAGTGAGCAAGCGTCTTATATTACGCGTCAAGTGATTTCTGTGAACGGAGGCATGGTCTAATGCGTAGTGTTGTGATTACGGGTTTTGGCGGCGTGACCGCATTGGGTAACGATTGGGAAAGCATCAAAGCAGGCCTCTTAGCCCATCAAAATTGTGTGGTTCGTATGCCTGAGTGGGACGAAATTGACGGTTTGAGCTCAAAGCTTGCTGCGCCCGTTCCGAACTTTACATTACCTGAACACTATACGCGTAAGCGCATCCGTTCAATGGGGCGTGTTTCGTTGTTGTCAACGCGTGCCACCGAATTGGCACTCGAAGATGCGGGTTTGTTGGACGATCCTGTCATTAAGAGTGGTCGTACTGGGATTGCGTTTGGCTCTTGCACGGGTAGCACGAATGCGGTGGCTGCCTTCGGCGAAATGTTGATGAATAAGAGTACGCGTAAGATTACGGCGACGACCTATGTACAGATGATGCCGCATACGACAGCCGTGAATACGGGGCTCTTTTTTGGGGTCACAGGGCGCGTGATTCCGACGCCAAGCGCCTGTACGTCAGGCTCTCAAGCCATTGGTTACGCTTGGGAAGCGATCCGTCATGGTTATCAGGACGTCATGATTGCCGGGGGCGCAGAAGAACTTTGTCCATCTGAAGTGGCGGTCTTTGATACGCTATTTGCGGCGAGCGTACGTAACGATGAACCTAAACTCACGCCGCGTCCTTTTGATAAAAATCGTGACGGTTTGGTGATTGGTGAGGGCGCTGGTGCCGTCATGCTTGAATCCCTTGAACATGCTCAGGCGCGTGGTGCGAAGATCTACGCTGAAATTGTGGGATTTGCTACGAACTGTGATGCAACACACATTACGCAACCCAATCAGGCGACGATGCAGATTTGCATGGAAGAAGCGTTACGGGTCGCTGGTTTGGCTCCCTCGGATATTGGTTATTTGTCTGCTCATGGCACGGCCACTGATCGTGGTGACATTGCGGAGTCGAACGCAACGGCAGCGGTCTTTGGTAACCGTACACCAGTCTCTTCGATGAAGAGCTTCTTTGGTCATACGTTAGGTGCTTGTGGTGCGGTTGAATCGTGGCTTGCTGTACAGATGATGCGTGAAGGCTGGTTTAGCCCAACCATCAATCTGACGGATCCTGATCCCATGTGCGGAGACTTGGATTACATTATGGGTAGCGAACGTCAGATCGAGACCGAATTTGTCCAAAGCAATAACTTTGCGTTTGGCGGTATCAATACGTCGTTGATCTTTAAGCGTTGGGCTAATTAACGACAAGGATTTTTTAACGAAAACGGGTTGAATATCGAAAGGTACTCAAGCCGTTCTAGTTTGTGCGCCCAGCGGCGCACGTGTGTTTATGTGGTGAAAGTCCACTGACCGCCCGATTGGGGGAAGGTCTAGCGACTCGGCAGAGTTAGGAAGGTAACGACCTGATGAAGGAAACCGATAGCAATACATGGTCAGCTCCCTGTTCGCAAGGGTTGATCAAATTTTTCAAGACGCAAGCCCCAGGCGCTACATTTTGAGCGCATTTTCCAATCAGTGCGGCTCAAAGCCGCTCACCATTACTAAGAGATAAAGTCAAAACGCTAAAAGACAAAAAGCCCCTAGCATGTGTATGACGCTGTTTAATGTAACAACATTGAATACATCCATCTTGATGTAAAAGCGTGTTTTCGTTAGCTCGAATATGTAGGCTGATTTGCGCACAGTGGTTTCTTGTCAGGCATCAAATTCTGCTCTCAAATATGCATTCAGCACAATAGACTTTATTCCGACGCCAACTAGCAGAATCATATTCAACAAATCGAAGTTGAAGAAAGGGCTTCTGCCTCGGTTACTCCTTTGTAGGAACGACAGGAGCCCCCAGAGCACATAAGACGAGCCTGACACGGATGCCGAACGGCATGTCCGAAAGCCTATTTCACTTGTAGGTTGCGGTGTGGGAGGGGGAACCCGTGAGGGAAGCTTACACAAGAGGTGACGTATTCATTGATAAGCGCCACTGTCTTATGGAGATTTGTTAACGTCGTATCTCGGATGAATGAAAAACCAAGGTCGAGCAAAGCGTGAAGAGTGTCACGCTAACCAGAATTTCGATCGCAGGGTGAATAGTGATGCCAACTTCCATACGAAAGTTGCACAATAGCCAAGTGGTTCTCACCCATTCAACGGTATAGAACAACAATGTGGTGATCTGTATAAATGGTATGGGAAATCGGCGAATGGCAAGAAGTGGCAAACCAATCAACGGTAAAGTTGCTATCCAAAGCGGTGCAGCTTGATAGAGCAAGTGTGCGCAAAAAAGGAGATGTGCCAACGCGGGCGCGAGCATCAAAAAAAAACGCTTCACGGTAAGTTCTCTGAAAGTGAATGTAGGTCTGTGACTACGTATCATAGAAGTTTTTGAAGATTGATGATATTGAAATGTCTCTCGCTCTCTCTTTTGGGAGATCTGGTCTCTCTCGAAAGAGAGGTAAGAATTCTTCGTTGAAGAAAGCATGAACCTTCTCGGAATAACCGACTAGACGCTCAGGTTCTAGCTACTCATGAAAGATTCTTAGGAAAGACAATCAAGTGTAAGTTCGATTCCTACAATGACTATTTCAAATTATTGATTATGGATATTGATAGTAGACGTCACTTTCCTACTAGAACCAATATACTGATCCAACCGAAGGCAGCGTCTTCTAGCATTGGCGGCTATGAAGATCTCAATGACCACGAGGCTCTCTGCAACGATCCCGGCTTTATAGGCGTAGTTGGTGCTCAGCGGAACGTTAGATCGTCCAAGCTCTGCTGATTTGAGAATCAGTTTGACAGAATCAGCATTGACAATGCTGAACCAGACTCTGCTTGAAGCATTTTGCATCGCATCAAAGCAATTGAATCTTCTTCCGAAGTACCGGAAGAAGAAATATTGCTGTCTGTTTCTTGACGTTGATTCGACGTTTGTTGAGTTACATGGAAATCAGGAACAAAAGTCATATAACGGCCATTACGGTAAGTCGCGTCTAGCGCCGGTACTCTGCTATCTGCATGGCTACCCGATCGCGGTTTTGGTGCAGGCGGAACAAACGATGTCAGAAAGGTGCTGGAGCATAAATTCAAACGACTGATCAAACGCCTTCAGGAGGCGTTTCCAGATTATCTCATCGTTCTTCGCGGTGACGCCGGATTCAACTCGAAATTTCTTATCAATACTTGCGATGCCTGCGGCATCAAGTACGTTACCAGTCTGTCTCCGAACAAGAAGGCCGAAGCCATGCCGATCAAGTACGCCAAGGCAAAGACGGTGGAGCGTTTTACCGAGACCGGTCATTCTTCGCGTTTGATTGGGAAGCTTAATTATCAGGCGAAGAGCTGGACAAAAAAGCGTCGAGTAGTAGCTCGCAAGCAGTATCAGCACGGGGAAGCCCAAGGTGATCTCTGTTTGATTCAGACGAACATCGATCACACGTCCGACCGTAGCCATCCCGGTTTCAGCGGAGAGTTGTCGGCGATTTCCAATGAGAAGCTCTACGAAAAAAAATTACTGCGACCGAGCCAATATGGAGCGATGGATTGGTGAATTCAAGAGCAAGTACTTGGTGTACGAGCCAGTGCCTAAAATTTCACGACCAATTGCTACCGCATGATTCTGGCGACGTACTGCCAGATGATTCTTAAGATAGCTCGCAGATTTCGAACGCTTGTATTAAAGCGTTTTGGCAAATCCGCAAAAAATGGACATGAGGACAAATCCGTTCTCACCCTCTATGATGAAAAGGAG
>JAHHRH010000022.1 GCA_020025915.1 Sutterella sp.
GGTGGGTTGTGGTGTGGGAGGGGGAACCCGTGAGGGAACCCTCTACCCGATTGCGTACCTCGTGAATTTGTGATGCATTGGGAACTTTTTGGACTTGTCGGATTTAAATAGAAGAGATCAGTTGAGACTTTAAAGGGGATATTTTTGATATCGCTTGGCACAATGGTTTGATTTGTGGAAATATCACGCTAAAAATGTCAGAATATTTCCCTGTAGAGCACAACAGATTGTTGGCTGACTAAACAATAAAAAAATCCAGTAGGAGAAAAGTGTTATGCGAAATTTCTTGAAAGAGTTCCAGGCGTTTATCAGCAAAGGGAATGTTCTAGATCTAGCAGTCGCTGTGATCATCGGTGCAGCTTTTTCTAACATTGTGAATTCGCTCGTGAAGGATATCGTCAATCCGATTCTTGGCGTGTTGGTTGGGCGTCCGGACTTTACAAACCTCTTTTTTGTGTTGAAGCCCGTGGAAGGCTATACAGGCCCCGAAACCTATGATGCCCTCGTCAAGGCCGGCGCGACGGTCTTTGGTTACGGTGCCTTTTTGACGGCCGTTGTGCAGTTTCTATTGTTGACTTTTGTGATCTTCTGGTTGATTAAGGTGGTGACGACACTCAGAAAGCGTATTGAAGCCGAAGCAAGCCGACTGCTCAAAGCCGAAGAAGAAAAGGCTGCAACCAAGGCAACTACACCAGCGCCTACGCCCGAAGATATCGTATTGCTTCGCGAAATTCGTGATCTTTTGAAAGACAACGCCACAGAAAGCGCAGAAGTAAAAGTGGCGCTCGAAAAACTCAAATCTCGATAAGACCGAGCCTTGCGTGGCTACTCAACCGATGTTGAACGACCTATACAAAACGTTTGGCATCGGTTTTTGTGGCTTTGGTTGGTGGTCTTTGGGTTTTCCTCTATTGCTTGATATTTGATAATGTTGTCTTAAAAGTACAAAAAAGTCATCTTAGTGAGAAGAATTAACTAGACAGACAGTCGTTAGCGGTAGTTTGAGTATTTTAAGTGGTTGAGCGATAATGCTCTTTCAAAGAGGCAACGTTTTGTTGCAGATTCCGCTAACATGGAAGACCAACAAATGATGTGGGAGGTATGAATGTTGGATATTTCGACGTCGAAAATTGCTTTTTTAGGGTTTGGCAATATGGCTGCAGCCATGGCTGATGGTTTTTTGCGCTCGGGCGTCATCAAGCCTCAGCAGTTGGGTGCTGCATCACGTCGTCAAGACATCCTCAAAGCCAAGACGGATGCGCGTGGCATGTTGGCTTTTGCCACTTGTGAAGAAGTCGCCCGTTGGGCTGATGTCGTGATCGTGGCTGTGAAACCGCATTTAGTCAAACCAGTTGTGACGCCGTTAGCTGACATTCTGAAAGACAAGTTGGTGTTGTCTGTGGCTGTGGGTTTATTGTCTTCTGCTTATGAAGAAATCCTTGCGCCAGGCACACGACACTTGTCGACTTTACCGAATACCCCAGTGTCGATCAATGAAGGGATTGTGATTTGTGAAGCGTGCCACACGTTGACCGTAGACGATCAAACTTATGTTCAGCAACTCTTCGGGCTGTTGGGGCTTTGCGAATTTGTGGATGAACGCACGATGTCGGCCGCGGGGACGCTCGCGGGTTGTGGACCCGCTTTTGCTGCCATGTTTATTGAGGCATTGGCGGATGGGGCTGTGAAGCATGGTGTGCCGCGTGCCATGGCGTTGAGCTTGGCCTCTCAAATGATTGCAGGCACAGTCAAATTACAGTTGTCGACGGGACTGCACCCGGGGGCCATGAAGGACGCTGTGTGTTCGCCGGGTGGCACGACCATCATTGGGGTCGCTGCATTAGAGCGCAAAGGTTTTAGATCTGCCGTCATTGACGCGATTGATGCGATTGAAACATCCCACTAAGGAGGTCCGATGTCAAGCAAGTGGATGCCATGGGCATCGAATATGATCTCTCGACGTCGTTTATTGGGAGCGGCCACGTTGATGGCGACGGGTTCTTTGGCACCCAATGTGTACGCGTATGGTTTGATGCGTCCTTGGGCTGAAGAAGCGGTTGGCTTAGCTACGCCTTTAGCAGCGGCTTGTGTGAGTCATCCCTTTGTGAAGGGATTGGCTGACGGCTCTTTGAGTGAGGAGCGTTTTGTCTACTACATAGGACAAAATATTCACTATTTGATGGCTTATCAGAAGTCTTTACGTGCATTGTCGCGACGCATGGAAGCCCCCAATCATCGCAAACGTTTTGATGATTGGGCTGACGAAACAGCAGCGAGCGAGCAGTATACACGTGATGTTTATGCTTCTTTTAGCCCAGGTATTCCTGATATTTTGATTGTTGCGCCAACAACGCAGCTTTATATGGGGTGGGAAGCCCAAGCTGCTACCTTTTTGCCTGTTCATGAAGCGGTTGCAGCGATGCTGCCCTGTTTCTGGAGCTATGGTGAAGTTGGTCGCTTTGTCGCTAAAACCAAGAAGACTCAAGGGAACCGTTATGCCGATTGGATTGCGGGTTACGGTGATCCTGCTTATGAAAAGATTGTGGCTGAAGCCATGGGCATTGGGAGTGACGTAGCGCGAGATTTGACACCGTCTGAGCGTTTTGCCATGACCGCTGCGTTCTTAAGATCCAATCGGCTTGAATGGATGTTTTGGGATGCGGCCTGGCGATTGGAAACCTGGCCGGCTGTTCGTTAAAGCAACGATGAACTATCAAAGCGCCCGCACAATCGGTGGATTGGCGGGCATTTCTCTTCTTGTCGAACCTAACCATCGGTCATGGCTGTTGACTACCTCACTGGCGGCACATCGAGTCTTTGCCGACAGGGTATCAGTTGGTTGGCTGGTGCTTGCCAATAGGGATTATTTCGTGTGGAAGTGAGGCACGGGTCATTCAAAAAGCCCGGATCTACACGCACGGCACCCGTCAACGCAGCCTGTTTGGTGCGGCGTTCATGAGGAGCGCCTTTGCGAAAATCCTCAATGCCTTGACCTGGCACAGCGACATAGCGCGAGCCACCCAATGAGATGCCCGCGCGCGTGAGGCCGTTAATAGGCTTGAAGAGCAAAATGTCGCCTGGCTTCAATTGATCAAAACGCTTACCGGGCTTAACGGCAGGGTAGCTCTTGGTCAACATATCTGGGTCACGCTGGAGATAGAGGTCGTGCTTCAAAAATACGTCGCGCAAAAAGGCACTACCGTCAGGATAGGACGTTTTGCTCAAAGCTTTAGCCGTTTCAGCAATCGACTTCATAAAGGCGACAGTCGATGCTCGACGTGCAGACTCTTCGCGCGTCTGAAAGTCATAAAGTGGTTCTGCCTCGGCTAGGTTGATTGTTCCTAATCGACCATCGGGGAGTGCAGCACTCCAGGTTTTGTCGTCTTTACGGTCTAAACGTAATACGGCGCCATGTGGCAAATGAATCAATTCAACGCCTTGATGCTCTGGTGATTCAACTTGGATAGAGGTTTGTGGTGCGGTCACGATCAATTTGTCACGTCGATTCCAAATGAGAATACCGGTGTCGTCCACGGCACGGAGGCTGGAGGAAGGCGCGTGACCGATAGAACCATTAGGCAATTGCACAAGTGTCTCACCCGCTTGATCGTCTAAGCGACGAAGAGGTGTGCCCATGAGCACCGTCATTTGCGTACGATTTTGAAGATCTTTGACAACGACCGACGGCGTTTTGACGATGGCCCAGGTTTTATCTTGAAGGTCATCTTGAGACGGTAATAAACGGACTTTGACGTCAATCGGGATGTGTTTGACGTAATAAGCCGCACGTAAATCTGCAAGCACAGCAGGATTATTGGTGCGACCTTCTAAAAGGACACGGCTGTTGGCTTCGCGCGTTGCTTGGATTTCAAAGAGGTCGAGGCGCTCGTCAGGTGCGTGTTTACTACGCACCGTTTCAATAATCTGTGTGTCGATATTGTCTGACGTGGCTTTTTGTGTCACGGGACTTGCTTCAGTCAAAGAAGAAGCCGTGAAGAGTGAAAGAAGACTCAAAAAAGCAGACACTTGACGATGCATCACAATCCTCAAACAAAAAGAAATGCCTCAAGCGACAGGTAAAGGGCAAGTTGCTTGAGACGTTTTATTCTACCTGCGACTAGTCCCATGCTTCTTTAAAGAGAAGCATGAGGCCATCAAGTCCCGCAGCCGTGACCTGGTATTTGGCTTGAGCACGCACGACGGGCTTCGCGTGAAAAGCGACGCCAATGCCAGCTGCGTCCAACATTTCGAGGTCGTTAGCGCCGTCGCCAGCGGCAATCGCGGCTTTGGTTGAAACACCTTCAAGGGCACACAAGATTTCGAGCGTACGACGTTTGCCATCGGCATCCAAAATGCGACCGCCGGCAGGCCCCGTGACGCGCCCCGTCAAATGCTCACCATCGATATCGAGCTCATTACTAAAGGCGCCATTCATGCCTAAACGCCTAGCGACCACTTTTGTGAAATTCGTAAAGCCGCCCGAGAGGATATAGGTTTTTATGCCGTGAGAACGACAAAAGTCGATAAGGGCAGTGGCACCTGATTGTAAGCGGATCCCTTGAAGGGCATCCGTAATGATCGTGGATGGGGCATCTTTGAGAAGCGCAACACGATTGGTGAGGTTCTCAGCAAAGGTCTGATGGCCTTCCATTGCGGCACGAGTCGCCGTGGCCACTTCGTCACCAACGCCAGCTAGAGCAGCCATGTCATCGATACATTCATTATGAATGATAGTGCCGTCCATATCTAAGCATAGAACCCGATAGTTTTTGATCGATAAGTTAGCTGGGACAACGACGGCATCGATGGCCTCATCATCCGCATAACGACGTGCAATCGTCCGTGCGGTCATGGGCGAAAGACCACAGAGACGTATCCCCTTGGGGCGTGAGCGCACTTCACTAATCTGAAATTCGTCGGCAAGGTCACAAAGAACATCAGGCGTGACATCATGGCCCATTAAAATCAAGTCGTTCACAGAACACCTCAGAGCAAAACAAGTCTAATAACAGTAGACGATATCGGTCGCGATCGCAATGATGCAAAAGTCGTATTTCACCTGTCTAGCACATTTGCCGTATAGTTAAAAGCGACAAAAATAAGTAAGATTCGACGTTACGACAATTTAAACCTTCCGTTATGACTCTCTTTCAATTTCGTCAAACCGTCTTTTTGCTCATTACCGCGACCATCTGGGGTTTGAGTTTTGTCGCTCAGTCTGTTGGTATGGATCATGTAGGCCCTTTCACATTTACGTCTGTTCGTATGTGTTTAGGAGCGCTCTTTTTGATGCCGTTTCTACTTTGTGCGCGTCGACGACTCAAAATCACGAATCCCGTTGAATATGCACACCGCTCGACGCCAGCTTATCGTAAGACCTTGTTGATGGGGAGTATTTGCTGTGGACTTTGCCTCTTTGGCGGTGAGTCTTTGCAGCAGTTTGGTCTCGTGCATGACACCGAAGTCGGTAAAGCAGGTTTTATTACCGCACTCTATATTGTGTTGGTGCCTTTGATCGGATTGATTTTAGGTCGTAAAACAGGGTGGCTCGTGTGGGTAGCTGTGGCGATTGCGATCGGCGGCTTGTGGTTCTTGTGTGTGCCGCCTGAAGGTTTTTTGATTCGCTTGGGCGACTTTTATACGCTGCTCTGTGCCTTTGTCTTTTCGTTGCATATCTTGGTGATCTCGTTTTTTGTGACGAAAGTCAATGGCGTTGAACTCTCCGCAGGGCAGTTTATTTGCGGGTCAATCATGGCCTCGTGTGCGATGCTTCTCACCGAAACCCCCACGATTGAAGGTCTCCAAGGAGCAATGTGGCCACTTTTGTGGGCGGGCATTATGTCTAACGGGATTGCGTACACCCTTCAGATTGTGGGGCAGCGAGGGATGAACGAAACGGTCGCGAGCCTCATTATGAGTTTAGAAAGCGCAATTGCTGTGATCGCAGGTTGGGTCTTGTTGGGTGAAGTGCTCTCTGAGCGTGAACTCTTTGGCTGCCTCTTGATGGCCGGGGCTGTGGTGTTGGCGCAGTTACCTATGCCAAAGAAAAAGACGAAGGTCGAAGCGAACTAAATCGACTGGAAGCGCCTCATTGTGATTCAAGGGAGGCTTTAAAATCAACGCTAAAGATGCTAATGGCTCCGTCAGTTGCCAAACGGAGCCATTTTTGCGATCGCAATTTAGATCAATGCGCTCAATTATACATAGACCTTTTCGATACCACCATTCTTGGCCGTACGAATGAATTGGTCACGCCAGTTGGCGCCAAGAATCTGGTGAGCCATTTCAACGACGACATAGTCGGTCGTGAAGTTGGCGCGTTCTTCGTAGCGAGAAAGCCCCTGCAAGCAACCCGGGCAGGTCGTGAGCATCTTGACATTGCCTGCGACTTCAGCTTTGGCTTTGGCCTTTTCGATTTCTTCGAACTTACGCGTGCGAACCTGAGAGGCAATGTCAGGACGCTTCACTGCAAAGAGTCCAGATTCACCACAGCAGCGTTCAGTCTGAACGACGTTGGCCCCAGTGAGCTGCTTAACAGTATTCAAAGGCACGCTGTTACGCAGCGGCGTATGGCACGGATCGTGATAGAGGTACTTGTCTTCGTGCGTTGGCATCGTGATGCCACGCTCCAAGAGGAATTCGTGGATATCGATGATACGGCAACCCGGGAAGATACGATTGAAGTCGTATTCGTCCAAGGCCTTAATACACGTTCCGCAGCTCACGACCACCGTACGGATGTCGAGGTAGTTGAGCGTGTTGGCCATACGATGGAAGAGCGCACGATTTTCGGTCATGAGCTTTTCGGCCTTTGCAGTATTGCCATAGGCTAATTGCGGGTGACCGCAACAACGATAGCCCGGTGGCAAGACGGTCTGAACGCCTGCGTGCCAAAGCATGGCTTGAACGGCAAGTCCAACGTCCCCAAAGAGCTTTTCGGAGCCGCAACCAGGGAAGTAGAAAACGGCTTCGGTGTCTTCAGGCATGTCCGGACGACGAAGGATTGGGATCATGATTTCTTCTTCAATCCCCAATTCTTGACGCATGGTTTTGGCCGGCATACGGTTGGGCAAGGGGGCACTCAAGAGATGAATGACCTGCCCTTTGAGGCTTGGACGACCCGTTGTAGAGCGAGGTTCCGTACGAATCTTTTCGAGCGTACCACTGAGACGTTTTTCTACGAGTTCGTGCCCCAGACGTTGGAGCTTGTAACCCACGCGCACGGCACCCGCATGAATGGCACGCACGGCGAACGGGTTGACGGCATCGACCAAAGCTTCGCCCGCAATGGCAGCAGGATTGAAGTCACGATAGCCGCTACGCGTTAAGAAGGCCTTGACTGCCGTTGTGACATGACCAAAGTCGATCTTCACGGGGCAAGGCTTCACGCAACGGTGGCAGATCGTGCAGTGGTCAGCTAAGTCAACGAGTTCGTTAAAGTGACGTAACGAAAGTCCACGACGCGTCTGTGACTCGTAAAGGAAGGCTTCGGTCATGAGCCCTAAAGCCAGAATTTTGTTGCGTGGCGAGTAGAGCAAGTTGGCACGCGGAATATGCGTCGTGCAAACAGGCTTACATTTACCGCAACGTAGGCAATTCTTGACGGACTGAGAAATCGCACCAAGCCCCGAATTTTCTAGAATCAAGGATTCTGCGCGGAATAGTTCAAAGGACGGCGTATAGGTGCGTTCAAGACCACCGCCTGCCATGAGTTTGCCTCGGTTAAAGCGACCCTCAGGATCAATACGCTGCTTCCATTCACGGAACGGACGGAATTTTTCGTCACTCAAAAATTCAAACTTCGTGAGACCAATCCCGTGTTCGCCAGAAATCACACCACCTAAACGTTCGGCCAAGGCCATAATGCGACCCAAGGTCTTTTCGGCGTCCAACATCATGCCGTAGTCGTCAGAATTGACCGGTAAATTCGTGTGGACGTTACCGTCGCCCGCATGCATATGAAGCGCCACAAAGAGGCGGCTACGCACGTGCTTAGCATGTGTGGCTTGAAGGGTCTTCAATAGGTCGGCTGGCAAGGCTTGTGCCAAAGGCTTCAGGATGTCGAGCTTAATCGAAATGCGTAAGCGGCCATCTCGCATGGCTAAAAAGATCGTTTCGCCGTCAATGGGTTCGGTGCCTTCTTCAAGGTAAGTGAGGGACAAGGCGTCGAGGTCTTCGTACATCGTGACCCAACGGTCTCGCATTTGCGCCGTCAAATCACGCGCCCACTTGATGCCTGCAGTCTGGTCGTATGCTGCGTCACCCAAGATGTCAGCAAAGGCGTTTGCAATACGGATCTTATTCTTAAACGAGAATTCGATATTGATGCGTTCGATTTCGTCCGAATATTCACCCAAGCGTTCAAGCGGAATCACGACGTCTTCATTTAATTTAAAGGCGTTCGTGTGTTTGGCAATGGACGCCGTGCGAGAGCGTTCCTTCCAGTAGGACTTACGGGCTTCGGGGGTACGCGCAATGAAGCCTGCCCCCGTACGCGCACGTGCCATTTCGCAGATGCGTTCAGTGGCAGCATCAAGGTCTGCTTCGTTATCCGAGACAATGTCGGCCAAAAGCACCATCTTAGGCATACCGCGACCTTCTTCTTTGGCGCGATAGCCCACGGCGCGCACGTAGCGCCAGTCTATGTGTTCAAGGCCGGCGAGTTGCACTGTCTTGTGGTTTCGCACATAGTCACGCACTTCAACAATCGCAGGCGTGGCTTGCGCGACTGTGCCATAGAATTCCAAGCAGACCGTACGGCCGTAGGTGGGCATGCGATGCAACACAAAGGCTGCTAGCATGACGATACCGTCTGTCCCTTCTTTTTGAATGGCTGGCAAACCACAGAGATATTTATCGGTTACGTCCTTGCCAAGCCCTTCTTTACGGAAGGTGCGACCTGGAATAGAGAGACGTTCAGTTTTGACGATCTTGCCATCGTCAGTGAGTTCGTGGATGTCAAATTCGGCCGTTTCGACTTCGTGAATGCGGCCAAAGTTGTGGCCTACACGTTCGACACGAATGACCTTACCTTCAACGTTTACCATCTTCCACCAAGCAAGGTTGTCAATGGTCGTGCCCCATAGGGTGGCTTTCTTGCCGCCCGCATTAATGGCTACGTTGCCTCCAATACAGCAAGCATCGGCGGACGCTGGGTCAACAGCAAAAACAAGTCCTGCCGCAGTCGCTGCTTCTTCAATGCGACGCGTAACGCAACCTGCACCACATTCAATGACCGGATGTTGACCTTCAACCCCTGGGAGTTCACGCATCACCGGACCGCTATGACGGTCAAATTTTTCCATGTTGATGACGGCGCTCATTTCGTCAAGCGGCACCGCGCCGCCTGTGTAGCCCGTACCGCCAGAACGCGGAATGATGGTGAGTTCTAAATCGAAGAGGGCACGCACAAGCGGTGCAATTTCTTCTTCTCGATCGGGAAACACTACCACGAATGGATATTCGACACGCCAGTCGGTGGCATCGGTGACGTGGGACACGCGAGCAAACCCATCAAAACGGATATTGGTAGGTGCTGTAATGGTTGAGAGGCGCTTTTTGACTTCTGCGCGCTTGGCAACTAGCTTTGGGAATGTTGCCTCAAATTCGCAGACGGCGTTACTCGCTAAAGAAATGAGGTCGTAAACGTCGGCATTGCCCGCTGCGCGTTGACGCACGGCTTCAAGACGGCGGCTCATTTCGCGCACAAGGAGTTTTAATCGACGCGGATGGTCAATCAAGTCATCAATAAGATAAGGGTTACGTTTAACGGCCCAAATGTCGCCCAAGACTTCAAAAAGCATACGGGCTGAGCGACCGGTTTTGCGCGAGGTTCGTAAAGATTCAATCGTATCCCAGGCGGGGGCACCTAGGAGTCGAATCACAATTTCGCGGTCCGAAAAAGACGTGTAGTTATACGGAATTTCTCGAACGCGGGGTTTGATTGGTGTTTCGGTCATAGGGGGCTCCGAAAATATTGACGTGTGACGAGTTGACCACGACTTAGCGGCAACGGGGCAACGTGAAATGACAGTATGAATTCATACTAACCCATTGAAAGAGAGGGGAATTAGCTCATACGGTCTAGGTTGTATCGCCCATCTATACCTTGATAGAGGTAGGCGTTAGGCGAGAGTAACCGCACCGTTTGAAACGCCATCTTAGCCCTGAATTATCCTAGAAAGGTGTCTCACTTTCTGGATTAGTTCAATCCTCTCGATTTATCGGCGAGGTTGTTTAGGAAGAAAGCTTTGGAAAATGATGTCTGTCTATAGACAGACATCTGTCTAGCAGTCTCTTCAAAGAGCTCTTAAGTGACAACAATAACCATTCTCAATAGAGCGAGAAAAGGTCATAAGAATAATCAAAAATGTGTCTTGAAACATTCCTATAAGATTACACTCAAAATGAGAATAAGTCTCATTGGAAGTAATAAAGGATGTTCCTTCATGTTGTTTAAACGAAATCTTTGGGCGGTCAGTATGATGGCAGCCCTTACCGCCATGACACAAATGCCCCATGCTCAGGCACATGCAATGTCTTCAGACGATGAGGCTTTAGTGGTCGATAAGGAGGCTGATCTTGACGAAGCGCCAGAGGCAACCGGCGAAGATACAGTCGTGGTTCGTGACCGTGCTGACCAAAACTTGACATCGTTTCAGCATCTGTCACGTGAAGATATTGCGAAGCGTCCGACCGAAGACGGGAACATCACGGATCTTTTAAAGAGTAATCCCGCTGTGCAATTTTCAACACATGGCGATGGTGCTTTGCAGATGGGCGAAATCAAGCCGTCGAACATTTCGATTCATGGCTCTGTTGCCTATCAAAATAATTACACATTAGACGGGGTTTCTACGAATAGTGACCTCGATCCTGCAGAGCAGACCTCTGTGACCAGTACACGTTTGGGGGCGGCTGATGAGCAGGGTTTTTATGTTGACTCTCGTTTGATTGATAGTGTCACCGTGTATGACCACAACATTCCGGTCAACTTCGGTGGTTTTACAGGCGGTGTCGTCGATGCTACGACCCGTAGTTGGCGTGGTGAAAACCATTTCAGTGTGTTTGGCCGCATGACCAAATCGGGCTGGAGTCGTATGCATACGGATCCAGGCTTGGATGTCAACTCTGGCGATAGTGACGTTTCTAAACCTGCGCAATTCCAGACGGACTTTGAAAAGCGCACGTATGGCTTTAATGCCGAGTTCGGCTTAACCGATGATCTCGGCATCGTGATGGGGTATAGCCGTCGAGAGTCGAAAATCCCAACGGTACAGGTGCCGGTGACATCGGTGACCTTTGTGCCTTCTGCTGATGATCCTGACACTTTAGACGTGTTGCTAGAGCCGCAAAATGGTCGTACGCAAAACCAAAAGCGTGAAGCTGATAACTTCTTTATGAAGGCCACTTTCTATGCGACACCTTATACCGAAGCGAATCTAGCGTTTACGTATTCGGGTTACGAGTCGCGAGGCTTTTTGTCGACAGTGGCCAATTCTGGCTATCAAGACCAGCACGATGGCTACAATTTGACGGGCTCCATCAAGCATCAATTTGAGGGTGGGGTATGGGATGCGTCGCTCGCTTACACCATGATGCGTGATAAGCGTACGAGCGACAGCAAAAATTGGTCGCAGTTAGACCGATATACGATTGAAACGGTGCCAGGACCTGACGGCAATCCGACCACGCAAACCACCAACATGTCGTCCACGGCTTCGGGTGGTTTGGGTGATCTTTCGTCTTCGCAAGGCGTAGTGTCGGGTAAGGCTAAGGTGGACTTTAATCCGATCACGTGGGGCCCTGTGACTCAACAGTGGACGGTGGGGACTGAATGGTCTTTGACGCGCGCTGAATACGAACGTAAACAAAACTACTATCGCTGGACGGCGCAGCTTTCTGAATCCGAATATTTCACGCACACGGACTTCTATACGACGCGTTGGAAGGCTGGGACCTATAAGGCCGACTACAACCAGGGTGCTGTCTTTCTCCAAGATACGATCGGTATTGATGATTGGATGGTGCGCGCAGGCGTACGTGGTGAATATGACAACTTCACTAAGGACTTTAATGTTGCGCCGCGTCTCTCGGTTTCTTGGGATGTAGTGGGTAACGGTCAGTCGATTCTAACTTTTGGGGCTAATCGATACTATGGCCGCAATATTCTGACCTATGCGCTTTATGGCGCTCAAAATGGCGGCATGGAGAATACCTATTCGTATGCGGATGACAAAAATCCTGGCGATGCGAGTGAATGGTTCTCGGCCAATGACTACGAAGGCTTATCCGACCTGAAAACCCCATATAGCGATGAGTTGAGCCTAGGACTCTCGCAGCGTTTGTGGGACTGGTCTGCCAACATTGCCTATGTGCATCGTGATGGTCGTGACGAAGTGCGTTCCAAGGCCAAGGTGGAAGGTGAGGGCTATGACAAACGCTTTATTCGATCGTTCTATAACGGCGGCGAGTCTGAGCACGATTCTGTGATTTTTAGCTTCAATAATGTGGCACCGATGAAGTTCGCTCAAGCGTCGCACTGGTTGCGCTTCTCGGCTGCTTGGCAAAAAACGAAGAGCAATACGGCACTCGACCAAGGCTACAGCGAACTTGAAAGCGGCAAGACCGTCAATATGGACTATGTCTACTACGACGGCAAGGTCATTAAGGCAAGTGATTTGGACGCAACGGACTTCAATATCCCGATGAAGTTCGATCTTGAAACAACGTCTGAATGGGCCAATTTGGGACTCACGTGGTTCAACTTCTTCCATCTTTACCTCGATCGTGATCAGGCGATCCGAGATGACGGCGAATATTACGCCTGGACGCATACGGTGGATGGTCAGTGGGGACAATACGAGCAGACCGACCAGATTCGTAAGTACAACAAGGTGCACTTTGGTTCTGCGTGGTCGTGGGATACCAAGCTCCTTTATCAGCCTGATTGGATGAAGGGGGTTGGTGTGTCGCTCGAAGTCTATAACCTCACGAATAACCGTAATGCCACCGATGTCTTTGTCTATAAAGGCCGTCAGTACCAGAGCTTTGACCCGGGTCGTCAGTTCTGGGTACAGGTGTCGTACGAGTACTAAAGCTGACATGTAACGCAATCAAGGGCTTCGCTAGAGCGATCGCTTTAGCGAAGCCAAAGTGTGTTTTTACTATTGGTATGGATGTTACATGCATCAACTTCAATGTTTTTGGTCTTTGATTCGTCCCTTTTGGACACGTAGCGAACGTCGTGTGGCGGCCTGGGCTTTGCTCGCTTTGGTTATGGCGTTATCGCTTTCGACCGTTTGGTTTTCTGTTCGTTTGAATACGTGGAATGGCGCGTTCTTTAATGCGATTCAGGCGATGGATGGCGACAAGATTTATCCCTTGTTGCTGGAATTTATTGCAATTGTCTCTGTCTTTGTGGTGGTGCTCGTCTATGCGGACTGGCTCCAGAAGAAGCTCATCATCGAATGGCGTAAGTGGATGACGGCCGATCTTTTGTCGCGTTGGTTGTCAAAAGATAGCCGCCATTATCGGTTGAAGCTCGCGGGGCTTGAACCGGACAACCCAGACCAACGTATTCAAGAAGACGTTCGACTTTTGGTGGAGTCATCGCTCTCGCTTTTGATCTCATTTGCCCGATCGCTTTTGACGATTGTGAGTTTTATCACCATTTTGTGGACGTTATCAGGCACCTTGTCGTGGGTGGCCTTTGGTGTTGAGTGGACGATACCTGGGTACATGGTGTGGGCTTGTATTGGTTACACGCTGGTTGCGACAGGCTTGACGCATCTCATTGGCCGACCGCTCATGGCATTAAATTTTGAGCAGCAAAAGCGTGAAGCCGATTTTCGTAGTGGTCTCTTTGGTGTGCGTCAGCATGGCGAAGCGGTGGCAGGCTTTCATGGGGAAGCGAATGAGTCACAGCGTTTGCAAGCGCGTTTTAAAGGGGTTGTGAGCAACTGGCGTGCACTCATGGATCGACAGCGTAATCTGGCCTTTTTTACGGTAGGTTTTGGTCAAGTGACGCAGCTCGTGCCCATCTTTTTTGCGTTACCCCAATTCTTGTCAGGCGCGATTCAGTTAGGTGGCTTAATGCAGGTTCGTTTGGCCTTTGGTCAGGTTGCATCTGCCATCGGTTGGTTTATTTACGCCTACCGCGATATTGCGGAATGGTCTGCGACTGTGGATCGTTTGATGGGTTTTGAACGTGCGTTAGCTACGCCGTTACCGCAAGCAACCTTTGAAAATCCGCGTCAGGGTCGTTCGATCTCAGTGGTTGGCACGCTTCAGACGCCCAAGGGTGAGGTGCTCTTAAATGATGTGGCTTTTAGTGCCAATCCAGGTGAACTCACCGTCATCAAAGGGGCTTCAGGGATTGGTAAAAGCACGTTGATGCGTGCGCTCGCTGGGTTTTGGCCGTGGGTTGACGGTCGCATAGCGACGGATCGTTCAGCACTTTGGATTTCGCAAGCGACATGGTTGCCTGAGATGACTTTGGCTTCGTTACTTGCATACCCTCGTCAACCAAAGGCTTTTACACGTGAACAGTACGCTGAGGTGCTTGAAGCCGTGGGGCTTGATGTATTGAAGGAAGACTTGGATTGTTCCACACCAGTCTTATGGTCGCAGCGTTGCTCGGGGGGCGAGCAACAACGTCTTTTGATTGCGCGTGCGCTTTTACAAAAGCCAGATGTCCTTTTGATGGATGAGACGACATCGGGTTTGGATGACGCTTTAGTGGAACGCCTTATTCATCGCTTAAAAACCAATTTAAATCACAGCACGATGGTGCTGATATCACATCAACCGACGGCACATCGTTTATCAGACCGTCTTTTCCATTTGGGAGATCATTCATGAAATCGATCGGTCAACATAAAGTCACGCAAGTGGCACTCCTATTGGCCACGATGTTTGGTTTGTCGGGGTGCATGACATCCGAGATGACAACTGCTGTCACTTTGCCTACAGAGACGAACAGTCTAACAAGTGACACTCAACAAAACGAGAAGTTACCCTTGCCTTACGGAATGACTCGACGTGTTTTAAGTAATGGTCTCACGGTACTTTACTATCCGCGTCAGTCACCTCAAGGTGGTCTAGATATTCGTTTGGCAGTACGTGCCGGAAGTTTGCAGGAGGTAGAAAATGAACGTGGGCTAGCGCACTATGTTGAACATATGGCTTTTAACGGCACACGTGATTATCCAGGCCAAACGATTTTTAAGGCTTTGGAAGCCGAAGGTATCATGCTGGGAGCTGACGTAAACGCTGTGACGTCACTCGCTGGAACAACTTATAAATTGAGCCTTCCTAAGGGGACTCATACGTCACTTGATAAAGCGATGCACATTATGAGTCAATGGGCCTTTCATCTGAGCTTTCAGCCTGAAGCTTTTGAGCGTGAACGTGAAATTATTGTTGAAGAGTGGCGTCTACGTGAAGGCATGGGCGCACGTATTAATGGGCCTTTGCAAACGCTTCGTTATGAAGGAAGTGCAGCGCGAGATCGAGATCCGATTGGTTTGATCGATGTTGTGCGTCATGCACCCGTAGAACGCGCCAAGTTATTTTATGAGCGTTGGTATACACCACAAAATATGACGCTTTTGGTTGTAGGCGACTTTGATATCGAAGTAGCTGATCGCGCGATTGAGGCCTATTTTGCAAGTGAACCGCAGAGAGGTCGAGTGACGCCCATGGATTGGGGACGCTTTACGCATGATCAAACGGATGATGTTTTGACGACCTTGGTGCTTGATCCTGAGGTGAGTGACCGATTTGTACAGATTCAATGTCAACGGACATTGAATGCACCTGCTAATACGGTGAATGAAGCGTGGCGAGAAAGGCTGGAGCGCTTGACACTTGATATTTTGAGTCACCGTTTTAACCAGCTAGCCGATCATGACGAGACGGTTCGTATTCAGGCACCAGACTCGCATTGGACGCTTTCACCCTCAGAAACGCAAGTCCTTTTTATTGCGAGACCTAAAGTTGGGACGACGTTGGCCGAGAGTGTGCGTCGCACAGCAGCCACCATTCAAACCTTGGCTACCTTTGGTCCAACGAACGAAGAGCTACAACGAAGCATCGCCAAACATCGACAGCAAGCGTCCGACAATGCACAAACGGGAGCTTATCGTGAGAATGCTCCTATCGCGGACAACCTCGCCGATGCAGTGATTTATCGTCTTCCGATGCTTGATGCCCAACAAGAGTCTGAAATGATCACAACCTTTTTAGAGGCTGTGACGCCAGACCATATTCGTGCGGTTGCTGCTGAGCTATTGAATGCTCAAATTAAATTGGGGGCTGTGGCATCGTCTTCAGAAGAGGTAACCAAAGCTGAGCTTCGTGAAGCTTGGCATAGAGGTGTACAACAACCGGCTGCTCCGTGGACTCTTAAGTCTCAAACGCGTGTGTTTGATGTGACGCCTCCAAAAATGTCCAAGGATATGAAGCATGTGAGAAAAGCTCTGTTGCCGTCTCCAACAGGTTCTGGACATTTAGAACGCTATACATTTGCCAATGGTCTCACCTTGATGCTTATGGAAGATCCAACGCTCAAGGGGAAGGTTATTGTGAATGTGCGTGCTAAAGGTGGTACGTCCGTTGTCGAAGATGGAGTGCTGAGTGTTCCAGCAGCTTTGACGCTCCCGATGCGATCAGGTATCGGCGAGTTAGATCCTAAGAGTATTCGTCAGATAGCTAAGACGTCAGGCATTTCGATCATGAGTTATGCCGAAGGACTTCATCATGGTATACGCGCTGAGTGTGTGCGTGAGTCATTGCCAACGCTGATGGCCTTACTTTCGGCACGTCTACAGTCACCAAAAATGAGTTCGGACGCGCTTAAAGACATGGTGCGTCAAAAGACGAATGATCTAGCCCATGCACCTGCGGAGCGTCACTTTATGGAGGCGATTACTGAAGATGCTTTTACGCATGGCGACTTACTGACTGTGAATCGTGCCGATGTGATTGCCTTGGACGATGTCGTACGTCTCACCGCGTTAGAAGGGCATCTTTTGGGGGATCCATCCAAACTGGTTGTCACGATAGTGGCCAAAGACAAGGTGTCTGACATTTATCGAACGGTTGCACCTTGGTTGGCAGCGTTGACAGCAAGAGGCGAGGGTTTTGCGTCTTGGGTGGATCGCGGTGTGAAGCCCAATGACAAAGTAGGGCATCAAGTTTGGCCTTGGGCCAGTGCCGATAAAACAATGGTACAGATGCATTATCGCGCAGATATGCCTTGGTCGAAGGGACGTCAAGAGGCGGTGACTTTGATTGGTTATGCGGCCAATCGAGCCTTACGTGAAAAGTTGCGTACTGAAGCCTCAGGCGTTTATGTCGTCACCTTGAATCCTTTACTCGTGAAAGAACCGACACCCTATTTCTTGGGGCGCTTGAACTTCACTGCGGCACCCGAGCGCGCAGATGCGCTTGTTGCTTGGGGTGACGAAACGCTCAAGACTCTAGCACGTGAAGGGATTGATGCTGAGACTTTTGAGGCCGTGAAAGCCCAACACACATTGATGGATTCCAAGGCTAAAACGCAGACCTCATATTGGTGTGAAGCAATTGCTCAAACGATGGGTGATAAGGTCGCAATCGAGGATTTAAAGGCGTCAAACGATGTGACGTTGTCGGATGTCAATACGCTCTTAAAAGGGCTCTTTGGAGACGAACCACGCGTTTATTTGATGACGCCAAAAAAGGATCAAAAATGACAAATCAAACCGTAAAGCAATTGGTATTGGGTATTGCACTAATGATCAGTTTGTCAACGACATATGCTACGACCGTACCTGATATTTTGGCTAAAGATGAAACTGGAACCCTGAAAGCGCAAGCTGCGGGTCGAACGCTTGAAACATTGACAGCTGAAGAAGAGGCGGCAAAGGTCGCTAAACAATTGGCGACTAGAGAATCGCGTTTGTTAGAACACTATCGCGATAAGTTGGTCGCACAGCTTGAGCGCCTAAAGATCGCTGAAGCAGGTATTGAAACAGAACGAGAGGCGCTTCGCCAAGTGCGTCTTGAAAGTGGTCCTTTGATGGATGAGATGGTGGCGGCTTTGAAGCGTCTTGTCGTAGCAGATCAGCCATTTTTGTCATCTGAACGTCAAGCGCGTTTAGCACAAGTCGAGCGTGTGATGGCTGACCCAACGATCGACGACGGTCGACGTATGGATGTGCTTTTGGATGCTTATCAAGTGGAATTGACCTATGGCCTCACCATCGGGGCAGAAAATGGTACGAACGAAGCGGGTGAACTGGTGACCTATCTGCGTTTGGGACGTTTAGGCTACTTTGCTGTCAATTCGAATAAAGAAACGGCGATGCGTTATGTTGATGGCGGTTGGGTGCCTGTCGATGAGAAAGACGTGGCTGTACTTCTTCGTGTGCGTGCGGTGGCATTAGGCGAAACGGTGCCAGACGTTTTATTAGTGCCAGCTAGTGTATTGCCCGCGACCGTCATTCATCAAGAAACTTCGTCGAAGGAGGGGCAGGTATGAAATCCCGTCGAATGATGACTTTGGCGCGCCTGAGCCTGATGGGTGGTTTGTCGATGGCCGTCATGTCAGTGCAAAGCACCACCTTGGCTGAGGTCTATCGCGATGTTGTGCGTGAGACGCAGGTTGAAATCAACGTGGCTAATCAAGCGGTTGCAATGCAACGTGCTGCGACTCAAGCGATGAAGGAAAACCAACACACAGCTGAAGCACAAAAGGACACTTTGGCTAAGGAAGTGGCTACGCTTGAAGCAGAACTCATCGCTGCTCAGGCCCGTGTCAAGGAAGCGCGTGCCAGACTGGAGCAAGAAAAAGCAGGTACTCAAGCCTTTTTTGAAACGCTCGATCGTCATGAACGATTGATGAAGGATGCCGTACTTAAAACGCCTTTAGGTCGTGATGTTGCGCTTTTGATGGATAAGGGTGATATGGCCAAAAGCGAAGCACGGTTAGATCGCTTTAAAACGCATTGGCTTGCCACCATGAAGGCCATTGTGGCTTCTGGCGAAGTCACGCACTTTGAATCTCAATCGATGTTTGATGCAAAAGGCAACCCCATTCAAGAACGGGTGACGCGTTATGGGGCCTTTGGAAGCTATGGTGAGTCGTCTGGATGGCTCTCTTATTTACCTGCCGAGCGAACATGGCAGGCATTCAAAGAGGCGCCTACTTTTGATGCTGGGATGGTGGCTTTGGATCCTACCTATGGCGAGCGTCTGAGGTCATACAACGAACGTCATTCTGCTTTTGCCTGGCTTAAGCCTGCAGGGTTTGTAGGGGTGTTGATCGGCTTAGTGGCTTTAGCAGCATTGATCCTTGGTGCTGTACGTTGGTGGCGTTTGACGAGCACCTTACGTGAAGTACGTCGTGAGGTCGAACGCGAAACGCCAGACACACGTAATCCGTTGGGGCGATTACGTGCGGCTGCCACTGAAGAGAGCGATGAAATTTTAGAAGCTCGATTGGATGCTGCCTTGGTGGCTGAGCGCCCTACGCTTAATCGTGGCATTTCGATGTTGGCAGTGTTGGCGGGGATCCCGACTTTATTGGGGCTTTTAGGAACCGTGAGCGGCATGATCGAAACGTTTGGTGTCATGAGTGCTTATGGTTCGGCGGATCCAGGGCTCTTAGCAGGCGGGATTGCCGAAGCGCTTATTACGACCGAATTGGGGTTGATCACGGCGATACCGATTTTGCTTCTTCATTGCGCTTTGAAAAATCGTCGTGATGCTTTGATGGCGACCTTAGAAGAAGCTGCGGCCACCTTGGCTGTGCGTGAAGTCCATGGTTGCTGTGGTGCCTGTCATACGGCGGGTAGTCGCTAGGAGGGCGCGTCATGGAAGCATGGGTCACCAGTCTAATCGCGAGATTGGGTGCCTTTTTGAGCCAGGGCGGTCAGGTGCTTTGGCTCATTCTTGGGCTTTCGCTCGTTTTGTGGCTCATTTTGTTTGGGTGTCGTCGCAAACTTGCAGCCGCTGAAAAAGCGTGGCGTATTGCGACGGCTACGCCGACGATTGCGTGGATGCAAACCACTTCAAAAGGGCGTGCTCGACTGATCGCAGGGGCGCTGATTCGCGTCGAACAAACCGTGTCGGCTGACCTGCATTGGGCCAAGGTGCTCGTGGGCATTTTGCCGCTTTTGGGGTTGCTTGGCACCGTGGCTGGCATGATCGAGAGCTTTGAAACGCTCTCTGCTCAAGGTCAAAACGACCAACAAACACTCACGGGCGGGATTAGCGCTGCGCTCTTAACGACGCTTGCTGGGCTTGTCTGTGCGTTGCCAGGATTGGTGGCTGTTCATCGCATTGAACGACGGTCGATGCACTTAGTCGACCAGGTGCGCGCGAGATTGCGTCGCTTTATGCGACCTGGCCATTGTTGCTTGCCTGGGCTACATAAACAGGTCGAAAAGGAAACCACATCATGAAATTCAATCATCGAGAAAGCGAAGGGCGTGATGCCAATATTGACATGACGCCCATGATGGACATTGTGTTCATCATGCTGATTTTCTTTGTTCTGAGTGCTAGCTTTACGCAAACCCAAGCCTTATCGGTCGATCGTCCGTCTAGCGTCACTAAAGAAGCGACGGGGCCTGAGGCTATCATGATTACAGTCGATCGTAGCCATTTGATTTGGCTCGATGGGCGTCAGGTCGGTATGGCTGAGTTGACGGGCGTTGTGCGTGGTGCGACGGTTGGGCAAATGCGAAACGTCATTGTGAATGCCGATCGTACAGTGCCCTCAGGGCTTCTCATCGAAGTCGTCGATCAAATCCGTTTAGGAGGTGTTGCAAATGTGGCCGTTGCAACCGACGCTAAGCGTCATTGATCGTTGCCAAAGTGTCGCTAAGGCGGCATTGGCGTCAGGAGGCATCTTGGTATTTATGCTTCTTTTAGTAGGGGGTGGTTTGATACGCCCTGAACGTACACCGCGTTTACCAACGGTTTATCTCTTTCCGAGTGAAGCGACAATCGAAGAGCAAGTTCCCCCTGAAGAAGTGCCTGTGAATACTGAAGTGCCTGACGTAACTGCCCCTGCGATGCCTTTGACACTACCTTTTGAGGCACCTGCACTTGCAGCCGCACGCGTTGCAGTGCCTGACTACACGGTAGGGACGCCGACTATGGACCGTATTGTCGCGATACCGATGACTTTTACGCAGGCCGAGACACCGACGCCACCCGTACAAGCTGCACCCAAGGCGGTGAGCACGATTGCCTTAGCTAAGCCCGTGCATCGTGTGCCACCGCAATATCCAGTGAAAGCACGACAACAAGGGATCGAAGGCTTTGTCACGATGGATTTGTTGATTAATCAAGAAGGGCGTGTTGAAGATCTTCGTGTGGTCAAAGAAAAGCCTGAAGGGGTCTTTAAATCATCGGCAACTAAGGTTGTACGTCGTTGGGTGTTTATGGCCCCTTCACAACCTACATGGCAACGTTTGACAATTCGTTATGAGTTAGATAAATGAAGTGGATGTGTTTTAATCAGTCGCTTTGTCGAGCGCTTTGTCTTTTTTTGCTTTCTGGGGTGACCTCAGGGGTTTGGGCGGGTGCCTATGAAGACTATCGCTCCCTCGACTTAAAGCTAGCCCAATTTGAATCGAAAAACGCACAAGGTACTCGTCAGACTGATCGCGAAGCATTACGCCAAGCGATTGATGTCTTTAGTCAACGTTATGCCAACGGGCATCGTGATGAACGGACGATGGCTGCGCATCTAGTCTTACGTATGAGTCTCGTGACTGAAGACTATCGTAAAGCCTTGAGGGCTGTTAAAACATTGCTTGATTTAAAGCCTACACCCGTGCAACAGGTGGGGTTACTTAAGCTCGCGACCCAATTGGCGTATCAAAGTCGTGACTTTGCTGCTGTGGCGCCCTATGCTGATCATTGGAAAGCCGTCGTTGGACAAATCGATACGGGCTCGAAGCGAGAAGAGGCCGCGCAACTTTGGACGCTCGCCGCTTATGCGTTACATGAATTAAAGACCGATAGAGTGGCTTTATCGCGTGCACGTGAAGCCTATGCGTGGGCACCACAAAAAGCGCGAGGTGACTTCATTTTGGCGCTTTGTGCGCATTTGGGTGACGAAAAAGCTGAACGTGATTTTTTACCAACCATGGTACGCGACTGGCCTGATCGTGTGTATTGGAATCGGTGGGGGTACCTTGAATATGCCGCTGGGCACGAAAAGAAGGCTTTGAATGTCTTGTCATCTTCCGATAAAGCGAACCAACTCGATGAGCGACTTGTGCCGCTTTTGGTATCGTTGACGCTCTCACAAGAGGCGCCAACGAAGGCGATCTCGGTAGTCGAAAAGTATCCTCGCGCGTGGTCTCAAGAAGAACGAGATACGTTGTTAGTGAGTCTTTGGATCAAAGCGGGTGACCGAGCCAAGGCGCGTGACTATCTTAAAAGTCGTCGTAGCCACGCTCGTGAAGCTTTAGCGCTTGAATTGGCCTTTGCGTCAGAAGATTGGTCGGTTGCTCAAGCGGGAGCCGCGCGTTTGGTTCAGTCGTCAAAGACTCCTAGGGACCGTGATCGATGGCGTTATTTTGAAAGTCTTTCGCGCTACTACCTCAAAGACTATCAGGGGGCTTCATTAGTCCTACAGGGGATGGAAACGAGTCAATGGCAACAGTTGGCGCAACCTTGGATCGCGGAGTGTGCCTTCTTTTTAAAATAAAATGCCTGCAAGCGGCTTAGTGTGAAGTCGCTTGCAGCAATCAGAAGATATTATTGTCAAATGTTTTGCGTAATCACCTCACAGACAGCTTGGACAGTGATTTCGGGAGCACTGACTTCAGCAGCAGCCGCTCGCAAAGGTTTCTTCGCTAACGAATTTGGGTTAGATTTATTCATGTCCACCTCCTATGAAAGTTAGGTGGATTGAAAGGAGTCTCGCTGCGAGAGAAAATGGAGTGTTACGCGACAGATTAATATCCCACTAAACGACCAAAATTGACCCGCCTCTA
>JAHHRH010000023.1 GCA_020025915.1 Sutterella sp.
GGCGGTCAGTGGACTTTCACCACATAAACACACGTGCGCCGCTGGGCGCACCAATTAAAAAAGATCGTTTCTTTAGAGAAGCGATCTTTTTTTCGTCCATTCTCCTCTCTACACTGCTTTCCTCCTCGGGCTTGACCTTCCTTCTTTTTAAACCTATAGACGATCTCGGTTTATTCGTTTGGTCGACTGAGTAACACCTTTGTTAAGTACATTTACAAAAGACGGTTCTAAGTTTTACCGTCATTTGCTTCACTTCGCCTCTCTTTGGAGCGGATTACTCGACTTTCCCATACTTAAGTTAAGTACCATCAGTCATGTAACTAAGTGTGTCTATAGCGCTCTTTTCGCTTTTCATCCTGTCCAAGTATGGTTAATCTGTAAGAAAATCACAGTTCAGCTTCATATGTCCGCCCCCCTTCTCTTTGTTCATGCTCGCCTTCATGACGGGTGCGCTTGTTTGCCAACCTCAGAAAATGCATTTCTCGTGCATAAGGGTCGCATTGCGTGGATTGGTCAAGCAAAGGACGCAATCGTTTATCACAACACCACAATCGTCGACTGTGAAGGTCTTACAATCATCCCTGCGCTTTGTAACGTACATATGCATCCAAGTTGGATCACTAACCAAGTCCATGCCGTCCCCTGTGTAGCGCCTGTCGTCAATAACATCGACGAACTCGTGTCGACCCTACGCCAACACCCCAACTTCGGTAAAGACGTTTCGCACTGGATCACGGGCTTTGGTTACGACGAAGGTAAGTTAGCTGAGCACCGAACGCCTACGCGTCACGACCTAGATCGTGTATCGACAATCCAACCCATTTTTGTGAAGCGCTCTGACTGCCACTCCGAGATTTGTAATTCGGTCGCCCTTCAAATCACCGGCATTCATGCCAACACCCCTGATCCTCAGGGTGGTCGTTTTGGACGGGATAAAGACGGCACACCTAATGGCATCTTGACGAAATTTGCCGCCTCCATGGTTGAGCGTTGCATGGCTCTACCCACCTTTGCCCATGATGTTGAGACGCTCCTTGCGAGCATACCTCATTTCTTGGCAAGAGGCATTCTGTCGATGACTGAAATGATGGCCTCAAGAAGGCAATTAGCCGTCTATCGTGACGGAGCAAAACGGGGATTTTCTATTCGCTGTGGTCTTTATTTGGTGTGGCATGGTGGCACCAATCCCTTAGGTATACTCCCCCTCACCGAGGATGAACGTACTGGTGACCACTTTATTGCAGGCGTCAAAGTCTTTGCTGACGGTAGCGTCTCAGGTGTCACAGCGGCCGTCTATACCCCTTATCATCAAGGGATGTAAGGCATGTTCACCCTCAGCATAGATGAACTCGCCGCGGCGACCGAATATGCTCGCACCAACTGTGTACAAATCAGTGTTCATGTGATGGGCGATCGTGCGATCGATGCTGTACTTGTTTTCTTTGACGGTCAAACCCCTTGGTTAGTGGATCGTCCTTCTGTGCGGCTTGAAAACGTCACCTTCTTGAGCGAAGCCCAGGCCACGCGTATGACGCAATCAACGATGCGCTTTGGCGTGACGACCCAAGTGATTTTTGCTTATGCCGAGATCGAAAGGTACCGCGCAGTCCTCACTGAGGATGCGATGGCTCGTATTTATCCCGTACGTACGTTGATGCGCTTACTACCCGCTTTAGCACTCTCATCAGACGCCCCTGCAACGGCTTGGGCCGACCCTGACGATCCTTTTGTGTCGATGACCGCCGCGGTCACACGTAAGGCCTGGGATGATACGCTTTTTGTACCTCACGAAGCCATTACCCCTGAAGAAACGATCGCCCTCTATACATCTCGTGCGATGGATGTTCTGCCTTTTGAAGGTAGTGGTCGCTTAACCATAGGCGCGCGCGCTGAATTTATTCAACTTCAAGAACCTTTTCCTCATGACGGCAGCGGCCTTCACTCCGTTTGGCAAAACGGCCATTGTGTGTGGCAAGCCGAACAACCAACCGTCTAACATTTCCTTATATAGAGCTATAAAAATGCAACGTTTTACGATTTCGATTGACGATGAACTCGCCAACCAGTTTGATGCCTATCTCGAAACCAACGGTTATAACAACCGTTCTGAGGCTTTCCGCGATTTAATTCGCAATCTGTTGGCTGGGATTGAAGTCCAAAATAATCCCAATGCCCAGTGTATCGGCGTGTTGAGCTATGCCTATAACCATCATGAACGCCAATTAGCTATGCGAATGACGCAACATCAACATGCTCACACTGATGCCGTGGTGTCCTCCATTCATGTCCACGCCACCCCTGAAGAGTGTATTGAAAGCGTGATCATTCGCGGCACTGCAACCGAAGTTCAAGCCATCTCTCAATCGCTAGCTGTAGAGTCCGGCATTCGTCACGGTTTCTTAAATCTGATTCCTCTACCGGAACCAGATACACTGAAACGTTAACGGCGCTCATAGCCATAACCATGACCACGAGTTCTAAACCTCGTCACGCGCTTTAAAACACTTTTCTGTGGCTAGCACAGCAAAATAAATGCCCCGCGGACATCAGATCTACGGGGCATTGTTGATTGAGCGTGTACCTCACTTAAACGAGGAAGAGCATATCCATCAAGAGGAAGGTCGGGAAGAGGATCGCGACCGACCAAACGATATAGCCAAAGAAGCTAGGCATCTTGATGCCACGTTCATTACAGATGGCTACGGTCATGAAGTTCGGTGCGTTACCGATGTAGCTCACAGCCCCCATGAACACAGAACCCATCGAGATAGCCATCAACGTCTTGGCACCCTCACCCATCAAAATTGTGGGGTCGCCACCAGCCAAATTGAAGAACGCAAGGTAGGTCGGAGCGTTATCTAAGAAGGCAGAAAGAAGCCCCGTCAACCAGAAGAAGAACGTGTTGTTGAAGGAACCATCAGCATTGGTGACCAAAGCGACCACCGGAGCAAACGCACCATCCATACCAGCGCGAAGCATAGCGAGCACCGGCACGATGCAGATGAAGATACCGAAGAAGAGCTTACCCACTTCAAGGATCGGATCCCAGCTGAAGTGATTGGCTTCACGGGTTTCGCGCGTCGTAAATAAAAGCGAAGCAGTAGCGAGCATGAGGAAGAGACCGTCACGCAACAGGCTTTCAAGAGAGAAGTGAACCCCAAGGAAGTGAAGTTCAACACCAGAACGCCAGAAGCCAGAAATTAAGACGCTTGCGACGATACCGGCGAGCAACAAGATGTTGATGCCACCATCGATACCAAAAGCCTTCTTTTCTTCAGGAGTCTTGAAGCCATCCTTCACGTCACGAGCGAACATGAAGCTATCGATCAAGAAGTAAACCGCGAGCAAAATGCTACAGGTCACAAGCCACGGCAGAAGCAAGTGTTCAGCCGTCCAGAAGAAGGACACGCCCTTCAAGAAGCCAAGGAACAAGGGAGGATCGCCCAACGGGGTCAAAGAGCCACCCACGTTAGCGACAAGGAAGATAAAGAAGATGAAGGTGTGAACCTTACGCGTACGGTTTTCGTTAGCGCCAATGAGCGGACGAATCAAGAGCATGGCTGCACCCGTCGTACCCATGAAGTTAGCCAACACTGCACCCAAGGCCAACATCGCTGTGTTCACAATCGGACGACCGACGAAACTACCACGAATATGAATCCCCCCCGCCACAATGAAGAGTGATCCCACAAAAATAATGAAGGGTATGTAGTCCACGAGAAGAATATGTACTACCTCATTAAAGGCCGTATTGAGACCATAGACAACACCCAAGGGAACCGCACAGCAAAGTGCCCAAAAAACGGCAATCTTACCAAAGTGGTGATGCCAAATATGCGGAGCAAATAAGGGGAAAAACGCGATGGAAAGAAGAATGCCAGCAAAGGGAACAGCCCAAGCCACACTGAGCTGAGCGCCGTCAATGCCACCAGCCATAGCCACAGCTGGCAGGAGCGAGGCTGCGGCAACGGCCACGCTTCGAACTATCGACAATGTCACGATCGAGACTCCCATAGAGCGGTCACATCCAAACGACCGCCGGATTAAAAATGGCGTACGTTGGAAGGTTCGGTCCATTACTTCTCCACTTTTAGATCGAGCCTTTGATAACGTGCATCAAGCCACTTGTTGACTTAAAAGTGGTGAATCAGTGCAAAACTGAACTTTCCAATGTGCACCGTGAAAACTTCAGACACAATTGCCTAAGAATGCAAACATACACGGATTTACTGATCCTTGCAGGAAATTCGTAGCAATCTTTACATTCAATACGCCGAAAAGTGCCTTTTGCGACGGCTAGCGCCTGTGCTGTTTGCCGTCGCTTTTGACGTATTAACCTAATGGCTTCAAGCCAAATACCTGACGCAGATATCGAAGATAGCCTTCGTCCTCACACATCCCTTTTTCAGGAGCGTCAGAAATCTTCGCCACAGGCTGACCATTGGCCTTCACCATCTTCATCACCACATTTAATGGCTGTGGACCACGGTCGTTCATAAGGTTCGTCCCAATACCAAAGGCGACCTTCACGCGGCCATGGAAACGTCGATAGAGTTCAATGGCTTTTGGCACAGTCAGTGCGTCACTAAAGATCAGCGACTTCGTTTTGGGATCGCAACGATTTTGGCGCCAGTGCTCAATCATGCGTTCACCCCAAATAAAGGGGTCACCAGAATCGTGGCGAGCGCCATCAAAGAGCTTACAGAAGAACATATCGAAGTCACGCAGGAATGGATCCATCCCGTAAACATCAGAAAGTGCAATCCCTAAGTCTCCACGATATTCTTTCGCCCACTTTTCAAAAGCAAAGACCTGACTATCGCGTAAGCGCGGGCCTAAAGCCTGGCACGCCTGCAAGAATTCGTGCGCCATCGTACCATGGGGCGTTAAGCCAAGCTCTTTGGCGTACATCACATTAGACGTCCCCGTAAAGATCCCGCCTAAACGAGCCTGCATGGTCGTAAGGACCACACGTTGCCAGGCCTTGGAGAAACGTCGACGCGTGCCATAGTCTGAAATGTGAAGCCCTTCAGGATTGGGTTCAGCAAGCAGGAGCTCGATTTTGTCGTTTAATCGCTTTAAGCCTTCCGTTTCATCTAAGTCAGGATTTTGGTTACGGAAGTAGACTTCATTCACGATGGCAAGCACGGGGATTTCAAAAAGGATCGTGTGTAACCACGGTCCTTTGACTGTAATGTCGATACCGCAAGGATAGTCAGCACTACGCGTCACCGTAATGTACTTACGCTTTAAGTGAAAGAGACTTAAAAACTCAATAAAGTCAGACTTCATAAAGCGGAGACTGCCTAAATAGGCCAGTTCATCTTCGGTGAAATAAAGTCCGCAGAGATGGTCAAGCTCCGCATTGATCTCATCGATATAGGGCGTGAGATTCACATTAGCGCTTCGACACTTAAAGCGATATTCCGCATCGGCCCAAGGAAATTGATGCAACACGCACTGCTGCATCGTGAACTTATAAAGGTCGGTGTCTAGTAGGGATTCGATAATCAAAATAGCCGTCCTGTCAATAAGTCAGTGGTATTGTGGTTCGCTCACGCAACGCTCAAACAAAGGACTTCTCGGGCATGCGCGAGCACGTCATCCGACGGCATATCGCTCGGACGTAAGCCTTCAAAACGCTGATCAAAGAACTCGGGGCGTATCCATTGCAGATTTGCTAAGAGTTCGTCACAAAGTTCCGGATGATTGCAAACGAGCACCATATCGCAGCCTGCCGCCAATGCGCGCTCAGCCTGCGTGGTGATCGAGCCGCCTGCAGCGCCCTTCATGCTGAGGTCATCTGAAAAGACCAAGCCTTTAAAGCCTAATCGATCGCGAAGTTCACCCTTTAGAAGCGCCGCACTAAAGGTTGCAATCTCTCCCTTAAATGCATCATAAGCCACATGAGCCGTCATGATGGAAGCTAGCTCATGAAGTGCGCCGTAGGGCGCCATATCGGCAACGACCGCCTCATAGGCGCGTTCATCTTCAGGCAAAGCCGTATGGCTATCAGCTTCAGCCCAACCGTGCCCTGGGAAATGTTTACCACAAGAGGCCATCCCACCACGACGAAGCCCACGAATGAGATGCTCAGCATGGGTCGTCACTTCGAGCGGCGTGCGACCTAAGCTACGATTACCAATCACCCCAGAACGCCCATAATCGACGTCCAACACGGGAGCAAACGTAAAGTCCACGCCACACGCACGAAGTTCTGCGGCTAAAACAATGCCTGCTGCTTCATAGGCTTCATTAGCATCCTCACGATCGGCTAAATCACGCATCACGGGCACAGCGGTAAACGCTTCACGGAAACGCTGTACGCGACCTCCTTCATGGTCAACACTAATCAAAATGCCGGGACGCGTTGTATGAATATCAGCGCAAAGCGCGATCAACTGCTCACGGTTTTCGTAGTTACGCGTAAACAATATCACCATGCCTGTGAGCGGGTGGCGTAAGCGCGCGCGTTCTTCGTCAGTGAGCGTAAAACCCGCAATATCCACACACACAGGACCAAGTTGTTGGGGGAGCTGAGTCATCTCAGTGTTCCTTTTGTTTTCTTTGATTGACGCTTTACTGTGCCGTACGATCCAAAATAGCTTTGTAGTGACGCACGGTTTTATGAAGACCATACTGCAGTGCTTCAGCAATTAAGGCGTGACCAATCGACACTTCACTAATCCCTGTACAAGCCTTTAAGAAGGTTTCAAGGTTGTCTAGCGACAAGTCGTGACCAGCATTCACTTCTAGCCCTGCCGCTCTTGCTGCACGAACGCTCGCCGCATACTGTGCCAAAACCGTCGCCTCTTGATCCGTACCATAGGCTTGTGCCCAACCTTCGGTATAGAGTTCGACGCGATCTGCCCCCAAGGCTTTGGCCTTGGCCATCAATTCAGGCACAGGATCCATAAAGAGGCTCACGCGGCAACCCCAACTTTGCGCAGCTTCAATGAGTGGACGAACGCTTTCACAAACCGTTTCGTCAGCCAAATCAAAGCCATGGTCAGATGTCTTTTGATCCGTGCTATCGGGCACAAACGTCGCCTGATGAGGACGCACAGCTTCAAGGTGCGTCATCAAATTATGAAAGGGGTTCCCTTCAATGTTATATTCGCGACCAGGATAGGTTTTCACCAAGCCTGATAAAGCAGGCACATCGCTCGCACGAATATGACGTTCATCAGGACGCGGATGAACAGTCAACCCCGAAGCCCCCGCTTCAAGCGCAATGCGACCAAAAAAGACCGGATCGGGCCAGTTGCCATCACGCGAATTGCGAAGCAAAGCGACTTTATTGAGGTTAACTGAGAGTTGCGTTCGAAACATCTACAAAACTCCTAAATTTGATGGTCATGGCACCTTATGCAAACGATTCAATTCGGTCAAGATACGACGAGAATGAATATGTTTACCGTCCAAATGATATTCGATGAGGGCGCGAAGCATATCGCGAGCGACGCGCTGAATAGTGGTTTTAGTCATGTCACCAGAGAGCCACGCGCGCACCTGGTTGGCTGCCCATACGGATTCGCCTTCTTGAAGTTGAGTCTTCTCTTTGATACCCAAAATTTCGCCTGCACGAACCGTATAAAAAGGCGCATCGGGTTCCCCAGTCAAAGTGGGCGCCCAACCCGTTGCCTTCAGAATCGCCATTTCAAAGCGACGTAGGGCTTGCCCCATAGTGTCACGCTCTCCGAGTGCCAAATCATGAATGATACGGACATAAGCTTCAAAAAGACCTGGATGACGTTCTTCACGCACCGTGAGTTTGAGTACAAGCTCATTCACATAAAAACCCGACAGCAATGCCTCTCCCGTTAACGGCACCATGGTTCCTTGCCACTCGGCACGGGTCAGCATTTTGGCTTCTTTGGCGCCAGACCAAGAAAAACGTAAGGGACAAAAAGCCGTGAGAAGACCACGGTATTGACTTGACGCGCGACGCGCACCACGAGCCACGAGAAAGACGCGTCCATAGCGAACGGTAAGAACGTCAAGTAATAGACTCGTTTCACTCCAATCCCAGGCATGCAGGATAAAGCCGAGCTCACCCGATACACGTGCCGGTATAACGTCAACCGGCTCGGGCAACCCTTGAAAGACTTCAGCCATCTGGGCTTCAGCCGCACGACGGCGTTCAAGCACGCCGCCCAAGCTCGATGGGCTATCGAGCGAAGATCTTGGCTCGAAACCACGAAGTAGGTTCGTCGATCGCGTAGAACGACGAACCACTCGTTCGGGTACACCAGCCTCGACGGCGTCGTTATTCATAACCGAGCGTCTTCAACGCTTTGACGTCATCTGACCAACCACGGCGCACACGTACCCAGACTTCAAGGTGAACGCGCTTACCGAGCATTTCACTCACATCGACACGAGCGAGTCGACCGATCTCACGAAGCTTTGCTCCACCCTCGCCAATGACGATCGGCTTATGGCTTTCGCGTTCGACAATCAACGTCGCCACAATCTCGGCGCTGTCTTCGTCTTCTTTCCAGCGATCGATCGTGACGGCAATCCCATAGGGCAACTCGTCCCCCAAAAGACGGAAGGCCTTTTCACGAATCGTTTCAGCCACCAAGAAGCGAGGTGAACGATCCGTATACATATCAGGATCGAAGAACGGAACGCTTTCGGGCAAAAACTGCTTGATCTCATCCAAAAGATCATCAAGCTGACGGTTCTTTTCAGCCGAGACTGGAACGATCGCGGCAAACGGGAACTTTTGCATCGAATCGGCCATCAAGGGCAACAACGCATCTTTCGACTTATTGAGGTCCGTCTTGTTGATCGCCAAAATCACGTTTTTAGCATCTTTAGGTAGGAGCTTGAGCACTTCTAAGTCAGCAGGACGCCAACCGAGCGCTTCGATCACAAAGACCACGGCGTCCACCTCACCCAAGGTCGAACGCACCGTACGGTTCATACGACGAATCAACTGGTTACCCACCTTCGTCTGGAACCCCGGGGTATCCATAAAAACAAACTGGGCATCAGGCTGCGTCACCACACCCAACACACGATCACGCGTAGTTTGGGGCTTCTTAGACGTAATCGAAACCTTTTCGCCAATCAAATGGTTAATGAGCGTCGATTTGCCCACGTTCGGGCGACCAATCACCGCCACATAACCACAACGAAAACCCTCAGGTACTTGAACGCTACCCGCACCGACATGACTCAACATGGCCTCAAGTTCTGCGTCCGATAAGGGCGCGGTCGTCTTTTCTTCAGTCATTTCAGTCTCCTAAGGTTACTCGCGGTTTTTCAACACTTCGAGTGCGGTGGCTGCGGCATTTTGTTCAGCCGCACGACGGCTCGTCGCATGCCCCAAGGTCACGATGTCTAAGGTCGGGATACGGCATTCGCAGTCAAACTGCTGGGCGTGCGCAGCACCCGACACGTTCACCACCACATACTGCGGTAACGGCAAGTGCCGACCCTGCAAATATTCCTGCAAACGGGTCTTCGCATCTTTACTTAACTGCTCGGGCGTCAACGACGAAAGGATCGGATCAAAGAGACCTAAGATCACCTTCTGAGCCGCTTCAAAGCCGCTTTCGGCAAAGACCGCACCAAAAATCGCTTCCATGGCATCAGCCATGATCGACGGGCGATGAGCGCCCCCTGTTTTCATTTCGCCTTCGCCCATGCGAAGGAAAGCAGACACATCAATCTTGGCAGCGACAACGGCCAGGGTCTTTTCGCACACGAGGTTCGCGCGCACACGAGAGAGTTCACCTTCGGTGAAGTGCTTATCACGCAAAAAGAGCGCGTTACCGACCACACAATTCAACACGGAGTCACCCAAGAACTCCAAACGTTCATTGTGCTGAGCGGCAAAGCTACGATGCGTCACTGCACGTTCAAGTAATTTGCGATCGGTAAAGGTATAACCGATGCGCGATTCAAGAATCTCTAAATTTTCCATCTTTAATAACTTTTCAACGCCTTAGCGGAAAGAGCCAATGCGAGACATATCGCCAAAGTTAGCCCAAATCAAAGTCGCACGACCCACTAAGTTGTCGTCATCCACAAAGCCCCAATAGCGGCTGTCTTCGGAATTGTCGCGATTGTCCCCCATCATGAAGTAACGACCTTCGGGGACCTTACAAATAAAGCCGGTATCCGTATAGCGGCATTCAGGCGTGGGCTTCAAAATAGCCTGTGGCGGTACCCAAGACGGGCGTCGAGCGTCGGTTGCCATCATATGAGCGACATCACCCAACTGTTCTTCACGCTGATCCAACGTAACGAGGGAATGCGTATCAACAAAGTCCGTGTGCCCCGACTGCTTTTGTTCTTCACCATTGATATAAAGCACCTTGTTACGGTATTCGACCGTATCGCCAGGCACCCCAATCACGCGCTTGATGTAGTCAATGGATTCATCCATCGGATACTTAAAGACCACGACATCACCGCGCTTAGGTTCGCCTAACGAGAGAATCTTGGTATTGGTCACTGGCAAACGAAGACCATACTCATACTTGTTGACCAAAATAAAATCACCCACGTGCAAGGTCGGCAACATAGAACCTGACGGAATACGGAAGGGTTCAAACAAGAAGCTACGCACAATGAAGACGAGTGCAATGACCGGGAAAAGCCCTGCCGTATATTCCAACCACCAGGGCTGACGAATGATGCGGGCATAGAGGTCGTTACGGGCATCGATCACAGACTTGTCACCACGATTGATGGCTTCACGGTTATCAGCCTCAAAACGGCGGGCAGCTTCTTCTGCGCGAGCCTGACGTTCAGGCAAGAAACGACGACGTTCCATCACCCAAAAGGCACCCGTGATGACAGTCAACAAAAGTAGAATCAAAGGAAAATTCATAATCTATAAACTCTGATACGTTAAATGTGGCAAAAGCGGAACCCTACCTTGGGGGTTCCGCCTTCACGGGTTTACTGTTCGTCCTGCTGTAAGATCGCAAGGAAGGCTTCCTGCGGAATTTCCACAGAACCAACCTGCTTCATTCGCTTCTTACCAGCCTTCTGCTTTTCTAAGAGCTTACGCTTACGTGTAATGTCACCGCCGTAACATTTTGCAAGCACGTTCTTACGAAGGGCCTTCACATTTTCACGGGCGATGATGTTGGCACCAATGGCCGCCTGAATCGAGACTTCGTACATCTGACGCGGAATCAGAGAACGTAAGCGCTGGGCTATTTCGCGACCGCGAAAGACAGCGTTGCTACGGTGAAGAATCGAACTTAAAGCATCCACGCGGTCACCGTTGATCAACATGTCAACACGTACCACGTCGGACGCACGGTATTCCTTGAATTCGTAATCCATCGAGGCGTAACCACGCGTCATCGACTTCATACGATCAAAGAAGTCGAGCACGATTTCAGCGAGCGGCAATTCGTACGTCAAATGCACCTGACGGCCGTGATAAGCAAGGTTGGTCTGAATACCACGCTTTTCTTGACAAAGCTTCATAACCGCGCCCACATACTCATCAGGCACAAAGATCGTCACCGTATCAATCGGCTCACGAATTTCAGCAATCTTGTCAACAGGCGGCAACTTCGACGGGTTTTCAACGTGAACCACCGTACCATCCGTCATCAAGACTTCATAGACCACTGAGGGCGCCGTCGTGATGAGATCCATGTTGTATTCTCGTTCAAGGCGTTCCTGCACAATGTCCATGTGCAAAAGACCTAAGAAGCCAGCACGGAAGCCAAAGCCCAAGGCCTGAGACACTTCAGGTTCAAACTGCAAAGCTGCGTCATTTAACTGAAGCTTCGTCAAGGCATCTCGAAGCGCATCGTACTGATTGGATTCAACCGGATAAAGACCCGCGAACACCTGTGGCTTCACTTCCTTGAAACCTGGCACCGCTTCTTCAGCAGGCGCCTGTGCGTGCGTGATCGTATCACCCACACGTGCGTCCTTCAATTCCTTAATACCAGCAATCACAAAGCCCACTTCACCAGCAGAAAGGCTCGTACGGCCCTGAGACTTCGGCGTAAAGACACCTAGTTGTTCGACGAGGTGATTAGCACCCGTCGCCATCAAACGAATCTTGTCCTTGGGACGCAAGGTGCCATTCACTACGCGCACCAACATCACTACGCCCACATAGTTATCGAACCAAGAGTCAATCACCAAAGCCTGAAGCTTGGCATCCGGGTCACCCGCGGGCGGTGGCACGTCGCGAACAACGCGCTCGAGAATATCTTCGATCCCCATACCGGTCTTGGCCGAGCACGGAATCGCATCCGTCGCATCAATCCCGATCACATCTTCGATTTCTTCTGCCGCAGCATCCGGATTGGCACTCTGAAGGTCCATCTTATTGAGGACAGGGATCACCGACACGCCCAAATCAATGGCCGTGTAACAGTTAGCCACCGTCTGTGCTTCAACACCCTGCGTAGCGTCCACCACAAGGAGAGCCCCTTCACAAGCGGAAAGCGAACGACTCACTTCATAAGAAAAGTCGACGTGCCCCGGGGTATCAATAAGATTGAGTTCGTAAATTTCGCCGTCACGGGCCTTATATTTGAGCGAAGCCGTCTGGGCCTTGATCGTAATGCCGCGTTCACGCTCGAGATCCATGCTGTCGAGCACCTGTGCACTCATTTCACGGTCAGAGAGACCGCCGCAACGATGAATCAGACGATCGGCGAGCGTGGACTTGCCGTGGTCAATATGAGCGATGATGGAAAAATTGCGAATTTTCTGCATTGAAAGACTATATATTATCGATGAAATGGGCCGTTAGCCAACAATGCCGACTGCTGGCCGTATCAGAACCTGTTATTGTAGCATTGACCTTTAGAAGTCCGACGGCGTTTTTGAAGAAAATGGACGCTCTCACACCTACAAACGCGTACGGACTTTTGAAAAGCGAGCTTGGACTCATTAAACCAAACAAAAAAAGGCACCACCAAGCCTTAAGCTTCAGGTTTAGCACCTTTTTGATGGGGGTCTCTCCTTGCCAACAAGGGCATAGAGCGAGACCCTCAAGCAAAGCCTTCTTTGATTAGGCCTTCCAACGACGGTAGATCACCGTGGAATTCGTGCCACCAAAGCCAAACGAATTCTTCATGGCGTGTTCGATGGCCATCGGACGTGCCTTATTCGCGCAGCAGTCGATATCGCACTCTGGATCCTGCTCAAAGACATTGATGGTCGGAGGCGAAATCTGTTCTTCGATAGCTTTGATCGTGAAGCAGCTTTCAACGCCGCCAGCACCACCCAAGAGGTGCCCCGTCATGGACTTCGTCGAATTTACAACGAGAGACTTGGCGTGTTCACCGAAGACTTCCTTAATTGCCTTGATTTCGTTGGCGTCGCCAACGCTCGTGGACGTGCCGTGTGCATTCAAGTATTGAATGTCTTCAGGCTTCAAGCCAGCGTTGCGAAGCGCCATGCGCATGCAACGAGCCGGACCATCGGTCGACGGGGTCGTGATGTGATAGGCGTCGCCAGAAAGACCGTAGCCTACGATTTCAGCGTAGATATGAGCACCACGAGCCAAGGCGTGTTCTAGCTCTTCAAGCACGACCACACCAGCACCTTCACCCATCACGAAGCCGTCGCGATCCTTATCAAACGGACGAGAGGCCGTAGCAGGATCGTCATTACGACGAGAAAGTGCGTGCATGGAGTCAAAGCCACCCAACCCGATCGGATGAATCGTGGCTTCACAGCCACCTGCCACCATAGCCGTCGCGTCACCACGACGAATGATGTGCATAGCTTCACCAATGGCATGCAAACCCGTCGAGCAAGCCGTCACGTGCGCAATGTTCGGACCCTGGAGGTTCTTCATGATGGCCAACTGACCAGAAGCCATATTGATGATACAACCCGGAATCATAAAGGGCGAAATACGACGCGGACCACGTTCGTGGTAGGCCTGATCGTTGGCACAAATGACCGGCAAACCACCGATACCAGCACCAATCGCACAACCAATTTCAGGCGCGAATTCGTCCGTAATTTCCATACCAGAATCTTCGAGCGCCATGAGACCAGCGGCCACACCAAAGTGAACAAAGCGGTCAAAGCGACGCACTTCCTTCACGCCGAGGTACTTGGATGGGTCGAAATCCTTCACTTCGCCAGCAATCTGGCTACCAAAGGCAGAGGCATCGAAAGACTGAATACGATCAATACCGCTCTTACCTTCAAGCGCGGACTTCCAACTCGTGGCAACGTCATTGCCGATCGGCGTAACCATACCGAGACCGGTAACGACAACACGACGGTTCATCATGGTGGTGTTCCTTGTGTTTAGATAAGCTGAAATGTTCAGATACGACTTTCAGCATTAAAGACTAACGGGATTAGGGGATTAACTCACCCTAAAAACGACAGTGGGATCCGTTTTAGGGATCCCACAGGCTGAGCCTCACACGTTAGTGGGCTCGATTCGACCGACTTGCGTCAGTACGAACATTACTTATTGACGGCAGACTTAACGTAGTCGATGGCCTGCTGAACCGTACGGAGGTTTTCCTGTTCGGTGTCAGGGATTTCGATGCCAAAAGCATCTTCAAGGGCGAGAGACATTTCAACCGTCGTAAGGCTGTCAGCGCCGAGATCTTCAATGAAGGAAGATTCGTTCTTGATGTCTTCTTCCTTGATACCGAGCTGTTCAGCAACGATCTTCTTAACCTTCTGTTCGATTTCGTCCATTTTCTTTAACTCCGCAATGGGGTAGATCCCCCGCGTTCTGCGGGGAAAAAGGAGAAGGGAAAAATCCCTTCGGGGTTATAGTTAATTGTTTATTTTACCAAGGTGAAAGCACTTTGTGTGTGCGATCAGCCCATGAACATGCCACCGTTGACATGGAGGGTCGTCCCTGATACGTACGCACCAGCGTCACTTGCCAAGTATAGGCAAGCATCGGCGACCTCTTGCGAGCTACCGAGTCGGCCGAGCGGGATCTGGGCTAACAAATGAGCTTTATGCTCTTCTGGAAGACCAGACGTCATATCCGTGTCGATAAAGCCAGGGGCAACACAGTTAACCGTGATACCACGGGAACCTATTTCACGAGCCAAAGACTTGGTCATACCCATCAAGCCAGCCTTCGCTGCCCCATAATTGACCTGACCCGCGTTACCCATCGCACCAACGACGGACGTAATAGAAATGATGCGGCCAGAACGCTGCTTCATCATCGGACGCACACAAGCGCGAGCCAGGCGGAAAGCCGCCGTCAAGTCCGTTTCAATCACATCGTCCCAAGCGTCATCCTTCATGCGCATCACCAAAGTGTCGCGCGTGATACCGGCATTATTGACAAGAATATCAATACGACCGAATTCAGTCACCACGTCAGCGACGGCCTTCGCAGAAGCTTCACCATCACAAACGTTCAGCACAATGCCGTGCCCCTGACCGCCGAGTTCAGCGATACGCGCCGTAATACGTTCGGCACCCGATTCAGAGGTCGCCGTACCGATTACCGTCGCACCCGCCTTGATAAAGGTATCAAGAATCGCTGCACCAATCCCACGGCTAGCACCCGTCACTAAAGCCACGCGACCTGCAAGGGCGCTCGCGGCAAACGTATTCTGAGTCATATTTATCTCCGTCACTGATTACTTCAGCTTTTCAAGCACCGCTGCGAGCGATGCGGCATCAAAAATGTTGTGGCCATTAATTTCAGGAGCGGTACGACGCAAAAGTCCCGTCAAAACCTTACCCGGACCACATTCAACGATATCGGTGATGCCTTCTTCTTTCATACGCTCGATCGTGCGAACCCACTGAACAGCGCCCGCAGCCTGACGTGCCAAGGCTTCACGAATTGCATACGGCGTCTCGTGCACTTCAACGTCGATATTAGCAATCACAGGCGTCGCAGGCACCTGGATATTGGTCTCAGCCAAACGCTCGGCCAACTTGTCAGCAGCAGGCTGCATCAAGCTCGAGTGGAAGGGAGCCGACACAGGCAACACGATCGCACGGCGGCAACCACGAGCCTTGGCACATTCGATAGCACGAGCCACCGCGTCCTTTTCACCCGCGATCACGACCTGACCAGGCGCATTGAAATTTACAGCTTCGACGCGACCGACCGCACGTGCTTCTTCACAAGCGGCTTCCACATCTGCATCAGCCAAGCCCATCACAGCGGCCATACCACCCACACCGACAGGCACAGCGCTTTGCATGACTTCAGCACGGAAGCGAACCAAGCGAACCGCCGTTTCAAGATCCATCGCACCTGCGGCACACAAGGCCGAATATTCGCCAAGCGAATGACCAGCCATCACATCAGGCACACAGCCACCCGCAGCAAGCCAGGCTTCATAAAAAGCGACCGAGGACGCCAACATGGCTGGTTGCGTGTTAATTGTGAGCGAAAGCGTTTCAGCCGGTCCTTCGGTAATGAGACCAGTCAGCGAAAAGCCAAGAGCTTCATCGGCACGTGCCATGACGCGCTGAACAGTGTCATTTTCCGCAAAGCCACCAAGCATACCGACGCTCTGGCTGCCCTGACCGGGAAAAACAAATGCAATACGCATGAGAAAGGATCCTTCGTTCAAAATAATTGAATGGTGAGAGTGTATCAGGTAGTGCATCGTCCAAAAAACTGAGGATCGACTACCCTGTTTATGGTATCTTGCTTTTGAGCCTACGACCACCCTCAAAAAACCGAATGATTATGCCCATCGAATGAGGGCAGATCCCCAGGCCATCCCTGCACCCACACCTTGCAAAAGGACAAGCTCACCGGGCTTAACCATCCCAGCGCGCACCGCTCTATCTAACGCCAATGGAACTGACGCCGCAGAGGTGTTTCCGTGCTCAGCCAATGTTTTCACCATTCGGTCATCTGGGATACCCAGCTTATTTGCGACCATCGTCATAATGCGTAAGTTTGCTTGATGTGGCACAAAAAGCGCTACATCTTCTGTATGTACACACGCCAAATTCGCGACTTCACGTGCGCTATTGACCAAACCTTCGACTGCCAAACGAAAGACTTGACGGCCGTCCATACGCAAAAAGGGGTCGCCTTCAATGCGTCCATGATTCAAAGAGGCTGTGAGACCAAGTACCTTATCGTCATATTGACCATCTGCATACATTCGGGCAGCTAGAATACCGGGATCGCTACTAGAACGTAATACGACAGCGCCTGCCCCGTCACCAAAGAGCACACAAGTGGAACGATCCGACATATCTAAAACCCGCGACATGACTTCGGCGCCAATCACAACAGCACAGCGATAAGGACCCGCTCGAAGCATCGCGTCAGCTGCATTTAATGCATAAATAAATCCTGCACACACAGCTTGCACATCAAAGGCCGCACAGCCCTTAGCCCCTAATGCGGCCTGTACTCGACACGCTACGGACGGAAAAACCATATCTGGCGTCGTCGTAGCCACAATAATAAGGTCAATCTCAGAGGCTGTCACACCTGCGGCTTCAACCGCACGCTGAGCAGCCAAGGTCGCTAACGATGTCGTCGTCTCACCTTTAGAAGCATCCGCGAAGTAGCGATTCTCAATCCCTGTTCTACTTCTAATCCACTCGTCACTCGTTTCGACGCCAACCTCAGCTAATTGCTTAGCAAACCCTTCATTACTCAGTGCCATTGAAGGAAGTGCCGACCCCGTACCGATCACACGTGAATACATGATTTTCTCCAATACTCTTACTGACACGCATCATAAAGGCAAAGAGACAAAACGATGATTCGTTTTGTCCCTCGATTTGTATGCAGTCGTTAAGAAACGACGCCCTTAGAAGTTTTAAAGACTTTTAATGTGAGTTTTATTGAACCAACTCGTAGGGCCATTGAGTAACACCCACGAAGTTGTAGACGTACTTATAGGTCTCTGCCAACATCGGCCCCACAGCATTGGCACGACGCCCTGTACGACAATAGATTAACAATGGTTTATTCTTGTCCGGGGCACCTTCGATCACACCTGAACGCAATTGGTCATAAGGAATATTGATAGCGCCTGCCACATGGCCTGCTGCAAATTCTTCAGGTGTGCGTACATCCAAAATTTGGACACCACCAGCATCAATCAACACCTTGGCATCACGTGGCGTCAACATATGGTAGCCAGCAGGCATCTGATTTGATTCAATCAACTGTATTGCCGTAGCCCCTGTGGCCATCGTCGCCCTCTGTCCTAACAGTAAGCTTGCCCCAAAAAGGACGCCTAAAAGGCCTTTACGGAAAGTCATCTTGATCATTTGTTCGCCCATTTTGTGCAATAACCTCGTGGTCACAAAAATCATTTTTTATGGGTATCCTTTGGCAGGCTTTACTTCTAACTTTCAACTTACGCTACTACCGTCAGGCACATTCTCTACTCACACAATTTAGATTCAGCCCTTCGGCTTACGCCTACTATGGCCTTGACTGACTTCCTTCGTGGCATCTCTCCACCTTGCGATTTCGATAGCCTCTCGGCACCACGAAGGATCTCCCCAAGTACCACACATACGCTTCCCGTCCTATCTGTCTGATCTACGTAACAACTTTCCGTATTGGTATTGGGTTAACTGAGTTTGGCCAGATCTCCCAGCCGTTACGCCTCGTATCTGCTTCCTGTTCGTCAGGCTGACGTTAATTAGAGATCAGCTCCAGAAGGGGTATCGACGCCCGGAGACTATCAATGAAGAACTTGACAAAACTTGCAAACGAAAGAAGCACTCTTTCGTAAATCTCGTTTCAGGCCGAGAATACCACGGCATCTATGTTCCAATGAGTCCTGCGAAAACTCATATGATAAGAGGAGTGCTTCATTATGAATGCTACACAAGTTTCGTTTAATAGCCAAGTCGCCGTAGTTATTGGCATTGTTTGGGCCCAAAGAACATTGTGATGTTGTTAGCTATGATGCAAATAACAAAATCTGCATCACTAAGTGAAAATGCTCATATCCTAAACTCATGGAAATGCTTGCGAATACACCTTCGGTTGTCGTCTTGATGGAGTCGTGTAAAGGGAGCATGTTTAGAGTTCGTGCAATTGCTGACTTGAATCATGTTGCAAGACTCGTTAAAGGAAGCGATATCAAAGCGTTGCGTATTGTTTGCCAAAAGAACGATTTTCGAGAAGCCGACTATATTGCCAGGCTCTTCTACGTTCCTGACATTAAATATCTCTTTGTAAAGAATCAACGCCAACAGTCGCTACAATTCCTGCAGAACGCGTAAAAGAACCTTCAGGAATTGCGAATTCGTGTGGGGAATCAGATCCACGCTGGTCTCGAAGAATTCGGCTGTCCTGCACGGAGGTCTAAAACGTTTATTCAGACCCACATGATAACTCCCTTGAAATGAATGCAAAATTGATTCCATAAGAAGTGATAACTTCTTTTCACCGTCGACGCGAGATGTGGCTCAACCTTTTTGAGCAAGAAGAGGAAGCCCAAAAGCGCATGGAGCAACTTACAAAAACGGACAACGATACCAAACGCATTATGACCGTTCCAGGAGTTGGCCCTCCGACAGCAGTCAGAATGTTGATACACATCGGCGGAGACATTGAGCGTTTTAAGCATAGCGGGCAGTTTGCTGCCTCTATTTGCCTTGTTCCAAAGCAGAACAGCACCGGTGGCAACACCACGCTAAACGGCATCACAAAATGCGGCTCCAAGAGGCTACGCTCGAATTAAGTGCAATACGGACTTGTGATTCTCATGCAGGCAGATAAGCTGAAAGGGAATTTTGTAGAGTGGGTTAGAAAAATGTAAGACAGTGGCAAAAAGCGAGGTGTTATTACCTGTGCCATCTCAGCCAAGCTCGCCAGAATCATTTATCGCCTGATGAAGGATAAGGTAGATTACACCCCCGTACCGAGCCATTAAAGGTACGGATCTCGCATAGCAATTATCGGCCCAATCCCACCAAGAACTATGAAGGCAACTACTAGTAATAAATCGTGCTCAACGCAATAGAGTGATGTTGTGATAGCGAACGGGTAGCATTAATCATGTGACGTTTATAAAACACCTATATTGTCCCAAATCTCATTATGTTGGCAGAGGCTTAAGGATGAATGCCTCCTGACAGCAGATGTATTTCAGTGAAGCCCTTTCTTCAACTTCGATTTGTTGAACTAGTAGGCGTCGGAATAAAGTCTATTGTGCTGAATGCACATTTGAGAGCAGGATTTGATGCCTGACAAGAAACCACTGTGTGCAAATCAGCCTACATATTCGAGCTAACGGAAACGCGCTTTTACATCAAGATGGATGTATTCAATGATGTTGCATTAGACAGCGTCATACACATACCAAGGTCTTTTTGTCTTTGAGCGTTTTGACTTTATCTCTTAGTATTGGGGCGCGGTTTTGAGCCGCGCTGATTGGAAAAAGGCGCTCAAAATGGAGCGCCTAGGGGCTTGCGCCCCGAAGAATTTGATCAACCCTTGCAAACTAGGAGCTGACCATGTATTCGCTATCGGCTTCCTTCATCAGGTCGTTACCTTCCTAACTCTGCCGAGTCGCTAAACCTTCCCCAAATCGGGCGATCTGTGGACTTTCACCACATAAACACACGTGCGCCGCTGAGCGCACCAATAAAAATGGGACACCTTCACTAAAAAGCGTCCCTCGATTTGTGTGCAGTCTTTACGACATACGAGCAAATTGGCTTACTTCACCAATTCGTACGGCCACTGCTTCGTGCCAAGGAAGTTATAAACGTTCTTGTAACCAAGCTCAGCGAGCTTACGACCCGCAAACCCCGCACGCTTACCCGTACCACAATAGACCAAAACCGTAGCATTCGTATCAGGCACAGCACTCAGAACAGAACCAGGCGTCATATCGAGAATACGCGTATGAGGAATGTTCACAGCACCTTTAACATGCCCCGTGACAAATTCATCATGACGACGAACATCAAGAATCGTCACGTTGCCAACCTCCATCATCTTACGTGCTTCCTGAGGCGTGATTTCCGTGTAGCCAGGCACAGCCGACTGAGTTTCAGCGGCTAGTTGAGCAGTCTGAGCAGCCTGAACAGCCATTGGGGCCACAGCAATGAGTGTAGCGCCGCAGGCGGACAAAATCAGCTTATGAAGTTTAGACATGAATCTTCTCCTTGAATCGGGGGTGAATAGTGGGTCATTGTTTTCATCTTACCTGTTCGTACCTTATCAAGAGATTAACAAAGGTTCTTATTGAGAATAATCTACAGCAACTGCGCAAAGAGCATGACGCCAAGCGCTAACGCATTTTCATCGACCGTATAGGCCGAGTGATGTCGTCCGTATACCGCCTCGCAGGCCTCATTACGCACCTTTAAAAAGCCGAAACACCCAGGCTTCTTGGATAAGAAATGACAAAAGTCCTCACCTCCCATCGACGGCAGCAAATCATATAACCCATCTTGACCAAAGACCTTTATTGCACTCACCTTCGCATGCTCAGTCACGGCAGGATCGTTGATCCGTTGGTAAGGCCATCTGCTCATAGGTCACCTCTGCAGTCGCGAGATGCGCTTGAGCCGTCATCTATACCACACGTATAAGTGAATCGGGTAATTGTTGTGCGAGGGCTGGATTAAAGGTTCTGACTGTCCCTGTTAATTTTGCTTCGCCCACAATCACATTCAACGCGTCCCCGCTTAAAGCAACCTTGCCTGAAGGCACATCAGACCACGCCTGCAAAGCAAAACACGCATCCACATCGTCTAAGCCCCTTCAATCATCGCTAAAGCACCCTCACCCGACTCTCCGGCGGGTTGAAATGCCAATTTCACGGTACCAGACCATTAGTCTTTCATCGCTTCTAGGATCTTTGCGCAGGTCAAAAGTATGGTCATGTGACAGTCGTAACCTCAGGCGTACAGATCAACTCGCATATGGCAACGCCGACTTCTCCGTCACGGGTAACGCATCCCTATCTGCGCGTATTGCCAGAACCTTTCCCTTCAACCACAGCAAGTGTTGCTGTCTCCATGTCACAACGCGTCCAATGAATACCAGCCTCAGTCAAGTGGTGACTAATCGCCTTGGCTGACTCAAACTCCTTGCCAGAGAGTTCAGGATAAGCATGGAAATGACGGCGAACATCAATAAGAAAAGGCGTCAACTCTGACACCACCTCCTTGAGCGACAGAATGATCTCAATCCTTACATGAACGACACACTTCGTTTTGTAGCACAAAATGTTTGGCAAGGGTGTCAGACAAATTGAGTATAAAAAAAAGGGACCCGTTTGAACGGATCCCTCTTTTTATGACTTTGACGATCTGAACGACATCTTCCGATTGCTGTTGCAGTGGAGCCTAATCCTTGAAACCTTCACGCGAGTCAATCATCTGTCACTCACCGTGGGGTTCGCGCGTAGCATCTTGCGCGCAAAGACTTGCCGGACGGCATGGCGCTGCTAGGTGGCAAACGGAAGGAAGCTTCTATTGTCGTTAAGACCAGCAGACGTTAATTATTCGTCAGCCTTCGTCGAAATCACCTTCTTGCCGCGGTAGAAACCGGTCGGGCTGATGTGGTGACGACGATGCACTTCACCGGTCGTAGCTTCGATCGCGGTGGGCGGGTTGGTCAAAAAGTCGTGAGCACGGTGATTACCGCGCTTGTTGGTGGATTTCTTGTTCTGCTGAACAGCCATGGCAAACCCCACGTATACAAAACGAGTGACATTACGAGTGGCCTGCAGGCCGGCACTCGATAACTAACCTGCAGACTTCCGGAAAACAACTTCCTTTTGGGACGTATCCGATCTTTATTTCTTGTCCAATCGGAGAAGCCGGCAACCCAAACCACCCGTGGCGGCAGTTCTGAATAAACCGTATCCCAACGTGGAAAGTGGCGAATTTTACCAAATTCGTAGACACTTGGCATTAGAGAAGTGGACTTTTTTTTAATCCATCCTCTTTAGGCATGAAAAAAGGGGAGGCATCACGCTTCCCCTTTCCTCTGAAACCTGGAGCGGGAGACGAGTCTCGAACTCGCGACCTCAACCTTGGCAAGGTTGCGCT
>JAHHRH010000024.1 GCA_020025915.1 Sutterella sp.
TTATCTTTCCTTTTGTGCATTTAACTCCTGGAAAGATATTTTGACAAATAGAGAGGGATTCCGATAAGCCTGAGATGTCATAGTGTTTTCCCTTCTTTCAACAACGACTATCCTTTGGCATGATCCTGGTTCATTACAGATTTATCTCATCGAGGATAACCCTGCCTCGTTTTCAGTTGGTGTAATCAAAGATGCGATTTCGTGATTCGGCCTTGGTTGGGTTGTGGGTGGCCATGGCTACCATTGTCTCGAGCTCCGCTCAAAGTGCCCCCTTAAGGTTTGCCGCGACTGAGATGCCCAAACCCGACCCTTGTCTACCTTTCATAACGGAAACACGAGATTGGCTCAACAAACATTGCGCGGACGGCGTCACATTCAAGTATTACACCGTTAAAGAACTCGAAGAAGCCGTCAAAAAACGTGAGGTAGATGTCGTCCTTTCTGAGGCTGGCACCGCGACACTACTCCGCCGCGATGGTGCCAGACCTATGCTTACCACCGTGAGTCGTCGCCATCCCAATCCTGAGCGCAGTCAAGGATCTGTCATTTTCGTGAAAAGAGATAGCGACGCCTTGCAGACCTGGTCGGATCTCCGCCGCAAAACTTTAGCAGCTACATCATCAAACGACTTCACAGGCTACCAAGCGGCCATGGGCGAATTGCTTCATCGTGGCTTTAAGCCAGAAAGCTTCTTCTCCGATATTACGTTTGCCGGGAATACCTCCAAACTAGCCCAACAGACAGTCGTGGACCGTGTCTTAAGGGGCGAAGCAGACGTCGGCATAGTGCGAACCTGTTTTTTAGAAGATCTCGCCAACGCTCGTCAAAGTGAGATTCCCGTACGTGTGATTGAACCGTATTCAGATAGGGCCTTTGCTTGCCAGCGTTCAACAGCGCTATACCCAAACTGGACAATTTCTATCGTCCCCACCCTGTCGGCAGATGAGCTACGATTAGTGATGGAAACGCTCTTTGCCATGCCGCCTACGAGCAACGGTATGTTTTGGTCAGTGGCGCCCGACTTCAGTGCCACGGATACCTTGATGAAGGAACTCCGCATCGGCCCCTATGAATTCCTACGCACATGGACGATCAATCGCTTGTGGTCTGAATACAAGTGGCCGATTGGACTCTTTGCCCTCTTTTTCATCGGACTTCTGATCCATATGCGTCGCACGGAACAACTCGTTGATCGCCGCACCCATGAGCTGACGCAAGCCTTCGAGCGTGAAGCCTCTCTCAAGTCTGAAGCTCAAGCCAAAGATGCCATCCTTGAACACTATCAACGCGCGTCCATCGCTGGACAGATATCTAACCTTTTTGCTCATGAAATCAAACAGCCCTTACATTCGGCCCAATGCTACAGCCATGGTCTTCTGAGAATGATTGATCGTGGTGAAACCGACAGCCCAGCATTTCGTGAAGCATTGGAGAAAATCAAAGCCGAAACCGCATCGGCTGGTCAGATTGTCGACAAGGTTCGCAATTACGCCAAAGGTCGATCAAGCCAAAACGAGGCCATTATCCTGCCATCCTTAATCCGTGACATCCTTGAGCATGAAACCACCAAGCGAGGAACGTCCTATGTTTTAGATAACCAAACACAGAGCGGTAGTAAAGTCTATGCTGATCCTCTGGAAATGAAGCTCATCTTCGTGAATCTCATCAAAAATGCGTGCGAAGCCGCTTTGAGCGGAACAAGCGAACCCCAGGTAATGGTCTGGCTCAGCGCAACAACTGAGCATTGGATAATTACTATTCAGGATACGGGGTCAGCCATTGACGACGAGACCTTCAATAAATTAGACGTTCCGCTCACGACCACAAAGCCCGACGGCCTAGGGTTCGGTTTGGTCATTGTACGTGGTCTGCTCGCCAATATGGGCGGTTCTCTACATTTGAATCGACAATCCTCAGGTGGCCTCGAGGCTATAGTCACATTACCGCGCTTGACTACTCCACTCAAAACAACTCAATCCTCTGCATAACTTGAATCCCATGACGACATCCTGCTTAATTCGCATTATTGACGACGAACCCAATGCTCTCGAAGCCGTCGCTTTTATGCTGAAGTGTGAAGGTTACGAAACAGCATGCTACCGAAGCGCTCGTGACTTTCTGGTCGATGATGTGCCAAGCATTCCTGGTTGTGTATTAACCGACATTCGAATGCCGGAGATGTCAGGTCTCTCCCTCTTTGAAACCTTGAGAGATCGTCATTATCCGCATCCATTACTGTTCATGACAGCCTTTACAGATATCGAGGTAGCGGTCGATGCTATGAAAAATGGCGCGGTGGACTATCTAGTCAAACCAGTGAACCCTGAAAAATGCATTGCAAGCGTAGCTCGAGCCCTCAAGATCGATCGCCAACGTCATGCCGGATTAACTGGAGACGTGCCCTGGCATGATCGTTGGTCGTCGCTCACCGAGCGTGAAAAGGAAGTCGTCTCTTGGGTCGGCAAAGGCGCGTTAAGTCGACAAATTGCGATTGAGCTCGACATTAGTCAACGTACGGTTGAAGTTCATCGTGCCAATGCACTTCGTAAGCTCGGCGTAACAAGCCCAGCCCAGGTAGCCTTAATCCTCTCGGAAGTCGAGCAAAGCTTTTAAACTTCCGCGGAATTCCTCATCCAATGCGAAGTGTTGGTTGAGATGGATAGCATGCCGAGCATTAGCTCGGCACTTTGTCGCCCTGGAATATACCGATTTATCGACTCTATCGACCATCCGTATCCTACTGAGTTAGCACACGTATATACGGCAGACGAACGCTACAAAAGGGCATGTCCTACCCGAGGAGGCCTTCCAGACAATAATCCTATGGATTGGCGGAGTCAATCTTACTGTGCGAAGTCAGCATAGGTCATAGCACCGTCGATGGTTGACGGAAAGAGGCGAAACTTATAGAGGTGATGCCAAAGGCCACCAAAACAACCACATTAAAGTCGCAAAATCCTCCTTAGTAGGTCCTAGCCATGAAGAGAACGACGCTATCGGGAGAACATTGAATGGGGCAACGAAAGGTTTGGATACAGCACGAATGACAACATCAATAGACGAACGATACCGTAGTTCTCCTCATCAGGTTTACCCTCAAATCAACCAATTCATTGCCGTTACGCAAGGTACGTACGTAGGGCGAAGACTCTGAGAAGTTTAGGCTAGAGATATTAATCAAACGACCTCGACCAAAAGCGTTTGTATCACCGAAACAGATGAAAGGAGAATCGTTATGACCAAGAATGGTTTGTCTCGTCGAAATTTCTTCGGCACCTCTGCAGCCATGGCCGGTGCCTCGTTGTTGATGCCGGGCATTGCTGCCGCTCAATTGCCCCCCGATCATTGCAAAGCTATCCCTACAAAGTGGGACTTTGAAGCGGATGTGGTTGTGATTGGTGCAGGTGCCTGCGGTATGGCGGCAGCCATACGTGCGGCCGATCTAGGTGCTGACGTTTTGATTGTTGATACTAACTATGACGTGGGCGGTCATGCTATTCTCTCAGCTGGTTCGATCGCATTAGGCGGCGGTACAGCGCTTCAGAAGAAGTACGGTATCAAGGACGACCCCGAAACCTATTTCAAGGACCTAACCGACTGGTCCGTAACGGAAAAGGACGGCATGCCCGACTACCGCTTCTGCGACCGAGACTTCCAACATGCACTTGCCTACAACGGTGCAGCCACCTTCGACTTTCTTACTGAAAACGGTCTGCCCTGGGAAGACGAAGCCCCTGACAATTTCCAGGCCAACCATGGCTCTGGTGTCAGCGCCCTGCGCTCTCACCACGTGAAGTGGAAGAACGGCGTTGGTGGCCCCTCCCCCACAGGGACAAACGGTACCTCCGTCATGCGTCCGCTCGACGTATCAGCCCGTAAACATAAGAACATTCGCTTCCTCTTTAACTACCACATGGATCGCATTTTCCGTGAACAGCCGCTCGCAGGGCGTGTCGTGGGAATTGAAGCTCATTACACCCCGACCATTCTTCCGGGGCAGGATAAGCCATTGGTCAGTTGGAAGACCGAAGGCAACATCGACTGCTCGAAGGACAAGATCACGATTAAGGCTCGCAAAGGCATCGTGATTGCCACGGGCGGTAATACGGGCAACGTGGAATTCCGCCGCATGTTCGACCCGCGCCTCACTGAGGAAATGCAGTTAGGCGGCGGCGAATGGTCTCCTCAGGACGGTTCTGGTGAATTGGCCGCCATGGCCATCGGTGCAGCCCTTTGGGGTACCAGCAACCAGGCCATGAACCGCAACGGTGCTCTCCGTCGCGGCGCCTTCATCGGTACGCGTACAAGTTATGTTGCATGGAAGCCGCAGAGCCCAATTTGGGGCAAAGTGAAGGCCACTGGCATCTTCGTGGGGTCTTGGAGCAACATCATTGCCGTCAACCAGGCTGGTCACCGCTTCTATAACGAAGCAAACGCTAAGTACCCGAATGGTACCTGCTACGGTTTCTTTGACGACGCTGGCGGTTATGTTCGCAACGATTGGCGCAACAGCTCAAAGATCAAGCCGAAATTCATGAACTACAATGACGCCGCTTTGGCGATGAACGAAGGTTCCGAAGGGCCAGACTGGTCAGCAGGTCCACAGTGGGCAATCTTCGACAGCGAAACGGTACGCCGTGAACGTTGGAAGATTGACGAAAACACAGGAGAAGAAGGCTACTTCTTCAAGGCCGATACGCTTGACGAGCTTCAAGAAAAGCTGATGGCAAACCCCTACCAGAAGTACCGCATGCCAAAGGGGCGGTTGGCTGAAACCGTCGCCCGCTACAACAGCTTTGTTGACAAGGGACATGACGACGACTTCGAAAAGCCCAAGATGAAGCGTAAGATCGAAACAGGTCCCTTCTATGCGGCCTGGTGCACGGTCTGCACACACGACACCTATGCTGGTCTTCGCATCAACGGCAAATGCCAGGTCATGGATCTTGCTGGCAATGTAATCCCAGGGCTCTACTGCGGTGGTGAGTCTGCAGGTGGCTCGAGCCAACACGGCATGGGGCGATGCCTTACTGGCGGTTACATCATTGGTGGTGAAGTCGTAAAGGGATAATCCATCTAATAAGTAAAAATCGTCTCGTGAAAACGTCCGTCGCATTCTCCTCGGTGACGGGCGTTTTCTTTGACATAAGAAGTCTATTGTTCAACCGATCACTCCTAATGCAAGCCCTTCCAACTCGAAAAAAGCAAAAGGATCCTATTTATGAAAAAAGCCGCACTCTTACTAGCATTCGCATGTGCTTTTACCATGAATGCACAAGCTGCTGACTTTACCCAAAATCGACACGTCAAGATGGGTATCACCTGCGAAAAGTGTCACGGTGAAAAAAACGCCGTCCCGAATCCTGGCATCGATCAATGCAAAACCTGTCACAATCCAAATGAAGTAGCCCAAAAGACCAAGGACGCCAAACCAACCAATCCACACGTCTCTCCCCATTACGGCAACGAGTTGGATTGTGCGTTATGCCATCTGCAACACAGTCCGACAGAAGATTATTGCGCTGAATGCCATCAATTCGGCTTCAAAGCCCCATAATAACCATAGACATCAACCCATTGAAACCATTTTTTTGCCCAGCCCCTGATGCACAACGCATCAAGGACTTCAGCAGCGGAAAAAATTACCGTTCTGATAGCGTATGCTCGTAGCTTCTGTCGCAAAGCATCAACGGTTTCGTTGAGACTAAATTGATCGTATGGATTAACAAGCGTATCTGGAAGTGCTATGGTCAGGACAGGACAGGACGGGCCTTCTTGGGTTTCAGAGCAGTCTGTGCAGAAGCACCAGAAACGGCAACGATTGCGCTTGATACTTGTGCCATACTGAACCCCATGACGGTGACAAGCACCGCTCGGCCAAGGTCGCGCAAATGGAATAAGCAGAGACGAAGCATAGAGGTGTATAGACAGACTGATGAGATTCAGGGTAAGCGAGCCCCCCCGCATGGGGGTATGAAGCTTTTATTCAATGTAGCAGAATTTAATTCAGAAACAAAAGCCTGACCATAAAGGCTTACCCCTCGCTAGCCATCCCTCCGCTCATTGCGCTTGGCGGCTACGACAAACCAAATGAACGATTTTTTCGTTATTGCTCCTCGATCAAAAGTCAAACAGATCCCATTGCATTGAAAGGACACACATTATGAAAAAGACACTTATTGCGCTTGCTGTTGCCTCGCTTTGTGCAGCCAGTGCATCTGCCGCTCCATTCAAGGCCGGTACGTATACGGCTAAGGCTCCAGGCATCCACGGTGATGTGACCGTTGAAGTGACCTTCACGGCTGACAAGATTGCCGATATCAAGGTTGTCAAGCATGAAGAAACCGTCGGTGTCGGATCCAAAGCCGTTGAGGTTTTGCCCGCCCGTATGGTCGAAGCACAGTCCCCGAACATTGACGGTGTGACCGGCGCTACGATTACGACGACTGCTATTCGTACTGCCGTTGCCGACTGCGTGAAGCAGGCCGGTGTGGATCCAGCCGCGCTCGTTCCGCTTGTTGTAAAGGCCAAGGGTGGTGAAAAGACTCTCACCACAGACATGGTAGTTGTGGGTGGTGGCGGCTCTGGTATGTCTGCCACGATTCGCGGCCGCATGAATGGTCTTGATGTAATTCTTGTAGAAAAGATGCCGTACATCGGTGGCGCTGCAACCATTTCAGGTGGCCAGGTTGTCGCTCAGGGTTCTAAACTTCAGAAGGCCTTCGGTTCGACCGAAGACAGTCCAAAAGCCATGATCAAGGACTTCATGGCCAACGGCAACAACCTCAACGACCCAGCCAAGATTTCGCTCTATGCCAACAACATTGGTGCAACGATCGACTGGCTCCACGAAAAGGTTGGCGTCAAGTTCATCCCGAACAACCTACCGTTCCTGGCCGAATACTCTCATCGTCGTGCCCTTGAATTCCAAGGCGGTGCCAAAACAATGGCTCAGCACCTACGCGAAGTGATTGCAGGTAACGGTGCTCAGGTTTACTACTCGACGCGTGTCAACAAGCTCCTCACGGACGACAACGGTCGCGTGATCGGTGTGGAAGCCACTGACGACAACGGTGTCAAATACACGATTAAAGCCAAGGCCACGTTGCTGACCACTGGTGGTTTCGGCAACAACAAGGACATGCTCACAGAACCAGTGAAGTCAGCGCTTTACTATGGTCCCGTATCGTCGACGGGTGACGGCCACCAGATGGCCATGGCTCTCGGCGCCAAGACGCAACTCATGCAGTATGGCAAGCGCTATCCCAACGGTATTGAAGTGGCTCCTGGCATTGCCAAATCCACGATCTATGCCAACGTCGGCGCCTTTGACCAGGCAGGTATTCTCGTTGATGTCAACGGCAAGCGCTTCGTGAATGAAAAGGCCTCCAACCGTCATATTCTCGAACCAATGATAGAAACGCCAAACCATCAGGCCTATGTCTTCATGGACCAGAAGTCTTGGGAAGGCTTCTACAAGCGTCTGCCTGAAACTGGGGTTTCTCACGAAGATGCTGACAAGTATCTTGCTGCCAACGGCACGATCAAGCCCCTCTTTGCCAAGGCCGATACGATTGAAGGCGTGGCCAAGATTGCCGGCGTGAATGCCGACAACCTCAAGACAACCGTAAAGCGCTACAACGAGTTCGTGACGGCCAAAAAGGACGCCGACTTCGATCGTCCGGATCAATACATGAAGGCGACGATTGCTACTGAAGGTCCCTACTACATCGTTGAACAGAAGCCTCGCTTCGCCACGACGATGGGCGGTCTTTGCACGGACGACAACCTCAACGTTGTTAAGAACGAAGGTACGGTAATTCCTGGCCTTTACGCAGCCGGCGAACTAGTGGGCGGCGTGATGGGTGACGACTCTCCTGCCGGTGCCAATGTAGGTTGGGCTCTGACTTCTGGTCGCGTTGCGGCTGATGCCATCACCAAAGCGATCAAGTAATCCCTTTAAAAGCTAACAGACTTACTCCTCCTGTAAGTACGAAAGCCTCACGACTTTGATCGATCGTGGGGCTTTTCTTGTTTTCGCATGATCAAGGATTTCTGTCAAGGGACGCAAGACCCACATCAGTTTTTCCCTGACATCATGCCGTCTATTGGCCATCTCACCGAAAGCGACCTCAAAGCTCTCATTGATCGTTTTATTGACGTCAAGATAAGACTATCCTCTTTACGCAATGGCTCAACCTCATTGCCAAAGCCCGGCCCTCCAATTGCCGTGCGTCATTATTTCTTCAAACGCGAGCTTTCTAGTGAAGCCCATTGCGCACTTCGTCGGGATTGACGAAGCCATTGATGTCGATCTCGTCATGGCGAACGGAATCCCGACTGGCACGATTGTAGGCACATCCTCTTTTCGTGAAGGCAAGGTCACTCGCCTATTAAGCTTGCTTGACGCCAAAAACCGTACGTCGGACGAGCGTTTTATGCCGGCGATAGTGCCTAAGGACATCTTTTTCTTGACCGATAGCCATAACGACTTACCGTTAGCATCCTATGCGAGTGGTTGTGCTGTCGTGAATCCTAACGCTCGACTAGTCTATGAAGCCGAGCAACGTGGCTGGCCCGTGTTGGCTTGGCATCAGCCTTAAAGCACTTGACCGCTCAAAAGCCCTTGAGCGGCCATCGTCGCTACATCTGAAGCTTCAGAGACCCATGTGCATCCGAAACGTTTTTCGTTCAGACCAGCATGTCTAAGCTAGACCAGCAACTTCGATCAAGAGGTTTTCAGCAACCACTCGAGCGCATTCATGTGAACGATACCGTCCTTCTCTTTCGTCGGCCCCTCATCTAGGGTGAGCAAAAGCGTTGGATAGTGGTCCTGAATTTTTTGTAGTGGTTTGACTTTTCGCTCAATCGTCTCGGTACTTCTCGCCATCTCTGCCACCTGAATGTATTGAAAGCCGTCTGCAGACTTAACGACGAAATCGACTTCTGCGTCACCCAAGCGACCAACGTAGACTTCGTAGCCTCTTCTCAACAATTCAAAATAAACAACATTTTGGAGCGTATGACCGGCATCCATCTCTCGATGACCGAGAAGCGTTGGTCGTAAGCAAACATCGACCAAGTAATATCGGGCTAGTCGTGCCAACGCCACTTTCGCGAGAACATCAAAGCGTCTTGCTTCGTAAAAGATGAAACTGTCAACGAGCGCCGTCAAGTATTTGTCGACAGTCTTTGAATCACATTTTCGACCTTGTGCGGTGAGTTCATCGGCAATTCGCTTTGGCGAGACAATGCTACCGATGTGCTCACACAAAAACCGACAGATGCTCAATAGCAACGATGAGTCCGAAAGCTTCATTCGCTGAAGTACATCCTTTAACAAAATCGTATTGAAAGTGCCCTCAAAATAGATATCCACCGCCTTTGCATTAGGCAAGGCTAACGCATAGGGTAAAGCACCGCCTTCTAGATATTGACGATATTGCTCGCTCAGCGTACCCGTACTGTAGCCACCTTCAACGAACTCGCTAAACGATAACGGTAGTATTTTGATTTCGACATAACGGATCGTCAGCCATGTTGTCAAACCTGAACAAAGCTTCGTGCGATTAGAGCCCGCTAAATAGATGTCGACGCCTTCGCAAATCGCAAGACGATCAATGACACTTTCAAAATCAGGTACAGTTTGAATTTCGTCCAGAAAGAAAAACACCCTCTTCCCAGGTTGCAGCTTCGACATCAGAAAAGCGTGCAATGCATTCGGTGCCCTCAAAGGGATGGCCTCATAGTCTTCGAAATTCACTTGAACGATTTGGTTATCTTGGACACCACCAGTCTTGAGCTCATCGATAAAGCGCTTCATCAAGGTCGTCTTTCCACACCGACGCACACCAGTGATGACCTTGATCAAGGGTTTTTCGCGAACAGATCGCAACGCTCTCAAATAATTTTCTCTAGGAATAAATTCCGAACTCATAGCAACATTTAAAACAAATAGGATTCAATTCCGAATAATTTAGCATATTATGCCAAAGGTTTCTTGACCATTTGGGCAGATTCGAAAACTACTTGTTGTTTGTCACTCAAGAGCGCTTATCGTCAATCCGACAAAGATTAATCTTGGATAACGATATGAAACGACAAACTGAGCGCCAATCCACCGAAAAAAGCACCAGAGACGGCAACGCTTTCGTAGCTCTGCGTTGATGAATGGCGCCCGCCAATCGCTTAACGGCCGTTTGCTTGACGCCATTGTGCAATAGCGTCGCTCGCCGTCTGAATGAGTTCAGGGCCGTAATAGATAAAGCCCGTATAAAGTTGCACCAAACTTGCGCCAGCTTCCATCTTGGCCACGGCATGTTCAGGCGTCATGACACCGCCCGACGCAATAATCGGTAACGTGCCCTTCAAATGGTCAGACAATAACTGCACCACAGCGGTCGAACGTTCAAATAACGGACGCCCCGATAAGCCACCCGGATTTTCGCTCTTAGGCTCCCCTTCAACGCCCCTACGGGAGCGCGTGGTGTTCGTGGCGGTAATGCCGTCCATGCCATACTTCACAAAGACATCAGCAGCACGAAGAATGGCATCATCCGACAAATCGGGACCAATCTTCACGGTAATCGGGACATAACGACCCGTGCTATCTGCCATAGCTTTACGCTTATCAGCTAAACCGCTCACCAGTTCATCAAGGTAATCACCTTCTTGCAAAGCGGTCAAATTGGACACGTTCGGACAAGAGATATCAATGGCCAAATAGTCAGCCGTCGTATAGCTCTTATCAATCAACGTCAAATAGTCAGGCAACGACTTTTCAACTGGTGTCGGTGTCTGCTTACCAATATTGACACCCACAATACCGCCCTTTGCACGATATCCTTCGGCACTACGAGCGATATTAGCCATTCCGGCCTCGACCCCTGGATTATTAAATCCCATGAAGTTAACAACACCTTCCTTAGGAATCAAGCGCCAACAACGCGGACGCGGATTCCCGGGCTGACCAACAGGCGTAAATGTTCCAGTTTCAATATGACCAAACCCTAGACGACCGAGCCCCGTCACGTGTCCCCCCGTCTTATCCATACCGGCAGCCAAACCGATGGTATTTGGGAACGTAATGCCCATCACTTTGACAGGATCGCTCTTAGGGAGTCCTGCCACCAAACACGTCAACCTTGCGGCCGAAGCCCAGTCAATGTTACTCATAATCAGACCATGAGCGGTTTCTGGATCCATTTGAAAAAGGATACTACGGGCAAGTTTGTAGAGCATAGACATGAAAAGGGCACTCCGAACAACTGAAGGCGAATGAAAATGTCTAGGCGTTCTGACGCTTAGACGAGACGTTCTTAAACCGACGAAATCACGCCCCTAAGATTACAGTGCGCGATGGTCTTTTGTAATTTGGCTCAAATTGTACTCGAACAGTGGATCCCCGTCAGGAACGCTCTCAAAAAAGGCATATTTTCTTGCGTGTGTCATCAGGAAGGTCTGGGTAAATCTGTTTTCGCTCGCAGTGCTTCAAAAGAGGCGCTGCATCACATCAATATTTGAGGTTACAGCAAAAATTAGAGTCATAAAACGTAAATTAAGCGGCATTTCTGAAGAGAAAACCGCTGTTAACAGTAAGCGATTCTGATACTAAACAACCAGTAAGGATAATGAATTCCGCGCTGTGAAAGGGTATTCCAAGGAGGATAATCGTTGATTCGTCTTTCTCACTAACGCCAGTGACGATATCACGGCGGAGCAGGTTGCCAAGCTATACAAAGACCAATGGCAGATCCATGAATCAGAATCTGAAAATTATGAGCTTCGTGGGAACCACGGAAAATGCCCTACTCGTTCAAATTTGGACAGCTACTATAACCGTCTGTATCTACAAAAATGTTCACAGCACCCATGGAACTTCTCAAACCTCGTCAACAAGCCCTGCAATTTTGAGGGGCAAATCGCAAAAATGGCTCTAACACATGAAAAGGCCTCTCGCATACGCGTCATTTTTCAAATTTCGCGGTTCTTGGACAGCAGTGATGGAACATAGCATCTCAAGCTCTTTGAGGCTATTTTGGAAGCTACGAGAGCAGTACTGAGTTCCACGGTCGGAGTGCATAATGGTACCAGCTACGGCCTTCTCTCCACGTGTCTGTACGGCCATGTTTAATGCCTTCAAAACCAACGAAACAGTCATGGAAGTGTCGATTGCCCACCCCAAAATGCGACGACTACCAAGATCCATGATTGTAGCCAAAAACGCCCATCCTTCGGGCGTTGGCAAGTACGTTATATCACTTACCCACGCTCGATTAAGAACCCCAGGCGTAAATGCTCGTTTTAAGAGGTTGGGATACACAGGCATTGTGCGGGATGGTAGATTTAATAGACTTTGAGAAACGGAACTCTTTAACGTTTTTTATTCGCAGTCATATCGACTTACAAGTGAGATTTTTCGTCTCAAGCAATGTTTAATCAGTAACACCCATAAACCACAGAAAATTCGGCACCACACTCAGGTTTTCCCGACTTTATTTTGTCATTGACTTCTACTAGCATTGGTTATAAGTCAGAGACAAATCGATACAAATCATGCATTGCAATCGACGCAATTTCTTTTTGGGACACTGGGCAAAGGAGAAAGAGTCTGCGGTTGACGAGACGCCCGAGATGAACGAGCAACCGCCGTTAGAATCGCTGCGTGAACTTCCATCTGACTTCAGTCCTGCGCTTCTCAAAATGCAGGCCCGTGTATTGGGACTCAACGTCGAGACTATGACCGACGAAGAAGTTGCGAAGGCTGTTTTAGAAGCTCTGAACGCTCAAAAGCCGTCCTGAATTTTCACAAATAGCCCACGCCGTCTCCATCTCTCATCGACGCGGTCCGATAACTCCGAAAGGAGCGTCATATGGCCCGTTATAACTACTCGTACCTCGATCAGCGCCAGCTCGTGAAACGTTGGCCTGGCCCTTGGTCGGCGCTCGCCAATCTCGCGTTTTCATTGATCATTTTTGCCATCACTTGGTGGATTTTCCAGGATCCACGCGGTGTGATGCGCTTCTATACACCTTATGTTGGTTACAACATTTGCCGTTGGTGGCTCATCATCTTGATTTGGATGGCCTACATCTTCGACTTTTGGCCATTTTCTCGAACTTGGATCGAACGTTCTCATCCCCTTGTGAAGGGCATCGTCTTGTCCTTCATTTCAGTGGGTCTCTTGATCATGATCATTGAAGGTTTCTTCAAGGGCGTGCTTGGCAACACAGCCTTTGCGTACTTCAATCCTGATCAACTTCAAAAGCTGCCTGGCCTCACTGAGTTCTATGCGACCGAATACGCAGCACAAGCATGTATGATGTTCGCCGTGATTGCGTCGTGGATCAGTCCAGCTTGGATTGTGGCGCTCGAAGGACGTCCGTGGCAAAACCTTGAGCAACCTTATAAAGGTTTCTCCATTTGGCTTGCCACCTTCGCTCTCAGCCTTGTCATTTATTTAATGACGATGCACAACCACATGGCCATTTTGTACTATCCGTGGCAGTACTTTACAGCCATTTGTCCCCCGTATTGGGAAAGCTTTGCCGACACTGTGTCAGCTAACTTCCACGTTGCCTGGATTATGTGCTGTACTGTCACAGTCTGGTTCATGGAAGGCATTTGGGAGCGTTATCCATTCGTTCTAATCAAGACACCATGGCTTCGTCGCTTCACACTCTTCTTTGGCATCATTGTCATCTCGGTTGCGCTTTGCTTCTTCTACTGGTTTATGCAAGAACTCGTTTGGGGTGAAGCGATTCGAGGTCATCGTCGCGACGCCGCCCCTGACTGGCGTTGGCTCCATGTTGGTGAAACAGCGATCTTCTCTTTGATCCCCGCCCTCTTCTTGCAGTTCTACTGCGGAAACTGGCCAACAAAGTTCTCGAAGCCCGTCAACATCTTGATCCGCACAACCATCGTCATTTTTGGCACGGCTATCGTCTATTGCCTCTATTACAAATACGCACATTTTGTACTCGGCACACAAAAAGGCTTCTCACATCCTCAACAGTTTCCTATGATTCCTGGCATTTGGCTAATCAACATCTGGTTAATTAACTGGTGGTTTATGGATGGTTGGCCTGGTTGGAAACTCAAAATGCGAACAGATGAAGAAGTTCATGCGGCTGAACTCGCCTGTGAAGCTGAAGACATTTGGCACAAAGATATGGGTTATGGCCTTATCATCGGCGTGCTCGCTGGTGTCGTGTTCTACATCTTTTTAGTCTGGCTTCTTCCTATCTTAAGCGCCAATTTCACGTTGGTTGAGTAATGAAACAGTGAGGTACACCATGGATCGTCGTAAATTCTTGATTTCCGGCGCAGCGCTCGGTGCCGGCATCGGCACAGTTGGTGCCATGGGCACATTCTCCTATTCACCAATGCGCAAGAAAGTTCTTCCCCAAGCCCCGCGCGGTACCACTGACATTGGTGTCTGCAAGTCGGTGCGCATCGTGAATATTTCAGAAACAAGTTGGTTCGATAACGGTGTCTTTATGGAAGACGTAACCAACGCTGGTGGTCTTCTCGTTGACCAATACACGTACAACTGGCCGCCCTTTGGCAATGGTAAAGGTGCGGGTAAAGGTACGTACGCTGACGGCATAGCCAACATCGAACCCTACCTAAAAAAAGGTGACCTTCAAGGCGCCTGGGACGCGGCCAAACCGCTTTCGGTTCATACCGATAACGCGGGTGGCTTTTCCTGCCTCGTTGAAATCGAAGCGATGGACGGCAAAAAGACACGTTATCTTTTCGACTGCGGTTGGTCCTACGAATGGATGGACAAATGCTTTAAGCGTGAAGGCATTGACAAGATGCTTCAGAATGGCGAAATTGCCGCCTTCATTTCGACTCACGAGCATATGGATCACTTCTTTGGCTTCCCAGTCGTCGCAAAGTACGCCCCAAACATCACGGCCTATCGTCCGTCGACTTTCTATAAAGAAGGTAAAGACTATATGGTTCGCTCGGGACATACCGGTAAGGTCGTAGAGGTCGAAAAAGGGTTACACAAACTTCAGGACGGGGTTGCTCTCTATCAGTTTGAATGCCCGATTATCTTCCGTGTTTACGGTGAAATGTCGATGTACTGCAACGTCAAGGATGTCGGCCTCGTGAGCATCACAGGATGCTGCCATCAAGGCATCATTCTATTCGCAGACACAGCCTATAAAGAACTCGCTTACGAAAAGGATCAGTTCTATGGCCTTTATGGAGGTCTACACATTTCGCCTTTTGACGACTGGGATCCAAAGTATGACGACCTCGTCATTGGTCTCAAAAAATGGAACCTCCAGCGCGTGGGCTGCAACCACTGCACCGGCTTAATCACGGCACAAAAGTTCGTCGACGCAGGCTATCCTGTCGTGAAAGGCACTGCGAGATTCCGCTCCAAGACAACCAACTACTTAGGTAACGGTGACACACTCACCTTCCCGGGTTAGTCCAACTGAGCTCGGATCGAGTGATTACCCTGATCCGAGCCTCATTTTCGACAATCATGACACGTACGCGACGGACACATCAGGAGGACACGATATGACAACAACGACAATGGGCCTCTCTCCGAACATTCAAATCAGTGCTGAGGTTGATCATCTTCTCTATCGCCTCCTCCCGCGTACCCTTAATCCCAAAGCGGGTGACGAAACGGTCACCCTCATTCATTCAATTTTGACGCAAGCACACCTTGACCGCCGTTCAGCGCGTGAGTTCGGGTGGCGCGGCGTTCGCCCTTCTTTTACGCATCACCCTGCTTGGACGGCACGTATTGCAGGACGTGATGTGATCTTCGGCTTGGTTTTTGACGAAGAAGCTGTTCATGAAAGTGAGTTGCTACTAGGTTCATTGCGACTCTTTGCATTTCCTGATCCAAACCACCCCACTTTAGCCTGTCGACCAACAGCAATGCAAGAGGAAATCCGATCACCCGTCTGGCCTCATCGCATTCGAGCCCTCTCAGAGCAGGTCGATGAGTTAGAGCCCTACCAGGTAGGCGACATTGAATTTGGCGTTCGTTTGGATGGTACAGGTGTAGAACTCACTTTGACCGCCCTACGAGAAGAGACACTAAACAATGAGATTGGCGACATCATCGGACATATTCGTCCTCTCACAGAAGGGCTACCCTTCTTTACAGCATTAGCCGAAACGCTTCGCGCAAGCTTACCTAATGGCACCCTCACTGAGAATGTCCTATGGGCAGAACCTGACACCGAACACAATACCTTACAAGTCAGCATCACCATGGCTGCAGGTTGCTTTGTGGGCCTACTGCCCGGACACCGAATGCATCACCTCCCCTTCAAGCATCGCCCGCATGCTGATGAATTGATGCACAAGCCTATTGTGCATGTTCTTAGTGGTTTTTTAGGCGCTGGCAAAACTACCTTTTTGCAACACTGGCTCGAATTTCTCAATAACCGCGAGCGCTTTACGGGCGTCATTCAAAATGAATTTGGTGAAGTCGATCTCGATACGCTTTTGCTTAAAGGTCAAACACGCGTTGAAGCAATTGACGAAGGTTGCGTCTGTTGCACCTTGGCTGACAGCTTACGGCCTGGGCTTTTGCGACTACTTGAAGCATCTCCTGCAGATCAAATCATCATCGAAACCACAGGGCTCGCACACGCTTCGCTCGTCATGGACTCTCTTTGGGTCCTTAACGACATCGTGACACGTGGCTTATTGATTACCGTTGTTGATGCTTATGATTTCAGTCACCATCCCAATACGCTTGATGATAACCATCTAAGCGAAGAAGCCCAATGTCGACGGAATCAAATTGATCATGCTGACGTCCTCATTTGCGCCAAAGCTGATGCTGTGACAGATGAGGCGCTTGAAGCCCTTCAAAATCGTCTCGCTCAACGTAATCCCCAAGCACTGATTTTGGCAGCCGACCATGGGGCTGTCCCGTTTGGGATTTTGGATGCATTCTTTCTTCATGCGTTCGATCGTCACAACGGGCACCTTACATCGCGCGATAGAAATACGCAAACTCAAGCAAATTCGGTTCCTGCCTTCACTCGTCCCGGTCGCTGGCATTTACCCAATCAATCTTTAGCCCAAACCCATAACACTGACTTTGAGACCTTTACCATTGAAGTGCCTGAAGATCGCTCCGTCGAAAGTTGGCGGCAGCTGATCAAAACGGTGGGGTCAGGCGTCGCTCGAGCCAAAGGCATTGTAGGACTCACTGGCCATGGTACAGTGATCTTACAGTATGCGGCAGAGACACTCGACTTTCAACCATTACCCGTTGACAATCAGAGTAGCGTAGCCCAAAACAAACCTATTGAACGGTTTCTCGTTTTTATCGGTCATCATCTCAAACAGCCTACCTAAAGGGCTTAACGCCTCTCTCAACACTAGAAGAAGTCCATTGTGCGCTACAAAAGACATTGGGATTAGCCTGAATCCTGAAAGTTGATGTCGTGAAGAGGTAGTCATGCATCAACTTTCCGTAGGGCAAAAGTGTTGTGGATGTTTTGTTAGAGATACCGCTTTTAAGCGACGACTTGCATTTTTGAGAATGCAATACCTCCAACCCCCGATCACGGCTCATCGAGTCGGGGACACTCCTGCCGATTTATAACGGGATGTTGAACATCGCCTAAAACTAGCTTCATCGTGCAGATGAACGGGAAGCGTAAGTGCAACGCGCTTTGACGAGATGGCGATCTTGGTATTGACGCAGATGCTATCTCTGCGGAAAATGCGAACGGTTTGCTCTAAGTCCTTTTTTTACGGATTCGCCAGAACGCTTTAAAACAAGCGTTCGAAATCTGCGAGCGATCTTAAGAATCATCTGGCAGTACATCGCCGGAATCATGCAGTAGCAATTGGTCGTGAATTTTGAGGCACTGGCGTGCGCACCGAAGCACTCGCTCTTGAATTCATCAATCCATCACTCCATATTAGCTCGGCCGCAGTAAATTTTTTCGTAGAGCTTCTCATTGGAAATCACCGACAACTTTCCGCCGAAACCTGGCATTCAAGGCAAGGCCAAGAATGTAACGCTTTCTCGACAGGTTGACGGATGCCACGTTTCCATCTAGACCGAGTACGAAATGGAGCCTCCCGAGCATGCTGGCGATAGTGTCAACATTGACATGGGATGCGTGCGTTTCTGCACGCTTTCCGACGGCACATTCTTCGAACCGTGCGGTGCACTCAAGAAGCTACTTAAGAAGCTCGCATGGATGCAACGCAGGCTCGCAAGAATGCAAAAGTTTGGGAAGAATTGGCGCAAACAGAAGGCCGCGATTGCAAGGCTTCATCAGCATATCGCCAATGTTCGTCGTGATTTCATCGAAAAGGTCTCGCTGGAAATCTGCAAGAACCACGCAGATATTTTCAGAGAGGACTTGAAGATCAAGAACATGACAGCATCGGCGAAGGGAACTGTTGAGGAGCCGGGTAGTCGTGTTGCACAAAAGAGCGGTCTCAACCGTTCCATTCTCGATCAAGGTTGGGGAATGTTTTTCTCCAAGCTTGATTGGAAGGCGTTGAGACTGGGCGGACACGTGCATAAGGTGCCGCCCCGGAATACTAGTCGCACCTGCCCGATATGCGGCTGTGTTTCCAAAGACAATCGCAAGACGCAGGCATCGTTCGAATGCGTCTCCTGCGGACATCAGGGGAACGCGGACGTGGTAGCTGCGATCACCCTTAAAGAGCGCTGACGAAACTCGTTAGCCTGTGGGGAGTCTAGGAAGAATGCTCAAGCTCAAGTGAATTCGGGTCGGTCTAAAATCGACGCCAAATCAGCAGCAGGAATCTACTGAAGTAATCAGTAGCGCAAGTTACTGACACAGTAGAGAATCTTCGCCGTTCACGACGGAGAGAACGTCAACTTGATCAGATCTGTTACTTGCACCGAAACAATTCATAATGTCATCGTCATGGAACACTTTGATCTTTCGGAACGAAAACGTGGTTCCGCGCGTCATTGCTTGGAACACGTCGAAGCTTGCCTTTGACGGTACTTGTGTCACAGATAACTGCAGTATGTGTACGTTCAAGACAGGGAAGCGTTATTCGTGCAACTTCTCTGCTTCGTATAACGTCGGAGCTCGTTACTTCCTCAGGAAGTATGAGAAGTCCATTTCAGTACCTTAATGACGGCTAATGATCCAGAGCTTAGAGAATCACACGCACCCTGAACACTATCATTAGAGTTTTCGCCACGTTGCGTTCTAAGTGATCGCAGATTTCTTAACTTACCTCGCAGTCTTTCTTGTACAGAGGAGGAAGCTCTGTCTTTTTTTCACAACTTAATCCGGATTAAACACCGCTCGAATCTGCACTTCGCCAAACCGTACGTTAATCCACGTTCACTCACGCTCATAGGTGCTATGTGAGACTCGTTAATCGCAAAAAACAAGACATGAACTAAGTGCGAATTGTGTATAGTTTTCTACATCCATGATGAAAGTCTCATATCGTCATGGACGTGACATGTACAACTTGGATCACAAAACAAAGGACACTCTGATGTGTAAAGTCATCGCATTTGCCAACCAAAAAGGCGGCGTCGGAAAAACGACGCTCTCCACACAACTGGCTTACTACCTGACCACTGTTCAAGGTAAGAGAGTCCTTTTCATTGACATGGACGCTCAAGGAAATGCTTCTAGTACACTCTTGGAAAGCACTTCGTACGAAGCGACGACATCTGATCAGCTATTCGAAACCGACCTTCCTGAACTAAATATCCAAAAAACACCACGCGGCATTGATTTGATCGGTTCAAACGAAGATCCGGCTGGCTATGACGTTGAAGCGCTACCGATCGAGCAAGTGGCTTATCCGCAAAAGTGGCTTGCCCCCATTCTTCCGAATTACGACTACGCCATCATTGATTGTCCGCCGTCCTTAGGTCGTCGTCTTGTTGGCTCATTAGGTGTTGCTGGTTATGTTGTCTGCCCGATCAAGCTCTCAGGGTATGCTGTGGATGGACTGAGTAGTCTTTTGAAGACATTGATGGAAATTCAAAACAACTTCAATCCAGATTTAAAAATTCTCGGAATTGCGATTAACGAGTATCGAGACAACGCAACACAACGTGATGCCCTTGACGCGGTAACAAACGCACTTCCAGACCTCATATTCGAAAACAAAGTGCAAGCAAGATCGCCAATTGACATGGCATCACGCGGTGCACCTATTCATGAAGTCCGAAATGGTCACCGGGCTACCCAAGAGCTCAAGGCATTGTTTGATGAGATCCTTCACCGACTCTCGAACTAGTTGTCAAAGCACATTATCACTCTTGACTGTGCAATCAAAAAGAATGTCTCTTAAACTTGAACACAAAGACTTCATTAATTTCCAAGGTTCGCAATGGTAAATACAAAACTCTCAAAACAAAGTTTGGCTAATTTGTCGTTGATCGGCAAAATCGTGAAAGAGAAGTCTGATACCACCAAAACCTTCCAAACACTACCGATCGATCGTATCTATAGCAAAGCGCAGCCCCGAACGGTCTTTGAACGTATCGAAGAACTAGCTGTCAACATGAAGGCAATTGGACAACAACAACCGATCATCGTGACTCCAGATGGTGCTGGTCGATATGTCATTGAACAAGGAGAACGCCGTTGGCGTGCTGCGCAACTAGCCAAGCTCTTGACGCTTGACTGCATCGTCACTAAGCCAGAAGCCAATGACCCGAAGCGTTTAATTCGGCAGCTGAGTGAAAACATCCAACGCGAAGACATGACGCTTTGGGACTTATCAAATTGCATTGCCCTCCTCGTCTCCAAAGGCTTAACAATTAGAGAGATTGCGGCTCAATTAGGTAAAAAAGAGTCATACATCAGCGTCTTAAATACCATCCATACTTTGCCAGAAGAATTAGAAGTGCTCGTTAAAAATCAGCACTTCGCAGACCCGTTAGCCGTTCGTAAACTTCAAAAGCACTTTACAGAAAATCCGAATGCTGTGCGTGCACAAATAAAAGCGTGGTCTGACGCTCATGCAGCAAGCAACAGCGAATCCGCTTTCGTCATCACGAGAGCACAGGTTAATGCTTTTATTAAGCAGAGTGAAAAATCTCATCTAGTGCTCCCTATTACGACCGACACAAGCGCGTTAGCGACCATTGACACGACCACTGACGCCTTAAAACTCGGCACACCTCACGAGGATCATGTTGACAACTCGAACCGTTCAGAAATAAAGCTCGGGAATGCTCCCGTTCAAACACAAAGACCAACTGAATTAACATTGCCAACAGGCTGTTCAGCTGTATCGATCTCGAAAGTTCGTATAGAAGTTCTATGGAATGGTAACCAAGCCTATATCACGCCGGGCGTTCTTTCACCAGATGGCAAGGTTTGCATCACGCTAAAGGGGACCAAAGAGATTTATTTAGCGGATGTATCGAGTATTGTATTTGTTGGAGTAAGAAAACTCTAACAATTCAAAGCTTGCCTTTTTCATGATCGGGGAGAGGGTTCCCCCCCTCCCACACAGCAATCTACCAGTTAAGTAGGCTTTCGGACGTGCCGTTCGACATCCGGCGGTTTCTAAATTGTAACAGTAACTCGGATCAATACCGTAATTGTAGGCTATATAGACCGAGTCGACGGAAGCAGTTATTGTTGACGCCACTCTTGCTACGATTTACTCGTAACTTGAGCGTCTCCTCGATAAATCTGGTGGTGT
>JAHHRH010000025.1 GCA_020025915.1 Sutterella sp.
ACTTTGGCATCAACAATGTGACGCCTGAGAGCCGCTTCAAGGGTTACGACGGTTGAATCCAAGACCATTGTCGTTTGGTGCTTCTCCAGGCTCGCGAGCGCAATCCCAATCGCAGGATTAGCGGTGTCGTTCGCCAGTTCCAAATGTATGGCTTCCAATTCCTTAATCCCGACAGACCATCACGGCTGATCGGCTCAAGCCCGGAAGGGCAGTTAATGGAGGGAACCCACAATGGCGGGGAGCAGGCCGTTCATTGGCCGAAAGCAGCTTGACGCGCTTCGGATCGCATAATCGCTGCGTAGCCGTGAAAGCTAGCTTTCACGGCCTGCCTAGCGACGAGCGATCCGCTAAATTTTAGGTACGCTATTTTACGTTGTACTGTCCTTGGGTAGCAAGGTGGTTAAGTCCACCTTGCTCAAGGAAAAATCGAGTTTTGTCATTAAGGCATTGACCGATTTTTTCAATGGTGCAATTCTCCAGTGGTCGTCAATTTTGGTGGCCATTATTTTGCCTAAAGTTTGACGCAAGTCTTCAAAGGAAATGTTCTTATCCTCCCCCAATCGAGCAATGTCGGCTATACATTCCATGGCGATCAATGCAGACAAGTGATTCAAGAAAAGCCATGCTTCTTGGCTAACTTGGCTCCTCAGGTAGGAGGCGTCATAACCCATGCCTTCACTGTACGTTCTGAAGAATTGCTCGATGTTCTGCCGTTGTTTATAGGCCTGATAGACTTGTTGGCTATTCAAATCGATTCGGTTAGTTTGCAAGGTCACCGTCCCCATTTCAGGTGAGTTGGACAGGATTTCTCGCAACTCCTGCGGTTGCAGCGTAGCGAACTCTTCATCACTTAATCGTCCCTTACCTTTTGCTCGACGCGCCTTTTCAGCCTGAACTATCTTGTCTAGAGTTTCATTACGCTTATTGGCTCGATCAACTGCATCAGCTAACTCGTTGGCATAAAGCTGAGCATCGTAATAAACGAAAAGATTGAACTCGTCTTGTTCGATTTTGAAAGCTTGTATTGCTCTGCCGTTATAAGAAAATACATCGGTATATTCCGTCGTTCGCATAGGAAGGCTTTCAGCAACGGTTCGGCGTCTTCGTTTGATTGGAACCACGTAATTAAGTTTTTGCTGCGTGAGTAGCTCAAAGTCTTCCTCAGAGGCGAATCCCTTGCCAGCGATGATGGTGTAGTCTTGAGTGGAAATCCCGCATTCCTTCAATAGATCAGGAAAGGCAGTGACGTCAGGGCTACTTCCAAGATACTGTTTGTAGTAGACAGGAGAGGTGTCATCGTTCCCCATGCTGTAGACATACAGCAAGTTGATTTGGGGCATATATCGTCGCTTGGAATCATAGCCCAACTCCGCTAGCTCCATGGTCTTAGATGACGTAATGAGTCTGTGTCCATCAAACAGAATAAAAACATCTTTACGCGAAACGTCTTCTTGCATGAAATTCGAAATCGCTGCTCGTCTCCGGCCTAGTGTTTGCAAAAACTCTGATGTATTCAGTGCGGCAAATCCCATGTTCGGAAACATGTGTGCCAAGAAGCTTGTTTCATAATGGACTTGCAATCGTCTAAAGCGTGGAGCTTTCAAAGTTCTAAGAAGAGTGGTCACATAGATTTTTTCCTAGAGATCAGGGAAGTATTTTTTGAGACGATCTCTCATCTCCGTTGTTCGCTCCCATAAAAACAGCGGCCCCCCCTACATCTACAACATCAGAAATTCGATCACAAAAATTCTCCTCAGCTGGTTTCAATAGCGAATCAACATCTACCAAGCGACGTTTGGTTGGCACTAGCCCATTCTCGGTTATTCGTCCTAAACAGCTGCCTGAAACCTTTTGGCTTCACTTCTTAACAGGATCGTATTTGCTAAAGCGCTCATACAAATACCACTTGTTCTGAATGCATTTGATTTCGGTGTTTTTCGGACGTGGGAAAAACTTCACAAAATCGGGTTTTTCACTCATTTTTCGCAAACTTTTAAAGCCAACCTATTAGGTGTAACCATTGTAGCGAAACCCGAGATAAAATTTGCTCGGATTTCGCTGTCAGAGAAGTTGAGAAATCACTTTAAGTGATAAAATCTAGCGTCCCTAATTTTATTGTTACAGTCTAAGTTAATCCATTGGCCAAGCGTGCTTTTCGAGGTATTGCAGAACCCATGCGCCATTCACGAGCAATGGACTCCCCGTGAGCGTCATGCGAGCCTTGACGGCTAGATAGGTCGCGCGCTTGAAAGACACTTCAGCCACGGTATGACTACTGCGATCCAAGAAAACAAAATAACCTTCACCGGCACGACGATAGAACATCACACGCTCAAAGCCTTCGTTAGGCTTTAATTCACGGCGCTTCTTAGCTGCGGCAAACTTCATTATTTCCACCACACGATCGTCAAGCCCAGACTTCAGTATGATGAGCTTTTCGCGTAGGTCATCAAAGTGCATGACGAGGCGATATTGATGGTTTGCAGTGGACTCAGCGTCTTTCATCTTAGTGAGCAACGCTTCGACCGTACGCTGCACCACGATCGGATCGGTGGTGGCAGTCAATTCAATGGTGGTGTGGTGTTCGGTATCAATCACCGTCAACGGTGTGTCGGCATAGAAAGCTGTCCCGCAATGCGGACACGTCGTTTCACCATAAGTGCCATCAAGAATCAGACGAAGACGATCGCCTTCGCGTAGTGCGTCAATTTCGCGTTCTACAGTGGTTTCAAACAGCTGATGACAGTGCGGACATGGGAGCGTTGCAGTGTAAGGCTTGGACATGGATGGTGATGTCGAAAAACAAAAACAGAAATATGGCGTGCAACTTCCGCTACACGCCTCAAAAGAGAAGTTGAATGGGGGTTACGGACCCTTAGAATCCCTTCCAATCGTTAGATTGGGAAGAGAGCAGCAATTGTACTCTGCTTAACGAGTTTGACCTTGATAGTGGCCGCGTGCATCGTAGCGCCGACCGTTTTCGTCTTCACGACCAAGGTAGCGACCCATATTGTCGTATGAACGACCATTCTTGTCGGTACGACCAATATAACGACCTCGCTCGTCAAAGTGATGGCCATTTTCGTCTTCTCGGCCTACATAGCGACCACGGTCATCATAGCGTCGACCGTTTGCGTCTTGACGACCAAGGTAGTGCCCACGATCGTCATACATGCGGCCATTGGCTTCCATGCGCCCTTGATAGCGTCCTTGCGCATCATAAACGTGACCAGGTTCCGTAAATTCGACCGCTTGAGCGCTTTGTAGCCCTAAGCCTAAAAAGAAGATGACAGCTAAAAAACATAACGTGATCAATCGTTTCACGGCCATCTCCTTGTTTTAGTCAATGGGTGCTTTGACGAGATCCGTGATCGTGGTGTAGTGCTTCAGTACAGCGAGCCAACCATCAATCAAAGGCGAATCGTCCAGCTCAACGCTAAAGGCAAAGAGGCCGTTATCCAAGGGTTCAATCTTCTGCGTTTGGTTAAAGGGCGTTTCAGACAATTGGCGTGCCGTGACAGAATTGTCAAACTTGAAAGTGAGCAACACTTTGCGAGTCTCGCCATTGGTGTAATTAAACTGACGAGAGGTGATGTACTCGTCCAAACTAAAGGCACGCGGGCGCTGTCCGATCCATTCGGTGACCGTAGCTTTCTTGATGCGATGAAGTGCTAAGTGACGAACGTCTTGATAGCCATCGAAGGTACAGACCAAATAGAGGCGAACGTCTTGTTGTACGAGACCTAAGGGGGTCACGAGACTCTTGGAGCTGTGTCCTTGACCGTTTTCATATTCGATTTCGAGTTTAACTTCACGAAAGAGTGCTTCACTCACATTGTCAAAGACGTGCGTACGGTATTTGGGCGGCTGCATGGGCAGGGTGTTACCAACCACGGCTACTTTTTTAAGCCAGGCTTTTTCAGCTTTTTTGTTGGAGTCTTCGTGGAACTTCTGCTGTGCAACGTCAAAAAGAGGCGAGAGCGACTTGGAGAGCTGGTTCGGAATCATAAAGCGCATATGTTCTTGCGCTAAACGTAGGAGCAAACATTCGTGTACCGAAACTTGGTGCGAGAGCGTGGCCATTCCGTTGACACCTTGCTTATATCCATAGGGACGCGCACGTTGGTCGCACTCGATCCCTAGAGCCGGCGTCTCAGTAATGGCTTTCAGGTAGCGTTGAAGCGTACGGGTCCGTAATTCAATACCAGAGGCGGCAAGTCCTTCTTGAATCTCGGACAAGGTGACCTTACGATGTTTGGGGATTCGCTGGAGAATCTCAATAATCGTAATGGCTTCATCTAGAGCGGAAGTGTTGCGTGCCATAGGAAACGCTCTCCAAAGTTACGGTTAAAGGCCAGGAACGCCAAGCCACTTAATAAAGAAGTCGTCCAAGATGTCGGACGGGACTTCCGTTTTTTCATCCATCGGCGGCTGCGTTTCAAGAAGCGTCTGTTCAATAAAAGCGAGCATCGCCGGGTAAAGCTGCTTGGGTCCCACTTCGCCTTCGTGACCATCGCGTCGTTGAATGTTGAGCAAGGTCTCAATTTCGGCTCGTAAGTTTTCGTCAGTGACCATGCCTTCGACCAACTGTTCAAAGACAACGGGCGGCATGGTACGGCGTTCGGCGACCCAATTCATCGCTAAAAGACCTTGAATAATGTAGAGGAATCGCTTGTAGGCGATCGTCTCGTGCCCCATGAGGTAGTTCGTGATGTGTGCCTGTGCCATCGAACGATATGCCCAATAAAGACGGGGTAGGGGTGACCCATGGTCAAGAAGCTTGCGCAGTTCAGCTAAAAAGAGCGGGTGGTTGCGATAAACGATCGGGCTATAGAGCCACTGCACCACCGAGACGTTGCCTTTTTTGAGTAGGTGTAGGCATTTGCGCAGATCCCATCCCTGAATGTCCCAAAGTTCGTCTTGGGGCAAGGTGATACTGTCTGGCATGGGGGTTAAGCGTAAGTACGACTTTAAGGGCGAGACGTAAATGAATCGAATATCGTAGTCAGACGAGGGTGAGGGAAAGCCCCAGCTACGGCTACCTGCTTCGCAAGCATAAAGGATACGAATGCCATGCACGGCTTCAATGCGGCGAAGACGAGCTTTTGCTTCATCAAAGAGTTTTTCTGCGATGTTGTTCATTGCTTGATTGTGTAATTTCGTAGCGCGTTGAAACGTTGATAAGTTTGAGGTTTGGTCTCGAACTGTCGCTTTTGTACGAGTTTAAACTCGATGACTGATAGTTGTTCGATTGCAAAAGGATATCTCATGAGGGGAAGATACCGACTTTCGAGCATTATCGCATGAGTCTCTAAAGCCGTGTGCAATTGCTCAAAAACGTGTAATTAAGAAACAACACTTGCGGCGATTGATGTCGTTTTAGTTGAGTGTAGAGTTTTCGTTCGTGATACCTATTGCGGAGTCTGAGAGCCGCCAGTCGTCAAAAAGGGACTGAATGATGGGTTCACCACGATAGGTGGGCCAGGTTTTAAGGAGATAGTCGCGTAACGCCATGTGGCCTTCAATGACCATTGCTTCGAGGCGGTGGTACCAGGTTAAATGACGCGGCGCATGAATGGGGCGTTGCTTGGTTGGCCGTTAGGCAAAGAGCGCTCAAAATGGTTTCACGTTCATGAAGCGCTTCGATGTCTTCTTGGATGTGACGAATCGTTTGAATCAGAAATAGCACTGCACGATGGCGGGCTTCGTTTTCAAGATCACCTTGAAGAATGGGTGGATTGGGGGCTGCGCGTCCGATAAATTCGGCAGAACGGGTAGCCATCAGGAATGCGATCCATGAGGTCAGAGACGTGCTATTGATAGTAGGCACGAACTAATGACTCATAAGAAGGTTCATTAGTGAGTTTGACTAGCCACTCTTCACGCGAAAAGTGAAAGCCGAATGTTTCGTTCAGTTCTTTGACTTCTCGTTCGGTGATTTCAATTTGTGGCTTCTTGATCATTCTCAATACCCAAACCAAAAATAGATCAACAATTGCTATTTTAAGATGAATGAGAACTCAGTGGCCCTTGCTGACGTTCGGGTGAAGGCAACTTAATCGTGCCTTTCAGTGAAAGTGACGAGTTTAGGCGTAGCACCGTCAAGACACACATAGCCGCCACGCTTTGGCTTATCGCCCACAAAGTGCCAGTCAGGTAACACGATACGGGTCACAGTATCAGTCATGGCTTCAACGGTCGGGCGATGGGTATGACCATGAATAATGAGTGTGGCTTTCGCTTTAGTGGCCGCCTCTAAGACAACGTCAGGCGTGACGTCCGTGAGATAAGCTGCCTTGGTGGATTTTCGACTCAAACTCTTGGCGCGCGCATTTTCGGCAATTGAGAGGCGCATTGTTAAGGGGAGTCGCATGACGAGCCATTGCCACCAAATGCTACGCACACGACGACGAACGGCTTGATAATCATGGTCACGCGTACACCAGGCGTCGCCATGCGAAAGGAGTAGCGTTTGTTGTCCCACTTTAGCGACTATCGTGTCTTTAAGTAAGGTGGCACCAATCTCTTTAGCAAAGCGCTCACCCATCATGAAGTCACGATTGCCGTGCATGATGTAAAGCGCATGGGTCTTTGCATGATGACGCAACGCATCGACCACGACCTGCATCGTAAAAGACGCGTCGTCACCAATCCAATAGTCGAAGAAGTCACCCAAAATCAAGAGTTCACGGTGGTGATCAGCGTCAGACTCAAGAAACCGCAAAAACGCATGGAGCGTATCAGGTTCGGTGTGACTTAAGTGAAGGTCAGAAATAAAGATAGGGTCCGTGAGAGACACGGGACCCACTGAGCCTTCGAGGGTAGGGCAAGAAAACGGTGAAAGCATGTCGAGGTCGAAAAAATTAATCACCGTATTGTACAAGAAGCACCAATAGAAACGCCCGTGCTTATGCAGAAACACGGGCGAGAAAAAGGCTAGATGGAAGATAGTCTTTTTTTACTGGGCAGCAGCAGGCTGCTGAGCCTGTGCGGCGGACTGAGCCTGGTTAGCGTCAGCCGGTTGAGCGTCAACGTTGACGGCTTCGGACTGGGTGGCTTCAGCCGGCTTATCGCCAAACAAAGCATTACCAATCGCGGAACCAGCGACGGCACCCACAGCGGCCCCCATCATGTTAGAAACGAAACCACCACCAGTGTTCTGCTGCTGTGCGGCGGCCTGCGGCGGCATCTGGTTCGCAGGGGCGGCGTTCTGAGCTGGCGTAGCATTCTGGGTCGGAGCTGCGTTTTGCGTCGGAGCGGCATTCTGAGCCGGGGTCGTCTGGGTGGTGGGCTTAGCAGCCTGGGCGGCTGCCGGACGGCCTGGAACCGGATTCGTCACGGGAGCGGGCGTAGAAGCACGCTGCATTTGCGTCGGCGCTGGACGAGAGAAAGACGGCTTGGAACGTTTGACCTTGGCGGCTTCAGCACCGGAGGTGACGGCGAGCAACGTAGCGGCGGTGAGAAGGACGAGCTTGGTCTTATTCATGGTTTTTGATTTCCGTAGTAGAAAAAAGGATAGAACTATTATATGGGACGCTATTTAAAGCTATGCCTATCGAAAATCTTTATTACAACTCTCAAAGTTTGCCTGAAATTTTACCAATTTTGAAACTCTGATTGATAGATTGCACTCTCCAAGAGCGTGATCTGATGTTTTGACGCAGTTGCTTTTTAGCGGGAACTAAAAAGCGTCGCCCAAAAACTCGGTTTAGCTTCGCTCACGGTACAGGTCCCAGTTTTGTAACCCGTTTCGTGAATGGCTTTTTTAAGGACGCGTTCGTCAAGCGGATGGTCTGTGACCATCTCGACCAAGTTTTTGCGGTGTGAGGCACGAAGGGTCTTAAAGTGGGTGTCAGGAAACGCATCGCGAATCGTTTCGACCATATGGGCTTCACACATTTCACAAGCCATGCCTGTGACTTCAAGTTCTGTTTTGATCATCAGTTAGAGGTGAGGGTAGTTTAAGATAATGAGAACTATTCTACATTAAAGATATGAAAAACGGGCAACCGTTGATGGTTTGCCCGTTCGAAATCACGCTAAACCGATCTTTAATCGAGGTTACGCAAGGCGTCGACCAAAGCAGTCTTAGAAGCGGTCTTTTCGTCCTTCATCTTGATGATGTGACCCGGGTTACCAACGACCACAGCGCCAGCAGGGACGTCGGAGATTACAACGGCACCTGCACCAATGACGGCACCCTTGCCGACACGCACGCCTTCGATTACGACGGCGTTGGCGCCAATCATGACGTCATCTTCGATAATGACGGGCGTCGCAGAGGCGGGTTCGACAACCCCAGCGAGCACGGTGCCCGCACCAATATGGCAACGGTTACCGACAATTGCACGGCCACCCAACACAGCGCCCATGTCAATCATCGTGCCTTCGCCAATAACGGCACCGATATTGATAACGGCGCCCATCATGATGACGGCTCCTTCACCAATTTCAACCTTTTCACGAATGATGGCACCCGGCTCAATACGGGCACGAATGTTCTTCGTATCAAGGAGCGGCACGCCAGAATTACGACGATCGTTTTCGATCACGATGTCCGTGATACAGCTTGCGTTGGCAGCAATGACAGGCTCAAGGTCAGCCCAGTTGCCAAAAATCGTGAGGCTTAAGCCTTCACCGAACACCTTAGCCCCGTGGACTTTAAAGTCCACGGGTTCCGTGAGGTTCACATAAACCTTGACGGGCGTCTTCTTAGGGGCGGTTGCAATGTAGTCGATGATTTCTTGAGCGTTCATGATGAATGTGTTTTTTAGTTAGCAGAATGAGTTACGAAAAGAGAATGTCGTCGAGCGTATAAAGGCCAGGTGCGCGCTGATAAAGTGCACGGGCAGCTTTATGGGCGCCGTTGACAAAAATACGACGACTCGTGGCACGATGCGTGAATTCGAGCTCTTCGTCAGGTCCAAAGTAGTGCACTGTGTGGGTGCCTGCGACCGTACCGCCACGCAAGGCATGAATGCCGATTTCGTTAGGGGTACGAGCGCCGCACTGACCTTCACGACCGTAGACAGGGGTCAAGTCATGCTTAGGGTCTAAAGCGTCAACAAGGAGCTTGGCGGTGCCACTTGGCGCATCGACCTTACGGTTATGGTGCGTTTCAGTGACTTCAATATCAAAATCAGGGCGTAGCGCACCTGTCACCAAACGAAGAGCCTTAGCGAGCACGGCAATGCCAAGCGAATAGTTAGCGCTCCATAAGATAGGAGCAACGTCACGCAAGTCTTCAAGTGTAGCCTTGTCTTGTGGGGTAAACCCCGTTGTGCCAGATAAGAGGGCTGTGCCCGTGCGACGCACGTAGTCAACGACGTGCGTAAGCGCGGCTGGACTCGAAAAGTCAATCACGACGTCAGCGTCATGGTTGGCCGACGCAAGGGCGTCAATATTGTTGGCGTCATAAGAGGCAACGATCGTGTCACCCGCTTCGGCGGCCACTTCTTTGATGAGCTGACCCATGCGGCCAGTGCCAATCAAAAGGATTTTCATTTTTTTGCTTACTCCGAAATCAACCCAGCGTTCACCAGCTCGGCACGCAAAATCGCGGCATTTTCAGGCGCCATGTCGCAAAGCGGCAAACGCATCGGACCCGCGTTCAAGCCCATCATATTGAGGGCGGTCTTGACTGGGATGGGGTTCACTTCAATAAATAAACGGTTCATAAGGTTGAGGCGGTTCAACTGTTCGGCGCGTGCTTCGTCGTGACGACCAGTGAGCCAGTCTGCGCACATTTTGTGGCAAGAGGCAGGATCGACGTTCGCGTAGACAGAAATCACGCCAGAGCCACCCACAGCCATGATCGGAAGGGTGATGTCGTCATTGCCAGACCACATCTGGAAGTCGGGACTCAAAAAGCGTGCGACTTCCATAGCGTAACTCATGTTACCTGAAGCTTCCTTAATACCGCAGATGTTGGGATGTTTAGCCAAGCGTTCAACTACCGAGACTGGAATCGAGCAGCCCGTACGACCTGGCACGTTATAAAGAATGCAAGGAACACTCACCGCATCAGCCGTATCAGCAAAGTGACGATACATACCTTCGGCATTGGCCTTGTTGTAATACGGGGCAATGATCAACAGGGCGTCCGCGCCCATAGCTTCGTAGCGACGACTCATTTCGATCTGGGTGGCTGTGCAGTTGGAACCTGAGCCTACGATCACAGGCACGCGACCAGCGACCGTGTCAATCGTGTGACGCACAACGGCGGCGTCTTCTTCGTGAGTCATGGTGGAATATTCACCCGTCGTGCCGAGCGTCAAAATGGCATCGGTGCCACCGGCAATCTGGCGTTCAATGAGCGCTGTTAAGGCTTCAAAATTCACACTGCCGTCAGCGTGAAACGGCGTGATCATGGCGACGATGGAGCCGCAAACGTGGTCGAACTTCATGAAAGGTCCCCTCAGAACTTTTTCAATCAATAAAAAAAGTCGGTAGAGTTGACGCCTCTGCCGACAGGAAAGGGTGCTGTTAGAGTGCACCGAAGTCTGAGGGCTGATAGCGCAACCGTTCTAAGATGAACGGACAGTCCGTCGGATTTTTTCCGACGACCCATTGTTAAGCCGTGCCCGTCTTAACAATTCGGCGGATTTGCCTCATTCTGGATCATCGCTCGCCAGCTTCCCAGAGGTCTTCGCACCCGCGCCTCTATCTACTAGTTTTTAAACTTACCATGAAGCGAGCGTTTTTTGTGGGACTAAATGCACTGAAGGGCGATTATCGCAAGTGATCTAAGTAAGAGAGCGTAATCTCAACACCTTAGATAGCGTGTTTTTAGTGATTTTTCTACCCCGACAAGTAAATCGCTGTGCTATAAATCATTTCACATGATAAGTTTTGTAACGCTAGAACGTTGTCAAGCTAATAATAAACATGACTCGTCAAATGACGAGCATCGATCCAACAAGAACAAAAAGGATTTCTATCCCTATGACTAGCGATGCCATTATGCACCGTCGAGCGCTTCATCAGATTCCTGAATTGGATGATGAGTTACCAGAGACGCTGGCTTATGTCACGCGTGCGCTCGAACCACTCGGCGCAGCACTCACGCACCCGATCAAGGGTAGCGTCTGTGCGTACTTTGACGTGGGTGCGAAAGAAACGGTCGCTTTTCGTGCGGATATGGACGCCTTGCCTGTTACTGAGTGTACAGGGCTCTTTTTTGCGTCGGGCAAACCCGGTCGCATGCACGCCTGTGGTCATGATGGCCATACGGCGATTGCTTTAGGACTTGCTGCTGAAACAGCACGTCTCTTAAAAGAAGGTGTTCAACTGCCGCGTAATGTCCTTTTTGTCTTTCAGCCTGCCGAAGAGACGACAGGTGGTGCAGAACGTCTGGTGAATGCCGGTATTTTTGAAAAATATGGCGTCACGCGTATCTTCGGCTTACATCTTTGGCCGAATCTCCCAGAGGGCACCGTTTGGTCTCGTCCAGGCCCCTTGATGGCGCGATCCAATGAAGTCACGTTGACGGTGGCTGGTAAGAGCGTCCATGTCTCGCGTGCTGCTGAAGGACATGATGCCTTGCGTGCGGCTTTGGCTTGGATCCTGGCGGCTTATGACTATGTCGAAGGACTGCCCGCGAACGTGCGTCGTACTTTGCAGTTTGGTCGTATGGATTCGGGTACTGTCCGTAATGCTGTGGCGGGTGAAGCCCGCGTCGAAGGCACGTTACGTACCTACGAAGAAGAAACGGCGCAAACCATTCGCGAAACGCTCTCGGCCAACGCTAAGATGGTCGCTGAGGCAACAGGTTGTTCGCTTGATGTTACTTATAGCACGGGTTATCCAGCCGTCTGGAATCATGAAGCTCTTTTTGAAAGGGTTCAGGCGGACTTGGGTGAGAGCCGAGTGGGCGTTCTTGAAGAACCAGTATTAGCCGCTGAAGACTTTTCGTTTTATCAACGTCGCGTGCCAGGTGTCTTTTTCTTCTTAGGTGTTGGCACGACGGCTGAACTTCACTCACCCCACTTTTGTTGGAATGATGAAGTCGTGATTCCGGCCGGTATTGCCTTCATGAAGAAGATGATGTTCTTGTCGTAAACTAGAAAAATTCTTTGCCTTCGTCGTGTTTTGTTGTTTGTGACGAAGGCAAGTCCAAAATAACTATAACTATAAATCGTAGGCCGATAACAAAGGCCGCACGCTGAGCGAACATAAACCGGCGTGTCCTTTATTAATCCATTGACTTTAAGACAACAAAATGGAATTTTTAAATCAACTCGTAAATGACGTTAACAGTGTGCTGTGGGGCGTCTTCTTCTTGATTCCGCTTTTGTGCGGAACCGGGATTTTCTATACGTTCAAGTTGCGTTTCGTTCAGATTCGCAAATTTGGTTTAGCGGCTCGCTTCCTTTTAGGTGGCGCTTCGCTCTTTGGTAAGCGTGCCGACAAATCTGGGATGAGCTCTTTCCAGGCTTTGGCCACGGCGGTGGCTGCGCAGGTCGGTACAGGTAACGTTGCGGGTACCGCTACGGCTTTGGTTGCTGGGGGGGCTGGTGCGCTCTTTTGGCTTTGGGTTGCCGCCTTCTTTGGGATGGCTACGATCTTTGCTGAAGCTGTGCTCGCACAGACTTATCGTACAAAGGATAGCCATGGTCATACGGTCGGTGGTCCTGCTTACTACATCACGCTCGGTATGGGTGAAAAGTGGCGTCCGTTAGCGGTCTTCTTCTCGGTCGCGATCATCATAGCGCTCGGCTGCATCGGCAACATGGTTCAATCCAACTCGATCGCTAACGCTATGCAGACGGCCTTTAGCATGCCAGCCTTCGTGACGGGCGGTATCTGTGCCTTGCTCGCGGGGGTGGTCTTCTTTGGTGGCGTGGGTCGCATTGCAAGCGTCACTGAAAAGATCGTTCCCTTTATGGCAGCCGTCTATTTGATTGGTGGTTGCTATGTGATCGGTACCCACCTTGGTGAAGTCATACCTGCCTTTAAGCTCATCTTCCTGGCTGCTTTTGATCCGGAATCCGTGATGGGTGGTGCCTTGGGTTTGACGGTTGCTAAGGCCATGCAGTTCGGTGTTGCTCGCGGTCTCTTTTCGAACGAAGCCGGTATGGGTTCGACTCCGCATGCCCACGCTGTGGCTCGTGTGGAACACCCGGCTGAACAGGGTCTCGTGGCCATGTTCGGTGTTTTTACGACGGTGGTGATCGTGACCTTTACGGGTATCGTGATTCTCGTGACGGGTGTGCTCGACTTCAAGACCACGGGTATTGCCTTGACGCAGCAGGCCTACACGGTGGGTTTGGGTAATGTCGGTATGAGCTTCGTGGCCGTGTGTCTGTTCTTCTTTGCGTTCTCGACTATCATCGGATGGTACTTCTTCGGTGAACAGAACGTCCGCTTCCTCTTTAAGGGGCGCGGTGTGATGGGCTATCGCTTGCTCGTCTGTGGCTTCATTGTCTTGGGTGCGACGCTCAAGGTGGACCTTGTTTGGGCTTTGGCCGACATGTTCAATGCCTTGATGGCCATCCCCAACTTGATCGCTTTGATCGCGCTTCATAAGGTGGTGGGTAATACGCTCGACGACTTCGAAACGAAACTTGATGCTTATGAAGCCTCTCAGCACAAATAAGCTGTTGGTCTAAACCAACCATTTACGCAAGCCAGGTTTGCCCGGTCTCACGACCGAATGCGCCTGGCTTGTGCCATACTTAGGGCTAGCTTTTTTTTTGGAAGGACGCCATGGCTAAAGATGATGAAATTGTGATTAATCCCGAACGCAAGTTTCAAGGGAAGTTTAGTTCGAGCCTTGCTGCTCGCGCAGAGCTTTTCTATGCCATGCGCCAAATGTCAGACGAAGACTATTTTGCTGGCCGTCGTGTAACGGTCAACTGCCGTTACCGCGAAGGGATTGAACTCGTGTATAAGCTTGCAAGCTACCGTATTGGTGGGCAACCCCGTAAGGCGCGCACTTGGGAAGTGATGAGTGAAGAAATCGCCAAGGCGATCAAATCGGCTTAACGCGTCGCCAACGAAGATACCTATCAAGCACTGTCTATGCGGGCGGTGCTTTTTTGTTTTTACTTTCGTGTTAGGCCTCAATGGGCCTCTGGGACACCAGCCGCTTTGAGCGCTGTACTACTATGTCGCATGGCATAGGCCGACGAACGAGCATCATGAAGCCACAAAAGGTCAAGCTATCCATATCGTCCTAGATCCTACTGGTGAAACGTCAAAGCTTTCGAAGCTTTTGATGTCCATGATGGCACTGTAGCAGAGTTCGAAAGATCATTGATGCGAGAAAGGCAACGTGAAGCAATGACTATTGAAAAGCAAAAGGCGTCTTTGACGATCTCTCCGTCGTGAATGGCGGAGATTCTCTACTGTGTCAGTAGCTTGGGCTGCTGATCACTTCGGTGGATTCCTGTGCTGATTCGACGTCGGCTTTTTAGACCGACCCGAATTCACTTGAGCCTGAGCATTCTTCTCAGACTCCCCACAGGCTAACGAGCTTCGTCCGCGCTCTTTAATGTTGATCGCAGCTACCACGTCCGCGTTCCCCTGATGTCCGCAGGAGACGCATTCGAACGATGCCTGCGTCTTGCGATTGTCTTTGGAAACACAGCCGCATATCGGGCAGGTGCGACTTGTATTCCGAGGCGGCACCTTATGCACGTGTCCACTCAGTCTCAACGCCGTCCAATCAAGCTTGGAGAAGAACATTTCCCAACCTTGATCGAGAATGGAACGGTTGAGACCGCCGTGAAATACGTCAAATGGAACGCGTTGGTGGGTAAGCAATTCAATGATTTGCAAGAATTGAACCAATGGCTTGTCAGATGGTCATTGACTGTGTCAGATAACCATGAGATGAATCTCTGGAATCGTAAAGTCACGCCCAAACAGCTATTCATCCTCGAGAGACATAAGCTACTGCCACTCAAACCAAGAATTGCGGTTTGGCGAGAAGAACTTCGTGTAGTAGATAGTTATGGCCTTATCCGCGTCGATAATGCCTCATACCGGGTTCCAGATGCTCTCATCGGCAAGAAGGTCCAAGTTCTCATCTCAGAAGAAACAATCAAGGTATTCTCACCAGGCGAATCGCCAATCGAGTTGGATAAGGTCAGTCAGGTATACCGTCCAACTGAAAATTCTGAAAGAGCCTCAGAGAATAGCGTAGTGGCTTTTGATGCAATTTATCCCCTTCGACAAAACCCCTTGCAGCGCCCTTTGAATCAGTATGATGAACTTACTACCTCTATGACAGCACCTATCCGAGACAGCTATGGACGCCAAAAGGACTCCTAGAGAGGTACTTGAATTCTTCTTCTTTACGACAGAAATTCTACAGCGAGAAGTCAATCGAATTCAGATCGCGACTTTAGCTGCACACTTTCCAAGGGTTTGTAAGCTTGAGAATTTTGACATGGCTGCTCAACCATCATTGATGGCAGGGGAATTCGTAATGTTTTAATCAATTTTTCCTTGAAATTGAGGGTTAGTGTGCTGGGCGAAGATAGAACCTGTCACAAGGCTCTTTACAGTACCGACAGCAGCGGCAGCCCATACGGCAAACGTCATTAACGTGAGCATGATGGCGATATAGGGCAGAATTTGGACTTCTAGCATGCTAGCCAAGCGGAAGGAGAGCACGGCCGAAGCGCCAATCGGGAAGACAAAGGCCCACCACGAGAGGGCAAACGGCAACTTACCCTGACGCAAATTGCGAACCGTCATGCTGATTGCTAAAACGAGCCACCAAAGCGCAGCACCCAAGAAGGCGGATGCAACGAGCATGCCGTAGCGAACGATAGATTCGTCAGCCGTAGTGTGCAAAAGTGCGAGCATCGAGAGCGGGATGACGCTCAACGGTGCCAAGTGCACCCACAAGGTCGGCGTCATCTTGCCTTCAACGGGGCTACCCAAAAAGTGTCGAGCCATCGTCAAGGCCAAAAGGCCTACATACATAAAGACCCCAGCGCCAAAGCCCATCATGTTGATGCCAAAGTAGACTTCACGAAGGACGCCCGTGGCAGCACCCGCAAGTGAGGCGCCAGCGACTGGAATAACCACGAGCCCTACCGCTGGAATAAAGTGCGCAGGCGTTAACATCGTGAGCTTCAACTTTTCGGTCATAAATAAAATAAAAAGCACGATGTAGCTCACCAACAACGTGCCAAGGGCACCGACCCACCACAAAGGGACGATCGCGGCAGTGGGCATGCCGTAAACAGTCCACTCGGCAGCCATCACCAGCATGGCGAGTGGGAAAGTCACATAAAAACTCCCTTCGACTGGGTGACGAATGGTGGCGAGCACAGCATCTGGATAACGTACCACACGAATGAGCGCAGCCACGCCAAGGACTGCCATCAATACAATGGCTAAATAGTGAAAGAGATCAGCCGCAAGACCAGCAAGCGCAAAAGATGGCGCTGCCTTGACCATTAACGTAAAAGCCAAACTCGTGACGGCGGTACCCATCACGGCAGCAAACCAACCTGGGGCCATTGGACGAATGAATCGTTCCATGAAAAACTCCGTAATTAAACCGTTGTTCAGTCGCACCAAGTGGATGAATACATAGTATGAAAGGATGCGAAAGAATGTTCTAGAATTTATTAGAACGAATATTAACGAAGTACGACTCATTCGTCAAATTTTTAGAACGTCTGTTGAAGTCCTTTTGTCTTTTGTTGTCGTGGCGGAGTATGGAGAATCTCTAGAGTGTATCGCTTAAAGAAGAAAGTAGAGTGATTAACTTAGCTTTTATATATTGGTAAACATTATTGAAATTAATTTAACGATAGAATAAGGCGAATTTCATCAAAAGCATTAATCGGCGACGCCTCCATCAATGACGCCTTGCCTCGCTTGTCATGGCACGACTGGTCAGTTGCGACTTTAGTCAATAAAGGAAAGTCGCTCGAAGAAGGTTTAAACGCTATCTCGAGAGGCTTTTTCGTTATGGTGATGGACACTGCGTATAAACCTTGAGGCGACTTTAGGCGCTAGTGTTTAGACTTTTGTGAGTTTCAGTTTGCATTTTTAAGGAGACAACGATGCCTCGTTTGGCCATCATTGGGTCTGGTGCTTTGGGCACGATTTTGGTGAATCATCTCGCGAAAGCTGGCGATTGGACGCTTACGGGCGTCATGGCGCGCACTCTTCAACATGCCCAAACCTTGGCTAATGTCGGGCACTGTAAAGCGACAACGGATTTAGAGGTGCTCTTAGCTGACCAGCCTGACGTGGTGGTTGAAATCGCTGGGATTGGTGCCGCGAAAGCCTATGGCGCGGCTGTGCTTGAGGCGGGCTGCGACTTGGTGGTTGTTTCAGCGGGCGCTTTTGCAGACCCCATATGGCGAGACATGATGGTATCTAAGGCCACCACCTTAGGACGACGCATTCATGTAGCCTCTGGCGCCATTGGTGGATTTGATGTGCTACGTACGGCCGCTTTGATGGGCGTCGACGAAGTGACGATTGAAAGCACGAAGTCGCCTAAGAGCCTCGCAGGGGCGTCAGGATTGGGCGACCGAACGCTTTCGAGCACCGAAGAAGAAATTGCCTTTGAAGGGTCTGTCGAAGACGCGGTAAGAGGCTTTCCGAAGAACGTGAACGTGGCCGCTGCGACGGCATTAGCGACGGCGTGTGACGACTTGGTGGTTCGTGTTGTCAGTCAACCAGGGCTCACCGAAAACACGCATCGCATTACGCTAAAAGCTGGCACGATGCGCACCGACTTAACCTTTGCGTCGAGTTTTGATGCCACCAACCCACGTTCGAGCGTTTCGACGGCGTGGAGTGTTTTGGCGCTACTTAAAAACCTGCGTAGTCCGCTTTCGTTCTTTTAACGTGTGGTTTGTTCGCTACCGAGTACTGACACATATTCGTTAGTGAACATGAATTGCATCGAAATCCTGAGGTTGAGTAGAGCGAATCTCTCTGGAAACTCGAACGTTGATTGGGGGGAGTGCCAAAGACAAAAAAAGGTGGCCTTTTGTCGAAGACCACCCTTTTTTATGCAAGGTAAGCCTGATTACTTCAAGAGCAATTCATTCATGAGCTTCACAAAGGCAGCGGGATCCTTCACGGAACCCTGGTCTGCAAGCGAAGCCTGACCTAACATAAGGTCGCACCACTGGCCGAAGCGAGCGTCGTCTTTTTCAGCCGCAGCCTTGACGAGTAACGGGTGAGACGGATTGATTTCGAGTGTGACGCGGTCTTCAGGGACTTCCTGACCGGCTGCTTCGAGCATTCGGCGCATCTGCGGCGTCAAGCGCTTATCGTTGTCGCAGACCACACAGCTCGGGCTATCGACCAAGCGTGAAGAAACGCGAACACCTTCAACGCGTTCACCCAAGGCCTTCTTGATACGGTCAACAAGCCCCGTGGATTCACGAACGGTTTCTTCGTGCTTCTTTTCTTCTTCGCTGTCAGCAAGGTCGCCAAGCTTCAAGTCAGAAGCCGTGACTGGGATGAATTCACGACCGTCGAATTCGTTAATGCCCTGCATCAACCATTCGTCGATACGCTGCGTCATGAGAAGGACTTCAACACCCTTACGACGGAAGGTTTCGAGGTACGGCGAATTGATGGCCGTTTCGAAATTGCCGGCGGTGAGGTAGTAGATGTGCTTCTGCTTTTCAGGCATGCGAGCAACGTAGTCCGTGAGGCTCACGTTTTCTTCAGGCGTACCCGTCTTAGTCGAAGCAAAGCGAAGGAGCTTCAAGACAGCTTCACGGTTCGAGAAGTCTTCAACAGGGCCTTCCTTGAGGACAGCACCGAAATTCTTCCAGAAAGCGGCGTACTTTTCTTGATCGTCAGCGAGCTTGGCAATCATATCCAAGGCACGCTTTGTCAAGGCACGCTTTAACTTCTGGGTGACGCGGCTCTCCTGCAAGAGTTCACGGGAGACGTTGAGCGGCAAATCGGCCGTGTCAACGAGACCACGGATAAAGCGGAGATAGTTCGGGAGGAACTGTTCGGCGTCATCCATGATGAACACACGCTGGACGAAAAGCTTCAGACCATGTTGCTTTTCACGGGTATAGAGATCCCATGGGGCTTCACTCGGTACGTAGAGAAGAGACGTATATTCGAGTTCGCCTTCCACGCGGTTATGTGTCCACGTGGAAGGGTCGCTATAGTCGTGCGTCAAATGACGATAGAAAGCCTTGTACTGATCTTCAGTCACGTCCTTCGGTGGAAGGGTCCAAAGGGCGCGAGCATCGTTAACCTGTTCCCAAGCAAAGGTCGGTTCTGCCTTTTCTTCCTCGGCGGGCTTCTTTTCCCAAAGGAAAACAGGCGTCGAGATATGGTCAGAATACTTCGTGATGGCATCACGCAAGCGCCACTGACCCAAGAATTCCTTTTCTTCAGGCTTGAGGTGAAGAATGATTTCGGTACCGCGAGCTTCGCGGGTGACGTTACCCGAGGTGAACGTGCCGTTGCCATCAGATTCCCACTGAACGGCTTCTTCAGGCTTAGCGCCAGCCTTACGAGAAATCACTGTGACGCGGTCAGCCACGATAAAGGCGGAGTAAAAGCCCACGCCGAACTGGCCGATCAACTGAGAGTCCTTCTTTTCTTCGCCCGTGAGGCTAGCCATAAAGGCTTCTGTGCCGGACTTAGCGATCGTGCCGAGATGTTCGTTGGCTTCAGCGAGCGTCATGCCAATACCGTTATCGATCACGGTGAGGGTGCCAGCTTCTTCGTCTGCACGAACACGAATGCTGAAGATTGGATCGTCAGCCGTCAATTCAGAGTTCGTAAGCGAAAGAAAGCGCAACTTGTCCACCGCGTCAGAAGCGTTGGAAACGAGTTCACGAAGGAAAACTTCCTTGTTTGAATAAAGGGACTTGGCGAGAAGACTGAGGAGCTTCGTCACTTCAGTCTGAAAACCATGGACTTCCTGTGCCATTTCTAATTTTTCTCCGAGTGTAGGTCACGCATTGGACCCGATAGAACCTTATATGGGGACGAATGGCAAAATTTCAAGGCGATCGTTCTTTTATTCAATAAAACTTGTCCGACGTCTGAAGCACAGTAGGAGGCTAATCGTCTTCCTTAGCCTCTAGCTGGTCTTCGTTCATTGACGTTCTCTCCGTCGTGAACGGCGGAGATTCTCTACTGTGTCAGTAGCTTGCGCTACTGATCCCTTCGGTGGATTCCTGCTGCTGATTCGGGTCGGCTTTTTAGACCGACCCGAATTCACTTGAGCCTGAGCATTCTTCTCAGACTCCCCACAGGCTAACGAGCTTCGTCCGCGCTCTTTAATGTTGATCGCAGCTACCACGTCCGCGGTCCCCTGATGTCCGCAGGAGACGCATTCGAACGATGCCTGCGTCTTGCGAATGTCTTTGGAAACACAGCCGCATATCGGGCAGGTGCGACTTGTATTTTGGGGCGGCACCTTATGCACGTGTCCGCCCAGTCTCAACGCCTAGAATCACGTGCACCTGTTGGTGAACTATCCTCCCACTGTTTCCGTTTCTAAGCTCGTCAACAGCCTCAAGGGCGTTTCTAGCCGAATGCTCCGAAAGCAATCGCAGACTCGGTTCGAAAGAGGCTTTGGATCTTGCTTGTGGTCGCTCTATTTGTCAAAATATCTTTCCAGGAGTTAAATGCACAAAAGGAAAGATAAA
>JAHHRH010000026.1 GCA_020025915.1 Sutterella sp.
AAGCCCGGATTAGAGGCTCCGATTATATCCTTAGACCCGAAATTTCTGACACCCTCCACTCCCGCTTTTCTTTTAACCGATATTCTCAGTGTCCTTTCTTGTTTAGACGAGCATAGGCTTCGCAACCATAATCGTCTCCCGCAGCGCAGGCTTTACCAAACCATTCTTTTGCCTTTGCGTAATTTTGTCTTACGCCTTGCCCATTTTCGTACAGAATGGCCAAACGATATTGAGCAAAAACGTAACCTTGTTCAGCCGATTTTTCAAACCACTTAGCAGCAGTTTCATAGCTTTGCTTTACGCCTTGCCCTGTGTAGTACATAGCGCCCAAGTTATATTGAGCAACATCTTTACCTTGTTCAGCTGATTTTTCACACCACTTAGCAGCTGTTTCATAGCTTTGCTTTACGCCTAGCCCCAGTTCATAAAAAGCACTCAATTCAAATTGAGCATCTGCGTCACCTTGTTCAGCCGATTTTTCATGCCACTTTGCAGCAGTTTCATAGCTTTGTTTTACGCCTAGACCGTTGTAATACAAGCGACCCAAGTTGTATTGCGCCCAAGCGTTACCTTGTTCAGCTGCTTCTTCATACCACTTCGCAGCAGTTGCATAGCTTTGTTTGACGCCTTGACCAGTTTGATACAACCCGCCTAATTGATATTGAGCAATAGCATCTCCTTGCTCTGACGCCTTTTCATACCATTTTGCAGCAAGTGCATAGCTTTGTTGTACGCCTTCACCCAGAGGATACATCATGCCCAATTTAAGTTGTGCAAAAGCGTCACCCTGTTCAGCAGCTTTCTCAATCCACTTTGCAGCAGTCAAATAGTCCTTCTTTATGAAATACTCCCTCGCTACTGTTAATTGAGCATTTGCATCTCCTTCGTATGCTTTTGTCAGTGTTTGTGGATCAATCGCAGCAGAAGCGGGCAGAACCGTCATACAAGTTGCGACACCAAATACGATCGAAATAATATTTTTTTTCAGCATTATTTGAAATCCTTACACTCCAAGTGATGGCGATAGTCATCCGTTACCGATCATGGGCTTTAGTTTATTTCTCAGGAAAGTCTCATTTTTCACTTTCAGGATGATTTTCGACCGCAAGAAGCGATCTCTTTGGTGATCTGTTTTCCTACGACTGACCAATTAAAAAGGGAGACCCGCTTTCGCAGATCTCCCTTTAGGACAGGCTTTTTCAACTTATGTTAGTTAGAGGTATTCGTCAAAATCCTCATCCGATTCTTCATCCAAGCGAGTAACAACGCGATCGAGTTCTTCGATGTCGTCATCCTCAATATCGGTTGGAAGAGTCGATGCGGTGAAAATTTCTCCTGTGGACTTGCTAACGTATCTTGCGCCCTGAGATTGACCGGCAACGATACCGCGTTTCAGAGCCTTCGGGTTGTAAAGGAGAATGCCTCGTAGCAAGTCGAAGCGCATACCGCGTGCTCTGCGGTCGATTGCGCGGGCAATTCCGTTGGCACACTCCGTATAACCGTTGCTCAGATATTCAGAATCCCAATAAGCGAAAATCTCGTTATAAAAATTATGGACCATTTTGCCCATGTCTTTGAAGGGCTTAAACAGCTTGTCTTGAGGAAGCGATGCTTCCCAGTCTAGGAAAGCCTGTTCTGCATCAAGCCGCACACCTTGCTCGTATATCTCAAAGAAACTTTCCTTGAGTTCGTAAGCTTGAATTAGTTCTGGAATGATGATCCCAATCGTTTGAAGTTTTATCTCTTCGTCTTTCAGCAGATCGCGTTTACGTTTAAGAAGCGTGTAGCGCAAGCGTTTCTTGATACCCTTGGCGAGCTGAGGACTGTCGAGTCGGCTTTGGAAGCAACGTCGTATGTCATCCATGCTCCTGTTCGCGTATGCAACCACATGGAAATGGTCGATTACCCAAGTAGCATTCGGGAAAAGGTCGTGCAAAGGCTTCTTGAAAGGACGGTACATGTCGGTGCAGACGAACCGAACAAGAGAGCGTTCCTCCTTGGAGTAACGGTTTTCGAAATATTCGTAGAGATAGGGACCGTTTCGCTTTTCGAGGAAGTCAATGAGACAACGAAATTCGAGGTTGGTAACAGTTGTTCGGAACGTGTGACCGATTCTCACTTCATCAAGACCCAACGAATACGGAAGCGGGAACTTATAGGTTGCATCCATTTCGGCAAAATAGTCGCTCAAAATGCGCTGTACCGTTGAATCGGAAATGCCGTAAATCTCCTGAACCTGAGTGAAAGGTATGTTCATACTCCTTTCAATGATTTGGTTCCGAAGCATGGTCGTCATCTTCCGACGTTCGTCGATCCAGTCCAAAGGCAAGCATGAGAAGAGCTTTTCGCATTCAGGACAACGCTTGCGATCGCGTGTCAATTTAACGACAACAGGCCGTCCCGACATCGGAGTGTGAGCAATCTCTACCGATCGTCTGGAATGCTTGTGAAGAGCCGTATGGCAATGTGGGCATTCTTCCGGAATGCCGTAATCGGTTTCAGCTTCGATAACCGTTTTGTCGTTGGCCTTGTAAACGCTGCTGACGAGGATCCCCGGCAAATCGAAGATTTCACCGTCCAGATACCCAGAAGTGCGTGAAATGGACATGATTCACTCCTTACGTCGGAGTTCGCTCTCTTTGGTTTGGGTTTGAATTAAAGTTAGAACGATGTCGATCAACTGTTCTTTCTTAACCTTGTTTTCCAGAACCGCTCTAGTGAGGTTCTCGTATTCGCTGAGGAGGTCGATCACAGCACCACTGACAGCGGGTTCAAGCAAACCCTTACGAGCATCGTCACGGTCGTTATTGGAGATCTGAACCATCACACGGTCATTGGCCTTGATCTTATTGGAGATGCTGTATACGTAATGTGTGGCATCTTCACCGCCGACAATATCACCGGCAAAATTCGAGATTTTTTCGAGGATCGCCTTGAGGTGTTCGGGCATTTCAGGCTTAGGATCAAAGATCGTGACACCGATGGGTTTGAGCTGAGTCTTTTTAGGTTCGGTGTCAGAACTGCTGGTTTTACGGAGTGTATAGCCCGTGAGCAACACTCCCGAGATGTCGATCTCCTCTTTGGGGACACGCTTCAAATACTTGGATAAAAGCGCACAGAAGGCTACAAAGACCTCCAGATCAGGGTTCTTGAAATCAACCAGCTGGGCGAGGTAGTTGTACGTAGAAACGGTCTTGTTAAGCGTTTTACGGAAGTCTTCAAGAACGCGCTTCGTCTTTTCCATTTCGGCAAGAGCAACTCTCGTCGATTCGATACGTGCTGCGATGCCTTCGAGTTCATCGCGTTCAAGCTGTTTCTTGAAAATCTCACAGGTTTCGTAACATTCCCTGAGCTGATCGTTGAAATTGCTTGCGAGAGGCTCAAAGATTGCGTTGAGAGTCCCGTGATGATCCTGACCGCTTTTACCTTCGGAGAAAGCACGTAGCTTTTCGTAGTAATAGCGATTAGAAAATTCTTCCACGTCCTCCATGTTAAAGACCTGAGCCTCCAAGACAGCATCACGCAGACCGAAGATGACACTCGTATCCTGCTTTTCGTTGATAGTTGCACCGTCGTCGTATTTGGCAAAAGCCTTTTTGACGGAATCTGGATCGTTAACGAAGTCGACGATGAACACGGAATCTTTGCCGGGGAAAATTCGATTCAGGCGCGAATAGGTCTGCACAATCTCAATTTCCGAACCAAGCGGTTTATCGATGTACATTGCACAGAGCTTGGGCTGATCGAAGCCTGTCTGGAATTTGTTGGCCACAATCATCAGACGGTATTCATTCTTGTCAAACGCATTTTCCAAAGCCCCTCGAATGTCGGGATTCAGATTGGCTTCGTTGAAAACCGCTTCGGGATCGATCATGGCAAAGCCGACGGAGCGGTCTGCCTCGTGAATGGCTTCTTCACCCTTTACGTCGCCCGAGAAGGCAGCGACAGGAACGCCAAGGCGCAGGATAGGTACCTGATTCAACTCAGGGTGAGCCTTGATATACTCGTCAAATGCACGCTTGTAGCGAACCACAGCTGCACGGGAACTGGTCACAATCATGGCCTTAGCCTGTCCGTTAAGAAGCCCAGCAATGTTTCGTGAAAAGTGTTGAATGATGAACTGGGTTTTCTGCGTGACGTTGGTCGGATGAAGGTTCTTCCATTTAGTCAAACGACGGCGAGCATCTTTCTCATTGACCAGTGGATCTTTGTCGGCTTTGTGTTCGAGCTGCCAAGCGGTCTCATAAGAGGTGAACCCTTGAAGAACGTCGATAATGAAACCTTCCTCAATAGCCTGACGCATCGGATATACGTCAAAGCTGACAGGAATTTCATCACTGGACAGATCGTCAAAGACAATAGGAGAGCCATCAGGCATACGTCCGAAGAGCATCATGGTCTGATGACGGGGTGTCGCGGTAAAACCGAGGAAGGACACATTGGCAGGACGCTTGCGTGACTTCTGAATCGAAGCAATGAAGTCTTCGAGATTGTCGTGATTCATTTGCTCGCCGGCAAAACCAAGCGCAGCATTGAGCTTTGCAGAACTCTTCGAACTTTGAGAGTTGTGAGCTTCATCGATAATGACAGCGAACTTTCGGTTCTTGAGCTTGTCATTCAGAATGATCTGTTCCATCGCAAACGGAAAGGTCTGGATCGTAACAACAACGATACGCAACCCGTCTTCAAGCGCAGTCTGCAAAGAGGAGGTTTTCGAGCCGTCCTTACGATCGATCCCTTTGACAAGACCGGAAGTTCTATTGAAACTCCTGACAGCCTCAAGGAGCTGTTTATCGAGGTTCGTGCGGTCGGTAATGATCAGGACGGTATCGAAGACAGCGTCACCATTGGGTTCTCGCATTTCCGTCAGACGGAATGCCGTCCAAGTAATCGTTTTCGTCTTGCCGGATCCCGGCGAATGCTCGATAAGGTAATTACAGCCGACACCATTACGCTTCACGTCGTCCACAATCTTCGTAACGGCGCGAAGCTGGTGGTAGCGAGGAAAAATGAGACTATATTCGACTTTCTCGTTACCAAAGGCCGTCTTGACTCGCTTTGCTTCGGTGAAAACAAACGAATGGAAGAGTCGTAACCACGTCGCGGGACGACCGACTTCCTTCCAGAAATACGAGACAGGATAGGGATTGTCTTCGGTCGCAGGAGCATTGCCAGCATGTCCCTTGTAACCCATGTTAAAGGGCAGGAAACGAGTGGTCTTGCCTTCAAGTCGAGTCGTCATCTGAATGTCCGTCTCGCTAATAGCAAAATGCACAATCGCACCACGCCCGTGGGTTAAGAGAGGGCTAAACGTACCTTTCGTCTTGTATCGCGGGTGTCGATTGTTTCGATACTCTTCAACCGCATCATTGACTTGTTGTGTGAAATTGGATTTCACCTCGGCTGTTGCGACAGGGATACCGTTAATAAAGAAAACAAGGTCGATGGACTCACGAGTTTCAATACGGAAATGCACCTGTTGCATCACGCGAAGAATGTTCTTCGAGTAGCGCTTAACCACAGCGAGGTTCTGCTGATTTTCAGGCTCTTTTTCGGAGAGCTTGAAGAAAGGCATCCCAGCCATGCCGACTTCGTCGTTAAGCATGCGGAGCGTACCTTTCTGTTGCAAACCCTGAGCAATCTGAGCAATGAAAACCTCTTGGTAACGCGGGTTGGTAATTGAAAAATCCCTCCACTCGTTCTCATACGCCGTTTCCATCCAGTGAATGAGGTCAGGCACAAATAACCCTGTCTGAGGATCGTAACCTTCATCGTTTCCGGAATGGAACCATCCCTGCTCGACAAAGCCATTGACAATAGCGTTCTCAAACGGCTTTTCGCGGTGATCGTTGTTAAGCAACATTTTCAACCTCATTTATATTGAGTTTGCCCGTGACGGCTGCGGAAATTAGGCTGGAGCGGTATTCTTTTAGAAGTGAGATTGTTTTTTGTAATTTACTGGAAATGCCGTCTATGTAACTGCATCTCTCATCAAGGAACGAAACAATCGCTTCTTGTTCGGAGGCTGAGGGTAGAGCTATTACTAGTTTTTCCAAAGCTCGCATGCCAATATTTTGTTGTGTACCGAATGACCAGTTGTCTTGAATTTCACGAATGAAATATTGGGATTTCACAACATAAAAAAGGAATTTTGGCAAGATAACTTCATTATTCGCCCTTAATACTGCCAACGGAGACCAAATTTGGAATACGTCATCAGTGACTACCATCGCTGAATTACCAGTAGTTGCACCTGATTTAATAATGTATATATCTCCCATCTGGGGAATATATTTTTTACAACATTCTTCATAGTATTCAGGACTGATATAACCTCGCTTTTTTTCGAAGTCTATCTCACCTTTCGATACTGCCTCGGCAGATATAAAAGGTATACCTTCTTTTTGGAAAGTAGGAGTTTCATGCGGTCCATCAGTTATAGGCATAGCTAGCACATGAATAACTTTAGGTAACGTCCATGAAGCTGGAATTTGACCTAGACAGACTATTCCCGAGTCCTTGAGTGAAATGTTCGGTTCGACACCCTTCGTCACAGCTCGTGTAATTAGGGCTTGTCGGTATTCCGAAAGCCTCACAAGTTGGTCATTTTTTTGAGCAATAAGCGAATCAATGTAACTTAGCTTGTGGTCCAAAAAGTTTGCGATTTTTTTCTGAATATTTAGATCAGGGAAAAGAATTCGAGTTGCATTAAGAATGCTATTTGTAATACTGAAAACTTTGATTCCACTGACTTCTTTGCGAACTTGAGTGCGAAAATCGTCGGAAAGGAAATAGTATCCATAGTAACGACTACAAATTTGCTTTTTGGTCGGGCTTGCAACAATTGTGTGATATCCAGCAAACAGTCCCTGCCCAACATTTAACACACATGTGCAGTTTCCAACGCCGTCATAATCTTCTGACGTATCTGCAAAAACAAATTCTCCCGACGATACCAGACAATTAGGATCCGTTTGAAAAAAAATATCCGAAACTTTAGGTAAAGGTTGAACTTCTGAATCTACAAACCCTAAGTAACGTGAATGGACATCGCCATAGCTAAGACAAGGAACTCCGACGTCTCGGTAGTCAGCGCGAGTGATGTTGAGTCCGCGTCTAAGCGAAAAAACGGCAGAAAAGGGAATTCGTTCATTAAACATCATTGTCATGCGAAAAGCTCCTTAATCAATCGATTGGTTTCTTCTTCGATGGCAATAAGTTCGGTTGCAATCACTTCGGGATCACGAGGCGCTACATATTTGTAGAAATACTTGTTGAAGTTAACTTCGTATCCAACAATACCAACCTCATTATCTTCACTATCCGTAACAGATCGATCAACGATGGCATCACTCACGAAAGGCAAAACCTCAGACTGCATATAGGCATGGAGTGAGCCAGTCAAAGGTACGTTTTCAATTTGCTTAGAGCTAGGGTCGAAAACAATATTACCTTTGACGTCTTTAATAGCGTCGCCATCGGGATTCGGGACACCAAAAATGTCCAGCATTGCCTTTTGCACAGGCTTACCGAGCTTGATTTTCAAGCACTTCATGTCATCGATGAAGACGCTAATCCAGACGAATTTCTTTTCTTGTCCGACAACTTTTTCGAGACGGTCACGAATCGTTTGGCGGTTTTCGGAATTAAGCTTTGCGAGGGCTTTGTGGCTGAGAAGTTTGTTGATGCCGTCAGTCGTTACTATGATCTTGACCTTCAGCGGACGCTGAATCGTAACCGCCCGATACCCAAATTCCTTATAGTTACAAATACGGCTGGTTTCAGAGTTTTCAAAGTCCGCGACTTCTCTAGCGATAACCGCGATGTCATCGTCGGAAATGATGAAACGCTTCTTGCCAACATTCTTGATCGGAGTTTTTCGGTCAGAGGCGTTTATAAGCTGAATCTTGTGCTTCTTATGCTTCGGCTTGTCTTTATTGAGTAGCCAAAGATACGTCCCAATGCTAGTGTTATAGAAAAGATCGTTGGGAAGTTGAACAATTGCTTCGACGAAATCTTTTTCGAATAACCACCGACGAATCTCGGACGCCCCCGATCCGGCTCCTCCTGTAAACAACGGAGAGCCTGAGAGAACAATGGCGCCATGCCCCTTGTCTGCTAGCTTCTTGGCAACGTGAGTGAGAAAGAGCATCGAACCGTCAGACTTCGGCGGAAGACCAACCGTAGCAAAACGCGGATCCTTCGCTACATCGTCGTATGACTTAGACCAATCCATACCAAATGGCGGATTTGAAAAGACATAATCGAACTTCATCGGCTCGCCTGTGGCTTCGTCAATGAGGAGGTCTTTGGTCAGTGTATTGCCTAAGAGATAGTTTTGAGAAAAGTCAACAGGGATTTCTCCATTCTCTGAGACCTGAGACATAGAGTAAAAGAGCATCATGGTCTTACCCATTGCCCAAGCAATTGGAGCAATTTCCTGACCATAAGGAACGATCATCGGGGGATTTTTTGCTCCTGACTGTTTGGCATACTCATAGATAAGAGACGCGCCGTCTAGGGCAAATCCAGCGGTCCCACAGGTCGGGTCGTATAAGGTACGAATCTGTCCATTATCGGATGCAATAATATCGCCATCAGACTCTAAAACAAGCGTAGTAGCCAGTCGGACCACATCACGAGGAGTCAAGAACTCCTTGCTCTGCTTATGTTTTGACGAAGCGAAGCGCCAGATCAATTCTTCGTAGATATTGCTCATTACGCGCATAGGTACGGCTTCAGGACTGAGATCGAGTTTATTGAAGAATTTAACGATCTCGTAAAGCAAGCCGGCTTCTTGAAGCTGGTCGCAGACGTTAATGAGGTTCATCTTCGCAAAAATGTCATAAACATTCTTTGAGAAACCTTCGATATAGGTCTGCATGTCAGCACGGGTATTGGTAGCTCCCACCGTTCCAAGCGTCATCAACGTCACGTTGAAGAACGGAGTGTTAGTTACGCGCTTGATAATGTTTTCGTACTGCTTTTCGGTCAGAAAGTTCATTTTCTGCGCGATTTCATACTGCTTGACGGCTGCCTCGCGAGTTGGGGCAAGAGCGCATTCGATACGGCGCAACAAAGCAAACGGAAGAATGATCGTACCGTAATCGTCTTCGTGAAAAGCACCGCGCAGGATGTCAGCAGCGGACCAAATTTTGTCTGAGAAGTTCTCAAGTTGAAGGTCGGGTTGAGCCATTTGTCTGAGTCTGGAAAGGGTTCTGGTTAAATACATTTTAACAAACCCCACCACTTATGAGTAATGAGATTTCGACTGAGGTCTAAGCCGTATGTGAAGTATCCTGACCAAGAAACAAAAAAACCACCAATGCGGTGGTTTTCAACAACTATACTTTGAAGTGATTTTTACACGCTGGTAGGGACTCTCAGCAAGCATCCTTGACTTCAAACCCCACCAGTCGTGAGTAATAACCGTTTTTTTGATAATAGGATTAGTCAATTTTACTACGATTTTATGACCAATTCTTCTGTGATCTTGAGCGCCAACTAGCGGGCTTAGGGTAGTAGTATTTAGTTACCTCAATGGGTACCTTTCGAGGATGATCGGCTTAGACGGACTCACGACTGCCTTGCGGCAAAAAAACTTTTTAGAGATTTATAGGTGTCATATCCGCCCATAAACGCGCAATTTTAAGTACAATGTCAAATTTTGTTTCAATCACTCTCTTAAAGGTTTTATGAAGCCACCATGACGCCAAATGCCAAGCCAAAGATGACCTGCCTGCAACTCACGATGGCCGTGATGCTCAATATGCTTGGGTCTTCCATTATTTTGATGCCCACCAAACTTGCAGAAGTTGGGACGATGTCCATTCTGGCATGGGTGGTGACAATTGCCGGGGCAACGACCATTGCCTATACCTTTGCGAAATGCGGTATGTTTAGTCGCAAGAGCGGCGGGATTGGTGGCTATGCAGCCTACGGTTTCGGTAAGTCCGGTAGTTTCCTAGCGAACTTTTGTTACGGTGTCTCTTTGGTGATAGCGAACCTCACGATTGCGATTTCGATTGTGGGGTATTTGTTGGTGCTTTTTGAATGGAACCTTACGCCCTTTGAAATGGGGCTCGCGAGTATCGCCGTCATTTGGCTTTGTAGTTTGCCTAATATCGGTGGCGCTCGCTTTATTGGTCACCTCTCTCACTTTTCGAGCTACGGGATTATCGTCCCGATTGCTATTTTGACCCTGATCGGTTGGAATTGGTTCTCGGTTGACCGCTATGTTGACGCTTGGAATCCTCAGAACCTTTCTTTATTTGATGGGATTTCTGCTGGTATCTCCATGACCCTTTGGGGTTTCTTAGGGCTTGAAACGGCAAGTGCCAATGCCGATGCCGTTGAAAACCCAGAAAAGTCAGTGCCACGCGCTATGGTATTAGCTACGTTGGGTGCAGGTATCGTCTATATCCTTGCAAATAACATTTCGTTTGGGATTGTTGACAACAACGTGTTGTCTACCTCGACTGCGCCTTTTGGTCTCGTTTTTGCCACGATGTTCACGCCAGAAATCGGTAAGTTCGTGATGGCTTTGATGGCATTGGCTTGTGCCGGGTGTTTAACGAGCTGGCAGTTTACGATTGCTGAAGTCTTCCGTGTTTCTGCTCACGAAGGCTATTTCCCGAAGTGCTTCGGTAAGGTGACCCGCTTAAATGTGCCCGTAATTGGTATTACGATCATCTTGATCCTTCAGTCCTTGGTTGCCCTTTTGACTATTGACCCGCGTTTGGAACAGCAGTTCTACATTTTGAAGGACTTGGCGGTTGTAACGAACCTCGTTCCCTATTTGCTTGCTTTTGCTGCGGCTAACGTGATTGTTCACCGAGAAGGTGCCGATCCCAAGACCGCTAAGCACATTACGATCATTTCGTCTTTGGCGTCCCTCTACTCGCTCTATGCGCTTTATGCGTGTGGCGCCGATGCCATGCTCTGGGGTGCCCTCACAACGTTTAGCGGTATCTGGCTCTATGGCTTTGCAGCTCGCTCCCTCGAAATGAAGGGTATGCTTCGCGGTGAAGAATAAAGCATAATCTTTTGAACGTTTGACTTTCGAGGAATATTTAAGCCCGACTGGTCTGTTTGACTGGTCGGGCTTTCTGCTAACCAGGAAAGTAGATATTGAGAAAACATTGGTTTATTGCTTAAACAACTATTTCACTTGAACCTGAGCATTCTTCTCAGACTCCCCACAGGCTAACGAGCTTCGTCCGCGCTCTTTAATGTTGATCGCAGCTACCACGTCCGCGTTCCCCTGATGTCCGCAGGAGACGCATTCGAACGATGCAATGTCTTTGGAAACACAGCCGTATATCGGGTAGGTGCGACTTATATTCTGCGGCGGCACCTTATGTACGCGTCCGCCAAGTCTCATTAACAATTTTCTTGTTAACTTTTAGTAAAAAAAGGCCGCACAGTATACGCTGCACGGCCAGGACTGCGAGTGTGCTTCTTTGACACACTCAGTCATCGGATTCTAGGGCTAATTAGAAGCGGTAGGAAACGCCAACGCCGAAGCCAACCACGGCATCATCTTCAACCATCGGGCTGTCCTTGATTTCCTTGGACAAGGCGCGAACAGAGGTTTCAGCGTACAGAGACCAGTTGTTATTCATCTGCCAGTCACCCATCAAACGAACGTACGGGGAGATGCCAGCGTCGGCGGAGTAAGCACCAATATGAGAGCGCTCAGCTTCAGCGTGGCTCACGCCATAGTAGTAGTCATTGAACTTTTCGCTCGTCCAGATGGCGCCAACCTGTGGGGTGATACCAAACTGACCGAAAGCAAAGCGCTTCATGAAGAAAACGTCGCTCATCATGCCCTTGGACTTACCAGAGATGTCAGCACCGAGGCTAGCGGACAAGAGACCAAAGCCCGTGTCAAACGTGTAGGTAGCGTTAGCAAAGAAGCTAGCGTCACGGTCGTCTAAGCGCTTCATCTGAGCATCGTCAGAGTCAGAAGCGTCAAAAGACCAGGGCATGTAGGACACACCCAACATCACGCGATGACGATCCGTCTTAACGAGGAAAGCACCAGCTTCCAAGCCCTTGAAGTAGAAGTGTTCGGATTCAACGTTAACAGCTGGGATCGGATAAACAACAGCGTCGGTGTCCTTGTAGCCGAGGTCATAGGCGTGAACGCCCAAACCAACAGAACCAGAGAAAGCAGCGGCAGCAGGGGCAGCGGCGAAAGCACCGGCAACAGCAACGGCGCAAAGGGAGAGAACCTTGGTCTTCATAGTGAGTGTTTCGATATATTTAGATTAATTGACGCTGAATGAACGTTCATTTAGTCGTTGTAAAACAACTATACATGACTTTTTACCAAATGTCTGAGTATTTGTGTTGGTTGTTGCGAATCACCAACAAAAGAAATGTATTGGCCTGTAAGAGAGGATTGTTGAAAGATTTATCTCCTCTTTTACCCTGCTCTAATAAAAAAACGCCCCATCAAACAAAGATTGTCCGACGGAGCGTAGCATCCTTCAAAGCCCAGGAGATAAATTATTTTCCTGCTTTGATTTCTTGACCGAAGGCTTTCTTCAATGAGAACGGCCAGGCCTGGTAACCTGTACAATCCTTTAACTGGATTTCAACAGCCGGTGTAGTTTCGCCCCAGCGGAATTCCATGATAGTCGGATTCGGAGCCGATGCGAAGGCACCAGTCTTAAGGTCATACTGAGCGCCAGCCGTCGCGGAGTACATGACGACGGAATCATGGTCAGCCTGATATTCAACGAGCGATGTTACAGCTGAGAAAAGCTCGTGACCACGTTCTTTACCATATTCCCAAACCTGTTCAACGGTACCCTTCTTTTGGTCAATCTTGTAGATCACACCGCGAGAGTACTTCATGTCAGGTAATGGTGGTTGTTCCATACCACGAGCATCGCCATTGTCAAATGCCGATACATAAATAATGTTGCCCTTACTCTTTTCGTCAATCTTGAAGGCCGTATGCTGCGTCCAAGTCCAGTCGAAGTCACCTTCACACTTAGAGCCTTCACACTTGATGGCCTTACCGTTCTTATCAACAGGCTTTAAGACTTTCTTAGCAAAATCACCCTTCCAACCTTCTGGCGAGCCAAGGATCCACTTAACTTGTTTGTCACGACCGATCTTAATTATGGCGGACTGATGACGAGACGAAATAATGATCGAGTCATCGTCAGGGTCATAATCAACCGAGTTCACGTGCAGCCAGTTACGGCCGGCACCAGTACCGACAATGTCGCCAAAGTCATTAGATTCTTCCGCCTTCGAAAGTTCTTCGGCTGTTAATGTCTTACCTGCCTGGTTTGCGTCAATGTTAAGGCAAACCGCACCCTGGTCTAGAACCTTAAGGACATTAGAACGATAAACATCAAGAATATCGGGTAAGCGCCATTCGTCTACCACATGACCCTGTTCGTCCACTTCAATGATTACGTCGCGAACCGTTCGAACATGCTTTCCGTCTGGGCGAATGTAGTTTGAGCTAGCAACACGCAAGAAGTAATTGCCGTTTTGCGCGTCGTCCATCGAGTGAGAATAGTCGTTATAGCGTAACGGTAAAAGGCGGTTGAAAACTTCACGGCCCATGATGTCGTACTTCACATAACGCTGGCCATAACCCCAAGTGATCAAACCATCGTCATTCTGCTTAAAGCCCATCATCACACCAGCTTTATAAATGTCACGCAGGTCATAGATCGGGTTAGCAAACATGTACCAGCGAATGTCACCAGCCGTGTCGATAATCGCATTTTGAGGGAAGAAGTTCCACTGCAGAGCACCACCCACTGGGTTATTCCACACAGCACGCGTGCCAATACCGGACTTTTCTGCAATGTTATTCACGAAGTAGAGACGATCCTTGAATTCTGGATCAACCTTTTTCACTTCAGTACCGAAAAGCGCATGACGTTCAGCTTTAATCCCCGCTACTTCCGTGTAGGTTGGTGGCGCATAGAGTTGGATCTGATCAGTGAACGTTTCAGACTTACCACGCAAAGAACGCGTGTAGGTCACTTCAATGTTATTGACATAATCAGGATACAAACCAAAAACAGGAATACCGCCATGCGTCAACAATTCTGTTTTAGAGACTTTGTACTCTAGCGGTGCGCCGTTGGGCTTTGGAAGAATTTTAACTGTCACGTTGGACAAATCATAGCCACCGTCACGAATAATTGCAGTGAGCGGCGCAATACCGTACGGATTCATCATGATTTCACCGATATGCCCCTGCATAATGTAGTTGGTAGCAGGCCCGGAAGTGCCTCCCATAGCCATAGCACCCATTGAGGTCGCAATGAGCGTGGCAGCTAGCATCGTTCTCTTGAACATCTTCATTACTAAACTCCTTTGATTTGGATTCAAACCTTAGTCATTTGGTTTGATAGATGAAGTCTAGTTTTGAACACACCATTTATCTATGGGTGCTTATGGTCACGGAAGACTGTCATTTTGCGAATTTCATTTTTCATTCAATGAAACTCGCTTGAAAGAGAAGGCGCAGTGGGTTTCGATTAACACTATCTTTTGAGAATAGGTACTGTGTCAATGTTCGGCATATGCTTATGGATTTGGTCAATGAGGAAGCTTCTAAGCCACTGATGCGCCAAGTCTTGCGTAGCATGATCGGCCCAAATCAATGATGGCGCATAAACAATACCTGATTTGCGACGACCAAGAATCGTTATATCGGTCATTTGTGTGAGTACATGTGCCATTTGGAACGGGATATAAGTCGTTTCATCACCATCCAAAAGAAGCGGAACCGTCACAAAGTATGGTGCACAAACAAGCGGGACATCATCCGGGTTTTGAACGTGATCAATAAATGGGACTAATCCGCTATCATCGGACGACGCTTTCGGTAAAGTGATTTGAATTTGTTGATGTCGGCAAAGTTCAGCTTCTGAAAGAAATTCGCCTTGAGCCATACGTTTTGCAAACGTTGAGCTTTTCTTTGCGACAAAAACATACGTATCTTCGCAAAAAGGGAGCTTCGAAAATCCAGGATAGGATTCGCTAGTGGCATAAATCGCCATGTCTATGCGCCCTTGTTGTAAGTCGGCGTATAGGTTGGGTGTAAGAGAATGAAAATTAAATCGAATGCCAGGTGCCCTGCTTTTGAGTTCTGCAAGTACTGGTCGAATATAGGTTAACAGTGCGTTATCAAGACCACCGATCGAAAATACACGGTGAATACGTTCAACGCGAAATTCTAATGGACTTTCTAGACGAGACATCACCTTTATGGCTTCAAGCACTTCTGGATAGAGCTCTCGTGCGCGCATCGTTGGACACATGCGTTGATCGGCGCGGATAAACAAGCGATCATGGAAATGTTGGCGCATGTGTGAGAGAACGCGACTAGCTTTGGAAAGTGAAAGCGGAATACGCTCGGCTGTTTGAGATAAGGATTGCGTCTCAAAAAGTATTTTGAAAAACTTCAAATCGTTGTTGGATAGTGCCATGGCTTAACAATAGATTCCACTTTGACGAAAGGCATGCCCGTTGTGAAGTTTCATTACTCGCTGATGTTTGGATTTGACGCACAAAAAGTGCATATCAATAAGCTTTTACAACGCTCCAGACTTGCTTAAGAATAAAATCCGCGGTATGTGAGTACTTCTATAACCACTGTAGGATGGTCATTTTGAGACGCGAACCGACTTTTGTCAAATAAGGTATTGAACTCACCTGGATAATTCCATACCCTAACGGGATCGCAAGAGAAGGCTTGTTAAACCTTTGATGAAGATAAAAAAGAGCACCTGATGTAAAGTCAGATGCCCTTCTTTGATGATTGGTAAGACTAACAGTTTATTCCTTACCGGTCCAGCAGTACGTGCAGAGCTTGTCCTTATCAAGGCCAATGGCTTCAATCAAACCTTCGACCGACTGGAAGCCCAAGGAGTCAAAGCCCATTTCTTCACAAATACGCTTCAACATGCATTGGCCTCGCTGGGTCTTGGCATCGGAGTATTCGTCCAAGTGCTTTTGACCTTCATCGCCTTCAAGATCCTGAACCACGCGACGCGCAATGAGTTCCATGTCGGAATTGCCGCGCGAGAAGTTCAAATACTTGCAGCTATACATGATCGGCGGGCAAGCGGAGCGCATATGCACTTCCTTAGCGCCGGAGTTGTAGAGGAAGTCGACAGTTTCACGAAGCTGCGTACCACGCACGATCGAGTCGTCGATCAAGAGAAGCTTCTTATCCTTGATGAGTTCAGGAACAGGAATCTGCTTCATCTTGGCCACTTGATTACGTACCTTCTGGCTTGTCGGCGTAAAGGAACGTGACCAGGTCGGAGTGTACTTAATGAACGGACGACCAAAGTCCTTACCCGATTCATTGGCATAACCAATACCGTGCGGCAAGCCAGAGTCAGGTACGCCGGCGACGATATCGACGTCAGGCATTTCACCCTTTTGCATCGCGTCACGCGCCATGATGCGACCGTTCTTATAGCGCATCACTTCAACGTTCTTGCCTTCGTAGTTGGAGTTCGGATAGCCGTAGTACGTCCACAAGAAGGCGCAAAGGCGCATCTTCTCAGCAGCAGGTGACAAGACTTCAATGCCGTCCTTCGTGACCTTGACGATTTCCTGTGGGCCAAGTTCATAATGGTCTTCGTAACCGAGTTTGTGGTAAACGAAGCTTTCGAAGGATACGCAATAGCCGTCGTCATTCTTACCGATCAAAACCGGCAAACGACCGAGTTTATCGCGAGCGACGATGATGCCGTCCTGCGTCAAAAGCATGATCGTCTCAGAACCCTGAATGACGTCCTGTGCGTAACGAATCCCTTCAACGATGCTCTGCTTACGGTTGATCAAAGCCCCCACTAGTTCAGTGGCATTGACTTTACCAGAACCCATCGCGAGGAACTGACTGTTGCTATTGCTGAAATAGCGTTCGATCAATTCTTCAGCGTTATTGATGAGCCCCACCGTCGTGATGGCAAATAACCCCAAATGAGAGCGCAGCAACAATGGCTGCGGATCATCGTCGGCAATACAGCCTATCCCGGACGTCCCCTCTATATCAGCGATATCGGGTTCAAAACGCGTACGAAACGGCGTGTTGGTAATGTTATGGATCTGACGCTGAAAACCCTTCTTTTCATCGTAGATCGTCAAGCCCCCAAACTTGGTACCCAAGTGGGAATGATAGTCAACCCCGAAGAACGTATCGAGAACGATATCGCGCTTGGAGACTGCACCGAAAAAGCCACCCATGATTGTGTTTCTCTTGGATTTAAAACAAATGGAAAAAATGGAATGGAAAAGTTGGCGTGATTATCGCATCAGAGAGAGCGTTTGTGTGGGAGCGGACAATAAAAATTTACGCGATTACCCTAATCACGGGATGCCCAAACGCTTATGCCACCGTTATTCGATAGAAAAACACGCCGCCCAAAATTGTTGAGCGACGTGTCAATTAACGTCTTATGGCCTATTACTCTAGGAACTAGGTATAGTCTGTGCTTAAGACTTCACGAATACCAGCTTCTTTCCAAGCAGCTCTCGCTACTGCTAATGAGTCATTGGTGTCAATCGCAGCTGACGCATCCATTACAACGGACGTTTTAAAGCCCGCTTTTGCACCGTCAAGCGCGGTATAGCTCACACAGAAGTCAGTGGCAATCCCGCAAACGATGATTTCTTCTATTTCATGTGCCTTGAGATAGGCTTCTAGACCCGTAGTGGAGTGCCCATCGGCAGCACAAAAAGCGCTGTAGCTATCGACCGATTTGTCGTGACCCTTACGTAACACAAGGTCAGCCCCTGACGTACCGATCACACAAGCAATTTGACTGCCTTCAGTACCAGCTACACAATGCTTTGGCCAAAGCATTTGTGAGCCATAGGGTAGGTCAATCACTTCAAAGGGATTACGTCCCGGATGGTTCGAAGCAAAAGAAACATGATCTGCTGGATGCCAATCTTGTGTCATGATAACGAGATCCCACTGACCGTTCTCAATAAGGTTGCCGACCACAGGAAGGATACGGTTTCCGCTTTCGACCCCAAGAGGGCCACCCGGCAAGAAATCGTTTTGAACATCTACCACAATGAGGGCGCGCTTATGCGGCATTTTTTATTGCTCCTCTAAAAAAGCTTTGTTAATTATCGGGTTGAGGCTCATTTTACGAATCGTCGCGCGAGTTAACGATAAGTAATAATCCGAATAGATCAAGGAATTTCCCAAACACCCTGATCCGATTAGAGGTTAACCCAATCATTGCGACCCGATTTGTTGTCTTACGTCGACTGATCTCAGACTTTCACCTTAGAGAACGAAGAACAGATTTCGGATACGTACTGATACACTTTTTCTAGTGACATTGATTGAGTATGTCAGATCAACGTCAATCGATTTGATAAATAACTTATAAGCAAGCAAAACACTATGAATAACATCGCTTCTACCATCCCGGTGATTTCCGTGGATAAAGTACAGGCTGTGGCGCTCGCCGTCTGCACCTACTATTTTGGTGTGTGGCTTAAGAGCCGCATTGGTTTTCTCTCCCGCTATTCGATCCCGAGCCCGGTAGTTGGTGGTATGACATTTGCTGCCATCATGTCGACGCTCGAGTATTTTGGCGTGGTGCGTCTCCAAATCGACAGTACGCTCCAAACCGTGTTGATGCTTGGCTTCTTTACAACCATCGGTTTGATGGCAAGCCTTCGAGTCGTAACAGAAGGTGGTAAGTTGCTTTTTGGCTTCTTGATTGCCGTTACGGTCTTGGTCTTCCTACAAAATGGCCTAGGTATGGGTCTGGCCGACCTGATGGGGCTTGATCCGCACTACGGCATTTTGGCAGGTTCGGTCTCCATGATGGGTGGCTTGGGTACGTCCGCGGCCTTTGGTCCCTACTTTGAACAGACCTACGGCATCCAGGGTGGTACGGCTCTGGCCATTACGGCTGCTACCTTCGGTATGGTTGCTGCGCTCTTGATTGGTGGGCCGTTCGCAGAATGGGCAATCCGCCGCTACAAGGTGAAGACTCCTGCTGAAGTCAAGAATCCTGATGAAGAACTTCATATTCCTGACGATATGAAGACCGACTTGACCGAAGAACATGCTTCAGAAAAGCCGCACTTCACCGAAGAAATCATGAAGGCTGTGTCGATTACGGCCTTGGCCATGGGTCTCGGTACGATTGTCTCGAGTTTCTTAGGCCAGTACATGACTTTGCCGGCTTACATCGGTTCGATGATTGTCGCAACGCTCATTCGTAATGTCGGTGACTTCTCTGGCAAGTATCGTGTGGATGGCAAGGGTCTGAATGCGGTGGCTGACATTACGCTCGTCCTCTTTGTGACGATGGCTATCAACAGCTTGAAGCTTCATGAACTTGTGCACTTGGCCTTACCGCTCTTGCTTATCCTCGCTGCACAGACCGTCTTGATGCTCATCTTTGCCTGGGCTGTCCTCTTTTCATGCTTTGGTCGTACCTATGACGCAGTCATGCTCTCTGTCGGTGGTATCGGCTTCTCGATGGGTGCTACGGCTAACGGTCTTGCCAACATGCAGGCAGTCGCAGAAAAATATGGTTCAAGCCCACGTGCTTGGTTAATCGTGAGTGTGGTCGGTGCCTTCTTGATCGACTTGATTAACTCCCTTGTTATTACGTGGTTCGCGACACTCTAACGTGTGCTAAAACCCAAGCTATCAATCCCCGTTGCGGTTCAGTACCTCAGCGGGGATATTTGTTTATTGCTTACTAGAAGTTGAGTGAACTACTCGTGCCTAAAGGCACGAGCTTGCAAAACAACAAACTAAACCGAAGCTCGGCTTGTCGTCC
>JAHHRH010000027.1 GCA_020025915.1 Sutterella sp.
TAGTTGGTTGTATTTCCAGTGAAAGTAGGACATCGTCAGGCTCACAAATTAAAGCCCCTCGGTTTCGAAAGAAGCCGGGGGTTTTTGCTATTCTGAAATATTTGTTCGTATAAATCGAACGAATATTGTAAAAGTGTTCGTTTATGCTAAATCTGTTAAAATAACAGTGGTAGACAGAAGATTTGCGATCCTAGACGCAAATTGCTGGCTTCTTCCTCGCTGTGACGGTTTGCGCATGGGTTCTCCTGCTGCGTTTCTATTTCGTGGTCATGTTGCGAACTTTCACAGAATCGGTCTCAAACAAAATTGCCCACTCAAATAGGTCTTGAGTGGGCAATTTTGTTGAAGCTTATAGTGCTTAGTGATGAGCTTGAAGGATTTCGACCTGCTCACCAAGCTGCTGGCGAAGGAGCGCTTTGGCTTCTTCTTCTCGGCCATTCTTAATGGCATTGAGAAGCTGGCGTTCTTTTTTAGCCATATCAAGGAAGAACTGTGGATCGTTATGAGGCAGATTCTCTGTGGTCTTTTCGAAGTACGTCACAAGAGCGGCTGAGAAGACCTGTAGCACGCGGTTACCACAAGCTTCTAACAAGAGGAGGTGGAATTCACGGTCCCAACGGTCGGCTTCAGCCGTGTTACCTGCATTGGTTTCGATACGGCTTATGGCATCTTCTAGGCGACCCAATAAGGCAGGGGTCATACGACGAATAGCGAGCGGAATAATGTCGACTTCGATTAACTGACGTGCTTCAATAAACTCACGAATATCGAAGTTTGCAATATCCATCTGAACCTGAATTTGAGCAGAAAGGTTCTTGGGTCCCAGAGCATTCACGGTCATGCCGCGTTTCGGGGCTCGATCGACAACACCCATCTGAGAAAGGACGCTTAACGCCTTACGCACCTTATAGCGTGTCACATTGAAGCGATGGGCCAGTTCGGTTTCCGTATCAATACGTTCGCCAGCTTTAGCCTGACGAAGGATGTGATGATGAATATCGCGAAAGAGCGCTTCTTCATCCATGGAAAGTTGATCCTGTTTTGACACTGTCATTGCCCCTGAGTAAATGTATGTTTCTATAATCGTGAAAATTTTGCAAAATTTCACGATTATAGACCTTTTCGTTCTCATTTGCCAAACAACAGAGTTAAATCCAGTGCCATATGTTGCTTGGTATTCATGCAGAGACTGAGACTTTATGAGAGTTTGAGTGCTTCTTCACGCATTTCGTAAAGTTTAGCCAGTGCCTCTCTTGGTGTAAGGCTATCAACGTCGATATCAGCCATAGCATTGGCAAAGGCGCGTAGCTGTGGATTCTCTTCGACGATGGCTGGTGCATGTACGTCTTCAACAGTTTTCTCAAAGAGTAATCCATCGCCAAAGAGATCGGCCTGTGGTGACTGAGTGGCCGCTTCACGGCTTTCAAGCTTTTGAAGCATGGCACGGGCTCGACGAACGACAGGGGCAGGAACGCCTGCGAGTTGAGCCACGGCAATCCCGTAACTTTGGCTAGCTGGTCCTTCTTCAATTTCATGCAAGAAGACAATACGAGCACGTGTCTGAGCAGCAGAGACGTGCACATTAGCGGCTTCTTTGAGCGTGGAAGCGAGTTGTGTTAATTCAAAATAATGTGTGGCAAAGAGCGTCAGAGAGCGTGTGTTTTCGACGAGCTCCTGCGCGATAGCGCCAGCGAGTGACAAGCCGTCAAAGGTCGCTGTCCCTCGTCCGATTTCATCCATCAATACGAGCGAGCGATCCGTTGCCTGATGCAAAATGGCAGCAGCTTCGGTCATTTCGACCATAAAGGTCGAACGACCACGGGCTAAGTCGTCTGAAGCACCAATACGCGTATGAATGCGATCTACCGGACCAATGGTGACGCTTTCGGCAGGTACAAAAGAACCAGCCCAAGCTAAGAGCGTAATCAGTGCGACGGCACGCATATAGGTGGACTTACCGCCCATGTTGGGACCCGTAATAATGAGGCAGCGTCGACCATCACCCAAACGACAGTTGCTAGGCACATAGGATTCAATCGCTGTTTCAACGACAGGATGCCGACCTCGCTGAATATCGATACCAGGCTTGCTGGTGAGCGTTGGGCGTACCCATTGGTATTGAACCGCATGACGCGCTAACGTTGCCACCACATCTAACTGTGCCAGGGCACGTGCCGCATTCATAAGAATAGGGACGGAGGCATTAAGTTCAGCGACGAGATTGTTGTAAAGCTCTTTTTCGAGCGTTGCTGAACGTTCTTTGGCTGAGAGCGCTTGGTCTTCATAGGCCTTCAATTCTGGCGTAATGAAGCGTTCGGTATTTTTGAGCGTTTGACGACGATGGTATGTGACTGGGACAGACGTGGCTTGAGCTTTTGAGACTTCAATATAAAAGCCGTGTACACGGTTATATTCCACACGTAAGGTGGAGAGTCCGGTCGCTTCACGTTCACGGGTTTCTAGGTCTAACAAGAACTGTCCCGTGTTGTCACGCATTTCGCGTAATGTCCGAAGTTCGTCGTTAAATTCACTACGAATCACATCGCCTTCACGTAAGAGTGTGGCGGGTTCGGGTAAGAGTGCATGGTCAAGCTGCGTATGAAGCGATGTCGATAGCGCAAGCTGTACAGAGGTATGGTCAAACCAGGGTTCTGAGCGAGCAGCGACTTCAGTCGACAACGATTGCACGATGGGTAACGCATCACGCAACGCAGCGAGCTCTTTAGGACGTACCGTTCCTAACGCAATACGACTCGCGATACGTTCAATATCTGGAAGACCTTGCAAAGAGGTTTCGATGAAACGAGAGAAGTCAGCTTCTTGGGTGAGGACTTCAACCGCTTCATGGCGAGCTATTGCCTCATCATGCTTTGTCAGCGGTAAGTTGAGCCAACGACGTAATTCACGACTACCCATCGATGTGCCGCAACGATCTAAGACTGAGAATAGCGTCGGTCCGCGACCTTCGCCTCGGATCGTGTCAGAGATTTCGAGGTTACGACGGCTTGCAGGGTCAATGATGATGTATTCAGACTCGTCCGTGAGTTTCAATGGACTGATAAACGGAATCATGTCCACTTGAGTTTCGGTCGTGTAGTCTAAAAGCGCATTGGCGGCAGCGAGTACTCCCGTGCGACCTGTGACGTTCCAAGCATCAAGGTTATCTAACGAGAAAGTTTTTTTGAGGTTTTCTTCACCGTGCTCCGCATCAAAGTGCCAGGCTGGCATTGGGGTTACGGTTAAGTCAGGATGCGCTTCGCGCATACTGTCGCGCAGTCTTTCAGTGACTAAGAGTTCTGAAGGCGCAATACGTGCGACTTCACTATCAAATTGTGCATCAGTGACTTCAGTCGCAAAAAAGTCGCCGTTGCTGAGCGTCAGCCAGACAAAGCCCCATTTTGCGTCTCGTCCGGCAGGACGAGACACAGCCAGCAACACTGCATCGTTCTTTTCAGGGAGAAGCGACGTATCGGTGAGTGTGCCAGGCGTAATGATGCGAGAGATACGACGTTGCATCAGGCCTTTGCCTGGCGTGCCAACCTGCTCGGCAATTACGACCGATTCGCCTAGACGCACCAAACGCGCAACGTATTGGTCTAATGAGACCATGGGAATCCCAGCCATCGGAATCGGATCCCCATTTTTGAGTTTACCGCGCTTAGTGAGCGTAATCCCAATCAAGCGATTCGCTTTAGCCGCATCGTCAAAGAATGTTTCATAGAAGTCCCCCATGCGAAAGAGCACCAAGGTTTCAGGATAGCGACGTTTGACTTCAATAAATTGGCGCATGGCCGGTGTGAAGTCGTTAAGGTCTAGATCTTCGTCGTGGATAAAGGTCTCGGTCATAGTCGGCAGTAAGGACTTTTGAAAGAAGGACTTCTTGAATTTAAGCGAAAAGGCCGGACGACGCTGAGTTCAGTCCGGCCTGAGGCAATGGGTATTGCTAAAAACGCATCAGAGTGCAAAGCATAGCGTATTTTCTATCAGCCACTCTGTATAGCAAAAGCAAAAAATTAGGCTTTCTTGGCTTCAGAGCCCGGGGTAGGGACTTTACCAACGAGCGGGAGAAGCTGAGCAAAGATACGCGGCGTACCGGCGCACACACGACCCTTTTCGAGCCAGTCTTCACCGCCTTCAAGGTCGGTGATCAAGCCGCCGGCTTCAAGAACCATCAAGCCACCAGCAGCAATATCCCACTGAGAAAGGCCAGATTCCCAAAAGCCGTCATAGCGGCCTGCGGCCACCCAGGCGAGGTCAAGCGCGGCAGAACCCGGACGGCGAATACCTGCCGTACGTTCAGCCACACGCATAAAGCTCATCATGTAGCCCTTAAAGTCATCAGTCTGACGGAAGGGGAAACCTGTACCAATAATGGCACGGTTCATGTCCTTACGGTCAGAGACGCGGATGCGGCGATTGTCAAGGAAAGCGCCTTCACCCTTAGCGGCCGTGAAGAGTTCATTCTTAGCCACGTCATAGATCACACCAGCGACCACTTCACCACGGTAGACGAGAGCGATCGAAATGGCGTACTGCGGAATGCCATGCATAAAGTTGAGCGTGCCATCGAGCGGATCAATGATCCAGAGGTAGTCGCTCTTAGCGGGACCCATGCGGCCCGCTTCTTCCGTCAAAATGGCGTGCTTCGGGTAGGCCTGCTTGATGACATCAACGATGGCCGCTTCGGCAGCGCGGTCGGCGTTGGTAACAAAATCATTGGCGGACTTGTTTTCAACTTCGAGCGTGTCGAGGCTGGTCGCAGCGCGGGTAAGTTCCTGAGCGGCACGACGAGCGGCCTTGACGGCAACAGTGATATAGGGCGATTTCATATTGACGGAAATAATGATTGAGTAATAAACGAAACAACGGTCAATCAGGGAACGAATGCTCAACCTGAATGAGTGTAAACGCTTATTTTAGCTGATCGGCCGCTTACCGACAGGCTTCAAGGCAAGGTTTATGAGGTTTTCGTTACAATGCAGACTATATTTGATTTCTTTTGGGTGAGATTTTTTAGTCATGAATATTCCTCAGCTCGCGTCTCGTGTTCGATTTGTCCTTTGTGAACCGTCGCATCCAGGCAATATTGGATCGGCTGCGCGTGCGATTAAAACCATGGGCTTTCGCGACCTTCGTGTTGTCAATCCTCGTGAAGCAGATTACCGAACAGATGAAGAAGCGATCGCTTATGCAACGAGTTCTGTGGATGTGTTAGAAGCCTCGAAAACCCATGCAACGCTCGCAGAGGCGCTCGAAGGTGTGACCTTCGCTTGGGCGTTGACGGGGTACGATCGTGAATTTGGGCCACCTATGTCATCGATGCGTCCAGCGTCAGAAAAGTCTGTTGCTTGGCTTGCTGACATGGAAGGGGATATTGCGTTTGTTTTTGGGACAGAACGTAGTGGGCTCACTAATGAAGAAGTGATGCTTTGCCAAGGTTGTGCAGCGATTGCTTGCGATCCTGTGAGTCCAAGTTTAAATCTTGCCCAAGCCGTGCAGATCACGGCCTATGAAATGCACATGGCTTTATTAGCTTCTGAAGGGCATGCCAATGATCTTTATGACTGGCAATCGCGCTTTGAACACGAAGCGCCGGCAAGCGTTGAAGCCATGGAAGGCTTTTTCAAACACTGGGAAGAAGCGATGACAGTTTGTGGGGTGCATGACCCAGAACATCCCAAATTCTTAATGCCGATCACGCGTCGACTCTTTGGGCGTAGTGGTCTCACACAAACCGAAATTGACCTTTTGCGTGGGATTTGCTCGGCGATTATTCGTCCGAAGCGTGAGCGTGCAGGTTCAAAGAAGGCGTAATTTCTTCTGATAGAGTCTTCAATAGACGACAAAACGGCCTCATTTCGCATGTTCGGAATGAGGCCGTTGAGCTTTGGTTCGCAAAATCTCGGTCTAGTTGGGATATAACGGCCCCAACTATTCCTCATTTGAATTTTGTCAGTGCGTTGAGAACAGCGTCTGGCGAATCGTAAAGGCCAGCAAATCCCAAAGCTTCGACTAGCTTTTTATCTTTAGCTGAAACGTTGATCAGATACTTTTTTCCTTCCAGCTCGATAAGTTGTATTTTCTTCAAACGAGCAAAGACTTCTGCGATTGTGAAATTCGATGAAATAGGTTGTCCGTTGAGGTCGAACTTCATTCTGACTCGCAAATTCGTCAAAATACTGAGAGCCACGAAAGTGGTAAAAAGTAGCCCTTCCAATGCCTGGCTTGAGTGCACGCGAGTCGTTCGCAATAGATTTCCAAGCATTAGCTTAAAAACAACTTCAGCTTCATTACGCAGTTTGTAGATGTCGAGCGACTCCTCAAGCTCTGCTTTGGCATTTGACACAAAAGCAAAATAACCCATGAAGAAGCATTCTTCTGTGATGCGTACCATATTGCGTTGTAACGGTTCTCCAGCTTTAGCCTCGTCGTAGAAGTTTAAAAGCTCATCGTCTTTATCAGCTGTACCTTTAATCCATTCAGATTCAAACTTAGACAATCGTTTAAAGAAGCGACGAGTCGCTGCTATTTCTTCGATTGGGTTACGGAAGACACTCACTTTAACAGGAAGTTTTCCTGTTTTTCCCTCTAACGTTTTGTCTTCTTGCACCCCATAAAAGTCAGCATTTTCTAAAAGCGAGGATGCCTCGTAGAACTCAGAATTTTTTTCTTCAATGATGCTTTTGACTAACTTGTAACCTGTTTTGGCACCAGCAAGGAAACGATAACCCAGATTGCCAAGTTTGATCAAACTTTCTTGGCTGTAATAGCCTCTATCGACAACGATTATAGGGTTCTGATCGACCAAGCTGTAAGCATTCCAAATGTTGGTGAAATCCTCTAAGGTCGAAACGTCATAGGTATTTCCTGAAAAGTACCTGTAGCCAACAGGCGAACCAGAAGACGCGTCAACAAGAAGCGATGTCAACAAGAAGCGATAAGTTGATTTGGGAAGCGTACGAACCATTCTTACGTCTGCCTACAATTGCGTCGAGAATATTGTCAGAGTTGCAATCTATGCGTGAGCCATCTAACGCCAACATCGGTTGATCATGTAACCGGGTGATACGACGTTTACTGATCCGAGCAGACAGGCCTAACTTTTCTCCAAACTTTTGGTGTAACTCACTGGCGCGTGGAGAGGTTGGACACGTTTGATTTCCTAAGAACATTTGAACTTTAGATTCATCAGCACTTAGATATGTGGGTTTGGCTGTGATAGCTGCTCCTATAGCGATATTTAGGAGTCTGGTTGTTGTAACCAAGTCTCCTCCAAACATTTCGAGCGCATCTTCAATCATTCCATTTTGATCGAGAATAGAAGCTACTCATGCAGTGACTCCAACTGATTTGGTTTGAATATCAGCGTCAGACATAACTTGTTTTTCTTCGGAAGTATTTTGATCTTCAAACGAAATGGCTGAAACCGCTATCTCCTTGCGTTGTTTAGCAGACCAACGTTCCTCTGGACGTTTATCTTTGGTTGGACGCAAACGAAGATAGTAGTCATTAGGAATAAACTGCCCGTTTTCTACTGTGCCAAGATAATCGCGAGCGTACTTAACCTTCCCGATAGCATCCTTCCATTGATAGCGAAAGTACACATAGGGGACATCTTTAATCACCTGGACATTTATCTATACCCTTTCCAAAAAAAGCAAGTGTTGAAATTAAATTTTTTCAGGGAATTTCAAACACCTGCTGAAGTTTTAGCGCAGTTATACCCGAATGAAGGCGAGATTTTCCGTTGGTTAAGCGAATTACGGCGCAATCGCAGGTTGTGCTTGCAGTCGAGAGAGACGCGCATAAACGCCGTCTTTTTCGATGAGTGGGTTCTACGCTAACTTACTTTCTAGGAAGCCCTTTGCAATAAGGAAGTGCTTCACAAACGCAGAATATTCTTTATCAGGGGCACACTCTTTTTTAAGTTCGGTTGCCAAAACATCCTTAATTGTTGGATTTGTTGCTTGCTCCCACGAAAAAAGCAATTTGTTGATTGATTGCAATCTTTCATTTCTTCGTTCAACCAATTCAGTTCTATTTAGTTCTAATGTGTTTTCTGTTACAAAACCGCGTGAGTTGTTATATTTTGCTGAAATGACTGTGCCGAGAAAAATGAAATAATCATTTGGATCATCTATATATGGATTTATTAAAGGGTTCTCTTGGCAGTAATAATCTTTTTTGCAAGTGCGATTACATATTTCACAGGCTAAGGTTAGATTGTTCCAATCGACATATAAATCTGGTCTGGCTGTCTTCTTTTTTGGGAGGATATGTTCAATGTCTCCAAATGCAATATGTTTAATTTTACTTTCGCAATAAGCGCATTTTCCAGCAGTTTCTTCTTCTAAGGCAGCCTTTATTTCAGGATGATTGTATCTATGCGCTATAGTATCACTTGGTTTTTGGTTTGCATTAAGGCAGTCTAGATATTCCTTAGTCCATTGATTAGCATTATCTACTAAAACTTGTGGTTTTTTTGATTTAGATAGTTTAATCATTTACTTTTTCCTTTGCTATCTGAGAAATTGCATCAGGAATGAAATCGCCTAGTCCGATTTCTTCCATTTCTCGCCTCATGTTATCCATGTTTTCTTGAGTGAAATCTTTGGACAAAAATCTTTTAATTGTATCTTTTAAATGTTCTTCTGCCCAGAACGGAATGGAGGTATCTATCCCCAAAACTTCTCGCAAAATAGCATTAGAGGTACCTGCTCTATTGACATAATCTAATTTTGTGGAAAATACATTATTTGATTCATTATACTTTAGGACATATACATTAGAATCTCTTACAGCGCTAATCATAAAAGGATTATGTGTTGCAATAATAAACTGCACTTTTGGAAAAGCTTTAATAAGATTACATAAAAAGTTCTTTTGTAGCTCTGGATGCAAGTGATTCTCAGGTTCGTCGATTATAGCTACAAAAGATTCAGATACATCTTCGAACATATAAAGCTGCCATGTGATGTCAATTATTGAAGAAATGCCGCCAGAAGCCGCATCTATTGGGAAATTTCCTGTTTTTGTGCACAGCATTACTTCTGGAACAAACACCGAAATCTTTTCAAATCCCAATTTAGGTGGTAAAACGATTTTAAGTATATCTATATAACCTTCAAATATTTTTCGAGCGTTATCATTGGGTGTGACTGATTGATTTCCGTACCCAAATATTGCAAGTGAGGCTAAGGTTTCTTTTATGATGGCCGTCGCCGATAACTCATTGGAATTACGATATGTATCAAAGACAAATGATTCATTAAACTCATTATATTTTTGATATATTTGCTCTCGAGTCGCTGCCGCTGTAGGTATTGTTCTTACTGCTCGATAAGGAAAGCTGGGTCGATGTGAACTTACATAAACTCCTTTTTCTGTCTTTCCACCAGTTATTTCGATACTATATGTACCATTGTTAATATCGTCAGGAAGAACCAGGTCACCAATTGTTCCATCGGAAAACTCTATCTCTCCCAATTTGTTTCTAATTGGTGGAGTGTCATTTCTATGTGTATATTTTATGAATAACTTTTTTTTAAGTTCTTTAAGACTATTAAAGTATTTGGAGATGCCATTTTCATCTTTCTCATATGAACTGACAAACTTAGGATTCCATCCAGTACTTTTTGAAAGTAAATTTAATATTGTTGTCTTCCCAGCTCCGTTAGCGCCTGTTAATACTGTCAGATGATCATGAAAGACAATGTCAATATCAGAAAATTGGCGCCATTCTTTAATATTTAATCTTTTAAACATAAGTGTTACTCATTAAATCACAATAGGATTTCAATTAGTTGCTTATATTACAATTTTTGATTCTTTGCTTCGGCTGATTCATGATTAATTCCTTTTTCCTTCAAGCTTTTCATTGGGTGGGGCTGGACAAATCAATCCAGTGTCATTTTTATGTAACATACCTTTGATTCGAAGGTATGTTTCCTACACAATTCTATATTCCTCCAATCACCTCCTGTGTCAAGCGACACTCGTGTTAACCCCATTAGGAGGTGCGGACAAAAACAGCCGATGATTGCACCCTGGTTGCATCAAGTAGATGATTAATCATGAGTCTGAACAAGACCTCAATTTCATTGCGTATCCTAAATTTACGGAATAATTCATCCAAGCTTTGCGTGGTGTTACTCACACAAGTAAAGAATCAAACGGCCTCAAGTCGAACTGTTCGTCATGAGGCCGTTTGTTGTCTGGCGCGTGTAATTAAGGTTCAATCACTGGTTGCGCTTGCAGTCGAGAGAGACGCGCGTATACACCGTCTTTTTCGATAAGTGCTTGATGTGTGCCATGTTCAACGAGTTTCCCTTGAACAAGGACAGCGATCGTATCCACGTTTTCAATGGTTGAGAAGCGATGGGCAACCGTCAAGCACGTGCGGTTTTGGCAAAGCTTCTCGAGCGACTCAGTAATCGCTTTTTCGGTTTTACTGTCTAAAGCACTCGTCGCTTCGTCAAGAATCAAAATCGGTGCGTTCTTCAAAAAGGCACGTGCAATCGAAAGACGTTGCTTTTGACCACCCGAGAGTAGTCCACCGCCTTCGCCAACTTTGGTGTCTAACCCATTGGGGAGACTTGCAATGAAGTCTGTCAACGCAGCGTGCTTGACGGCTTCTTCGATCGCTTCGTCCGACACGTCTTTAAGACCGTAGGTCAAGTTATGACGAATCGTGTCGTCAAAGAGCACTACGTCCTGCGTCACAAAAGAAATCTGTTGACGAAGGTTTTCTAAAGTGAGCTCGCGAATGTCTACGCCATCCAATGTGATTCGACCCGACGTGAGTTCCAAGAAGCGAGGCAAAAGGTTGACGAGCGACGTTTTGCCTGAACCTGACGGACCGACGATCGCTAAATGTTCGCCAGCTTTAATCGTGAGATTGATGTCGGTGAGGGCATCGTTGGGTTGATCGGGATAGCGTAAGCCAACATGTTCAAACGTAAGGTTGCCTTTGACATTCTCAAGCACGGTTTTGCCTTCATCACGTTCGACTTCAGCGTCGAGCGTATCAAAGATGCTCTTGGCGGCAACCGAAATGCTCGCAAACGTACCGTTGAGTCCGGAGAGATGCTGAATCGGCGCTTTGATCAACAAAAGGGCGGACAAGAATGTGATGAATTCACCAATCGTCAATAAGCCTTTTTGGGCTTGAAATAGGGCCACACCAACCACGCACGCAATTGCCACCATGGTGAGCAATTGCGTAATCGGTGTGGTGATACTTTGCATCTTGATGAGCTTCAACGATAAGCGTCGAATGTTCATGTTGACCGAAGCAAAACGCTTTTCTTCAAAGTCATAGGTGTTACTGACTTTGATGAGGCGTTCAGCTTCATACGATTCTTGAACGCGAGAGAGCATACTGCCGAGCGTTTCTTGGCTTTCTGCAACGATACGACGGACGCGTCGAGAGATGGTGCGTAGTGTCAAGGCAAGTCCTGGGATGATCACAAACGTGACTAACGTGAGCTTCCAGTCGTGCCAGAAGAGTACGCCAAGGAGCGCCAAGACTTGAACGGAGTCACGGACCAAAACCACAAAGGACTGCACAGCGCCCGACAAGGCCATGGTCGCTTCATTCACGAACTTAGAACAAATGCGCCCCGACGTATTGGCCTGATATTCTTTTTCAGGCCAATGAAGGATACGTTCAAACATTTTGGTACGTAACGTGACAAGCACAGCTTGACTCACCTGCGACATCATGTAGGTACTCATGACCGTGCTGATCGCAAAGCCTAAGGTCACACCGATCAAAGCTAACGGTGCGCCGTATATTACCCATTCTTCTTGGTTATAAAAGCCCGCGTCTGTGATTTTGCCTAGTAGTGTTGCCGTAATGGACGACATGCTGGCCGAACAAAGCAAAAAGACGCAAGCAATCAACAGCTTCCACTTGTGTGGCAAAAAGTGACGGTAAAGTCGCCGAAGATCGGCATCGATATGACGGAAGATCATTGTGCCTCCTTCGGTTGGTTGTCGTGACTATGGATGGCCTGAAGACGGACGAGTTCTGCGTAAAGACCAGGCTTAGCTAAGAGGTCTTCACGTGTGCCCATTTCTTGAACTTTGCCATCGGCCATGGCCACAATCGTGGTGGCATTTTCGATGGTCGATAGACGATGTGCCACGATAAAGGTAGTGCGTCCTGCCATCAAACGTGCGAGCGCATCCTTGATCTTTGCTTCGCTTTCACTATCAAGGGCACTGGTGGCTTCGTCCAAAATCAAGATAGGTGCATTTTTGAGTAACGCACGGGCAATCGAAATGCGCTGCTTTTGGCCACCTGATAAACGGCCGCCTGCTTCACCTACAGGTGTGTCTAATCCTTGCGGTAGGGACGCAATAAAATCGGTCAATGCGGCGGCTTCAATAGCGTGTCCAATCTCAGCATCTGTTGCATCCGGTGTGCCATAAATGATGTTGTCTCGAATGGTGCCATCAAAGAGAATCACGTCTTGTGTGACGACCGCGATATGACGGCGTAATGACTCAAGCGTCAAGGACGTAATGTCGTGACCATCAAGCAAGATCTTGCCTTTGGTTGGATTCCAAAAGCGTGGAATCATCTGAACGATCGAACTTTTACCAGCCCCCGAAAGCCCCACAAAGGCGATCACGTCTCCTGGTTGGGCGTGTAGCGTCACGTCGTGAACAGCATCACGGTCTGTATCTGGGTAGCGTAAGGAGACATGATCAAAGACAAGCTCGCCGCGACACGTATTGAGCGTTTCAGTCCCTGTATCGTCTTCTTCTTTTTCGTCAATAGAAGCGAAGATACTTTCAGAAGCGAGGTTCATCATGACAAAGCCCGCATTCACGCCAGCGAGGTTTTTTAATGGTGGCATCAACAAAAGAAGCGCTGCCAAGAAGGTCACGAAGTCCCCTAAGGTCAAGATGCCGATATGTGATTGGTACATGGCAAAGCCTAAGACAATCGCTACGCCCACCATGAAGATAAATTGCGTGACTGGCGTACCTAATGAGGTGACCTTCGTCATCTCAATCATCATGTTTTTGATGGCATTGTTGGTTTCTTCGAATCGAGTTGTCTCAAAATCATAAGCGTTTGAGATTTTGACGAGTCGATGTCCATCATAGGTTTCACGAACGTTACCAAGGATGGTGCCAAAAGAGGCTTGGCACGAACTCATGACGGTGCGCATCTTGTTGGAAATATAGCGTAACAGATAAGCCACCATCGGACCAATCACGAGACTGACTAATGCAAGCATCCAGTTGTGCCATAGAAGGACAATCGTCAGTGAGAGGACTTGAAAGCTATCTCGCACTAAAATAATGACGGATTTACTGGCGTTTGATAGTGCAACGTTTGCCTCAAAAACGAACTTAGAAGCAATGGCACCAGAATTATTAGCTTGATAGGTTGAGGTCGGCCAACGAATGAGCTTATGGTAAATCTGTGAACGTAAGGTCGCCATCACGGATTGACTCACGTTGCCTAACAGGTAGTTGCTCATAAACATGCTACCGCCATGAAGGATCGAAATCAGAATGAGTCCAATCGGCGCGGCAAAAATGATCCATGGGTCTTGTTCATAGAAGCCAAGATCGGTGAGCTTGCCTAAGAGAGTTGCAATCAGCCCTGAGGCAGAGCCTGCTGCGACCATGAAAAAAATGGCCAACGCAATCTTCCAGCGGTAAGCGGGTAGGTAGCCCACTAATCGGCGCATGCTTGGTGAGATGCGAGATTTCAGTAAATCAATGAGAGAAGTCATTGGGCTTCTCCAAACCAGAAAAGTCTGGAAGATAACTGAGCTACACCAGACTGAGGGTGAGTCCGAACAAACAAAAAGGACATAAGGGAACTAATCACAATAGGGTTCTAGACTTTTCGATGGGTAAGTGCAGAAGGAATTTAAGAATTGTAGGTAAAAACACGTGAACGCGAAAGTGTAAATGAAGAGAAGTTCCCTTAAAGGGGCATGACTATACCAAAAGGTGAGTGAATATTTCTGTCGTTTCTGCCAAAATACACTTTCACCAATCTAATCTTCATTTTGCTTTCTGATTTCAAACGAGATTTGTTATGTTCCAATACGCACGAGAATTAATTGCCACGATCATGCAAAAGGACCCAGCTGCGCACTCGCGATGGGAGGTGATTTTTGCATATCCGGGTTTTCATGCGGTCATGATTCACCGTATGTCTCGTTGGTGTTGGATGCAAGGATGGCTGACGGCTGCACGCATTCTCTCTCATGCTGGTCGATTTTTAACGGGGATTGAAATTCATCCTGGTGCTAAGATTGGTCGTCGTGTCTTTATTGACCACGGCATGGGCGTTGTCATTGGTGAAACCGCAGAAGTAGGTGACGACTGTACGCTCTACCATGGCGTGACCTTAGGGGGGACGAGTTTGGCAGAAGGTACAAAGCGCCATCCGACTTTGGAGCCGAATGTCATTGTGGGGGCTGGTGCTAAGGTGCTCGGTGCTTTTACGGTTGGCGAAGGGGCTCGTATTGGGTCAAACGCTGTTGTTGTGAAACCCGTGCCTGCCGGTGCAACGATTGTTGGTGTGCCAGGTCGTCAGGCGGGTGAACCGAAGCCCGATGAAGCCACAAAGTTCGAAGCGTATGCTGTCGAAAAGACGGACGTTGACCCGTATTCAGTTGCCATTAAAGAATTGGTACGTGTCACACGTGAACAAAACGCCGTTATTGAAAAGCTCAATGAACAGGTGGTTGCCTTAGGTGGTCAGGGGATTGAAGAATTACCCAAGATGAACTCTGAGGCGGTTGGGGTGTCAACACGTCGAGCACGTCACCATTGCCAGCGTAAAAAGCCGCAAGAGTAATTTCGCTAGATTTGTTTGAGCAATGAGGAGACTTTCGAAAGGAGGTCTCCTTTGCATTATTCGGAGATGGGCGATTTTCGGACACGTTAACGAGTGTTTCAAAAGTTTTGCTAAACGCAACGAAGCAAACAAAGCTTCGTTTTTCACATTTTCCCCTAAGTGTTTCGAAATAATTTTAATTGAGTAGCAAGAAAATTGGCGAAAGCGAGTTGGTTGTTTTCGTGAGTTCTCTTCCTATAGGCCATCCGTAAGGCGTGATGCCATGAGATGTGTTGAATTGACAGCAGATAGTCAAAATTACGAAGGGGATTACCGATGACCTGGCTAACCCGTCTTTATCAAAAATCCGTGTTTAACGCGGTGGAACTCACACGAGCTGATGCGAGTGTAATTAAAGCACTTGCGATTTTGATGATCGTGGCTCACAACTACTTCCATCAAGTGAAGCCATTCCCTGGTGAAAACGAGATGGCTTTTCATGCTGAGACCTTCTGGAATATGGTCTTTCAGATTGCAGAGCATCCTTTTGATGCGTTTCATCCGATCGCCTCATTCTTTGGACACTATGGTGTCCACATCTTCCTCTTTATGTCGGGGTATGGCCTGACGAAAAAAGCGCTTGGTTACGTCCAAAAGCACGGCGGTATTGGTTGGCTCGATCTCTATAAGGTGTCTTTGAACCAGATCGCAAAGATTGTGTCTTTGACACTTGTCGGTGTATCAATCCTTTGCCTCTATAAATACATTGCTTGGGGTACGTTGCCTGGTACGGAATTCTTCACGAAGTATTTGGTGTTTTTAACTTTTACGGAGAACTTGCGTCCTGGTGACTTTGGTTACTTTGTGAGTGTTTGGTGGTTCATGGCGTTGATTGTGCAGTTTTATCTGCTCTTTCCGATCATCTTCAAAGGACTTTCTCGTCATGCCTATTTGACACTCTCTATGGGCATGGTCTGCCAGTTATTGGCTGTGTCGATCTATGAGCCATTACTCGAAGAACATGTCCTTGTTTACGCAACGCCTTTGGGACAGATGCTTCTCTTTATGTTGGGTGGCTACTTAGCCATGGGACGACGTTTGAGCCGTTGGATCGTGTTGCCCTTAGTCATTGTGTTGCCTCTTACATTTATTGATCCTAACTTTTTCCACCTGAGCTTCGTGGCTGTGACGGTTTTTTTGATGCTTGCTTACGGGTTATTGCGTGAACGGTTGATCGCATCAAAGACCTTGTTGTGGATTGGTGGTATATCAATGTTTATCTACATCGTGCACGGTGATTTACGTTGGCAGGTTATTCCTGTTGTCAATGAAGCACAGAACATTTGGCTCTCGTACATCATGTTCTTTGGGTATGTGGCTGAAGTCTTTATCTTCGCGATCTTAGCCAAATGGTTGGCGAGTGCGACAAGAATCATGCGCCTTCAGCCTTTCAAGGTGAAGCCTAAGGCTTCAATGAATGGATGCGTGCCTACGGTCTTAAAGCCTACAGAGGCTTAAGTCAAGAAGCTATGACGGGATGGTTCACATAGAAGCCATCCCGTTTTTACAATGAGTCGCCTTAGGATTTCGGTGGCGTAACAGCTTCAACAAGATCCGTTTCGAGTTTTAACAAGGTTTCATCGTCCGAGAGCGTAGGACTATCAATCAAGAATACGTCCTCAGCACGTTCGCCGAGTGTGGCAATGCGTGCTGTTTGTAGATTAATGCCGTAGCGTGCCAAGACTTCAGAAATGCTATAGAGAAGTCCAGGGCGATCGGTACAAATGACATTAAGAATCCAAGCACGTCCACTTTCATCAGGGACGGTGGTGACCATAGTGCGCGTTGGAAAGTGTTTGGAGCGACGTGAGAGTTTGCCTTTGGGTGCTACGGGTAAAGGCTTGTCGGACGTTAATAGTGTCAACAAGTCTTTTCGGATTTTAGCGTCAAGCATCTCTGGATCGTCACGTTCATAACGATCGGTGACAAGGAAGGTGTCGAGCGCCCAACCGTGATGCGTGGTATGTACGCGCGCATCAATGACCGAAAGTCCGCATTTACCTAAAGCAGCGACCGCGCGCAAGAAAAGATCTTTGCGGTCGGGGAGGTACAAAAGGATCAAAATACCACCCATGCGTTTGCTACGTTTGACCTCAACAATAGGATCTGGTGTACGAATGTGTTGGGCAAGCGTCTGTGTGTGCCAGGCAATCTCTTCAGGTGTGTGACGCATGAAGTAGACGACATTGAGTTCTTGCCAGAAGGCTTCTCGGTCTGAGTTAGAGACTTGCGTACCTAAGAGATCTAGCGCTCTCGTTTTACGTTCAATGAGCGTGTGTTCGGTAGACACGGCGCTATCTTTGCCCGTCATCATGGTTAGCGTGGCGCGATATAGCGCTTCAAGCAGTTGTGCTTTCCAAGGCGTCCATACTTTGGGACTTGTAGCGCGAATGTCAGCTACTGTCAATAAATACAGCGCATCGAGTCGCTCTTTGGTTTTAACGACTTCTAAAAAGCCTTTCACCACATCAGGGTCAGAGATGTCTTTCTTTTGAGCGGTTTGGCTCATGGTGAGATGCTCTCGAACCAAAAAAGCGACGAAGTCGGTTGTGGTTTGGTTTAATCCAAAGCTTTGACAAAATTGCGTGACCTTGTCTGCGCCAATCTCTGCGTGCTGCCCACCTAAACCTTTACCAATGTCGTGATAAAGCCCGGCGAGTGTTAAACGCCAATTGTCGGACAATTCACTCATAATCTGTGCGCAAAACGGATATTCATGGGCAAATTCGCTTCGCGCAAAACGACGGATATTTCGTACGACGCGTAACGTATGTTGGTCGACAGTGAAGATGTGATAGAGGTCGTGCTGCATCTGTCCGACAATTTGCCTAAATGGTGGTAAGAAGCGACCGAGCACATCCCACATATTCATGAGTTTGAGGGAGTGGTATGTTCCTTTGGGCATTCGGAGAATGTCCAAAAAAGTTTGCTGATGAATGGGGTTATGCCGATAAGCCTCATCAATGCTGGGTGACGCATGCCAAAGTGCACGTAACAATCGAGTCGATAAACGCGTAAGTTCAGGATGAGAGTGGTAGACGTAAAAGAGTCGCAAAATGGCGTTAGGATCAGACTCAAAGACATTGTCGTTCACAATATCCATCTCGTCCCCACGCGCAACAAAGGCACGTTCAAGGGGAACAGGGTTGACATTGTCATAACTCCCAAAGAGGCGGTCAGCGATGGCTTGAAGTTGAATCACAGACATCTGTACGACCGCTTTTGCATTGAGATAATAGCGTTTCATTAACGCTTCAGAAGGGCGCAGTTGTTGGGTTTTGGTGTAGCCAAGCGACTTCGCGAGTTCTTCTTGTACGTCAAATAACAAGCGGTTTTCTGCGCGTTTTGTAATGAGGTGCAAGCTAATGCGTAGGGTTTCGAGATGTCTCGCACAGGCCATTAAAGTGTGCATTTCGCGCTCGGTAATGAGTCCTGCGGTTTTCATGTCTGTGACGGATTCTGCGACGCTGGCTGCTTGAGCGCACCATAAAAAGACTTGTAAGTCGCGTAAGCCTCCTGGACTTTCTTTGAGATTGGGTTCAAGCGAATAGGGAGTGTCTTCAAATTTTTGGTGTCGACGAGCGAGCTCGAGCATTTTGTCTCTGAAGAAACGTCGAGCGTCAAGTGTTTCCATAAAGCGTTGACGGGATTGGGTATAGAGCGCTGTATTACCCCATAAACAACGACTTTCTAAATAAGTCGTGGCAATGGAGACGTCATTAGTGGCCTCAGACAAAAAAGACGATACGCTACGAACTGAAGCGCCAACGGTGAGACGTAGCTCCCAAAGTTGGGTCACGAAAGCACTGATCTTTTCTTGAATCTCGGTATGCTCTGAACATTCATCAGTCGTGAGGACTAAAAGGTCAATGTCTGAAAATGGAAAGAGCTCAGCTCGACCGTAGCCACCGACAGCAATGATTGCGATGTCAGAACTAGGTAACGCATGGAGGGCAATCATTGACCGAATCGCCTGATCCAATACGGCGGTGTGCGCACGTAAATACGCTTGAGGGTCGTGATTGGCTTCCCAAAGGCTAGCGAGTCGTTGACGTTCTTCTTGAAATTGAGTGCAGATTTGGGTAAGCGTGCTAGGCATAGACATATCGATGAAAGTCCCATCAATTGACGTGGCTAATGAGTATCAGTATACGTATGAGTTTTAAGAAGAAGAATCGAGTAGGAGGCGGGGAATTATTCCACGCCGTCCTCTCACACCACCCACCGT
>JAHHRH010000028.1 GCA_020025915.1 Sutterella sp.
AACCTCTAAAGCCTTACGGAGAAATTCACAAAATCGTCGGCCTGCTTGACTCGCCCGTGAACGAGCGAGAATGCGCAGGCCATTTGTTCAAGACTTTGACATACGATCAGTGTAAACTATAGGAAACGCATTATTTCGGGCGTTTTTGTCTTTCTGACTCTCTAATCATGACACTCTTTCACGAAGTCTTGCACAACGCCTTGCCCCCCATTGCCTTAATCTCTGGTGTAGGCATGGTGATGCTTTGCATGGTGAATCGCTATAACCATTGCACCGACCGTATTCGCCAACTAATTAAAGATCGCTACCCCGAAGGGGGCATTAAAGAACCTTCGATTGACGCAGAGATCCATCTCGTCTTTCGTCGTGCAAGTCTCTTACGCCGAGCGCTACTCTCGATGGCATTATCCGCAGCCTCTGCTGCATGTTTGGTGGCGACAGGAGCCATCAGTTCGATGTTTGAGATTAACCTTTTAATACCTGCAGCGTTAAGCCTCGTAGTATCTGTCGGTTTAATCATCTTAGCCACCCTCTTTTATGCGCTTGAGGTACGGTTGTCAATACATGCCTTGAGTTTGGCCATCACAGACCTTAAAGCTCAACGTAAGACAAAGGACACTTCTTCATGCTAATGAGTACGTTTTCGCAAGTTTTGTCGACTGCCTTAACGCCCATTACGCTCATCAGTGGTGTTGGCATCATGATGATGAGTATGACGGCGCGCTATAACCATGCTACGAACCGCATCCGTCAGTTGATGCGTGAACGCGATTTTGTCAACGGCCGTAGTCGAGAAGACGTGGACCAAGAGATTGATCTGATTTTTCATCGCGCCACACTTCTTCGAAAAGGATCACTCTGCTTAGCTATCTCTGCTGTTTGTACGTCCATCCAAGTCGCAATTACAGTCTTCCAAAGTTTCATCATTGATGGCTTCGAAGTGATTAACGGAGGACTCCTCATGGTGTCGATTGGGTGCATCATTGCGGCTTCACTTCTATTTGCGATGGAAATTCGCGTATCACTTCATGCGATAAGTTTAATCCTTAACCATCTATCACCTCTACCCAACCCTAAACATAAAAAGGAGGAATCATAGATTTGTAACAGAATATTTTTCTTGACAAGTGATCCTAATACAGGCATAGATCCTTTACAGAGACGTGTCTTACTAAAACGAGCAAATACATTGCGTAACACAGGGCGTATCATCTTTTGGCATCTTTAATTTCAGATCATGACAATACTAACATTCTGATACAAACCCCCTCGTTTTAAGAATGTTTTGCCACCATACCTCGGGTTTGATCCCATGACAGCCAAGCTCACTGATCGTAAGATGGTTTCAGGAATAGACCATTCCAAACCGATGAAGCCGATAAATCGGCATCGCCTTCATCGTAGGTAGAAAGAGAACACGAAACGTTCAAACTTTCTATATTTTGTTAGAGGAGATAACTATGACTGATCTATCTCGCCGTCATCTTATTCAAGGTTCATTGTTTGGCGCTGCCGCGCTTGCCAGCACTTCCGTAATGGCCGCTACGTCTAAGACGCAGCACTGGGACGAAACTGTAGACGTGGTCGTCATTGGCTCTGGTTTTGCTGGCTTAGCAGCTGCCATTGAAGCAAAGAAAGCCGGAGCTAACGTTGTGGTTCTCGAAAAGATGTCCACGTTCGGGGGTAACTCTATTATTAACGGCGGTATTTTGACCGCGACAGGTTGCCCACAACAGAAGCTACACAAGATTGAAGACTCGGTTGAGCTCCTCGAAAAGGATATTTTGGCTGCAGGCAACTACATGAACTACTCTGAAAAAGTTCGTTATCTTGCCGAACACGCTCTCTCTAACTACGAATGGACCGTCAATGAACTCGGCGTCCAGTATCTTCCTGATGCCATCGGTCAGGAGGGCGGTCACTCCGTACCGCGCTATGTCACGACGACCAACGGTTCTGGCTCTGGTATTGTTCAGAAAGAACTCGATAAGTGCAAAGAACTAGGAATTCCACTTCGCAACCGCGTCTTTGTTGAACACATCATCCGTGGCGAAAATGGTATTGAAGGCGTGCAAGTTCGCGAAGGCTATCGCTTCCCGAAGGCTGAATCCGGCAAGGTGAAATTCATCCGCGCTACGAAGGGTGTCATCCTCTGCTACGGCGGCTTCTCTGCTGACGTAAAGTTCCGTATGTTCCAGGATCCGAAGCTCAACAATACGCTCGATACGACCAACCAGCCTGGGGCAACCAGTGAACTCTGGCGAGAAACGAGTGCTATCGGTGCCCTTCAGGTTCAGAACGACTGGATCCAGTGCGGTCCTTGGGGTTGCCCGCGTGAAAAGGGCATGGGTATCGGCTGGCAGTTCAACCAAACGGCCGCAGCTGAATATGGTCTTTGGGTCAATGCCGACGGTAAGCGCTTCGTCAACGAACTTGCTAACCGTAAGGTTCGCGCCGACGCCATCATGGTTGAACAAGCTAAGGGGCTCAAGTGCTTCGCTATCTGCAACGAACCTAACGTACAGCCGTTGAAGAAGCAACGTCCTGGCTTCCTTGAAAAGATGCTTGAACGTAAGATCGTTGAAAAATACGACACGCTCGAAGCCCTCGCTAAGGGTGCAGGTATCAAGCCTGAGGCGCTCGCCAAACAGGTTGAAGCTTTCAATGGCGTTGTCAAGGCTAAGAGCGACCCAGAATGGAACCGCTACATCAATAACGACCAGGTACCGCTCGTTGAAGGTCCGTGGTACGTTTGCGAACTTCAGCCGAAGGTTCACCACTGCATGGGTGGTCTCGTGACCGACAACGAATGTCGCGTCCTTGACGTTCGCACCTATGAACCAATCGTTGGTTTGTATGCTGCTGGTGAAGCCACGGGTGGCGTGCACGGTGCCGTACGTCTTGGCTCTGTCGCAATTCTTGACTGCCTCGTCTTCGGTCGCCTCGCTGGTCAGAAGGCCGCCGCTCGCTAACTAACCGTTGAAGTCAACCACGATTTAGGTTGATCGAACAACATCACCGACGCCCGGATGGGAAACCATTCGGGCGTTTTGTCTTATTTCGATTTTTCTTTGAAGTCTACTAATCTTTTAATTCGACAAAGTCTCAAAGTGGCTAGACTAAAGTCATCAAAAAAGGCCAACACACTTTAAGTGCGTTGACCTTTTTTTTCAGAGCCTGACAGTAAGAAGACTTACTTACCTTGGAAAAGCTTATTCACATCAAATGGGAATGCTTGATAACCCATCGTATCCTTGAGCTTAATCTTCACCGTCGGTTCAGCATCACCCCAACGATATTCCGTAATGAACGGCGTAATATGCGTTGGTTTACCAGCCTTACGATCAGCCATGTTCAAGCCAGCGGTCGAATAGTAAACCATGAAAGAATCTTTATCCTTCATGTAGCGTGCTAAGCCAGTGATCGGACTATAGCAAGCATGGCCACATTCTTTACCCACTTCGTAGACCTGCTGAACCGTCATCTTCTTTTGGTCAATCTTATAGACGACCCCACGGGTGTACTTCATATCAGGTAACGGTGGCTGTTCAAGATCACGACCATCGCCATTGTCAAAGGCTGAGACGTAGATGATATCGCCCTTACTCTTTTCATCGATACGGAAAGCAGTATGTTGCGACCAGGTGAAATCAAAGTCCTTATCGCACACGCCACGTTCACACTTGATGGGCTTGCCATCCTTATCAACTGGCTGCAAACTCTTCTTCGCTAAATCACCCTTCCAGCCTTCAGTAGCGCCAAGAATCCATTTAACTTTCTTGTCCCGACCAATCTTGATGATAGACGACTGATTGCGAGCAGAAATAATGATCGAATCATCGCTCGGATCATAGTCTACAGAGTTGACATGTACCCAGTTGCGACCTGCGCTCACACCCACGATGTCACCAAAGGCATTATTGACATCCTGCTTAGCAAGATCTTCAGCGGACATCGTTTGACCTGCTTTCTCTGCATCAATATTGAGGCAAACGGCACCCTGGTCTAACGACTTGATAACAATATCGCGATACGGATCAAGAATTTCAAAAAGGCGCCAGTCGTCAACGACCTTACCATTAGCATCCACTTCAACGATCACGTCACGAACCGTACGAACACGCTTACCATCAGGACGACGGTAGTCATTGCTCGCTACACGAATAAAGGTATGACCATTTTGAGCCACATCGATAGAATGAGACATATCGTTATAGGCACCTGGCAAGCGACGGTCGTAAATCTGACGACCCAGCATGTCATACTTCACGTAACGCTGACCGTAACCCCACGACAACGCACCATCGGGTGTCTGTTGAAAGCCCATCATAATGCCAGAACGATAGATGCTTTCCATATCATGGATCAAATCAGCATGGAGATACCAACGAACCTCACCCTTTGAGTCAATGATGGCGTTTTCAGGCGCAAAACTCCATTCTAGTGCACCACCCATTGGGTTATTCCAAATTGCACGAGCAGCCTGAGGAGGCGCAGGAATCAAATTGTTCACTAAATAAAGACGATCTGAGAAGTCCTTGTGTGTTTTGACAACTTCAACATCAAATGTCGCATGTCTCTGGCCTGGCGTACCATTGCTGTCCGTATAGACGGGCGCAGTCCACATGCGGTAAGTATCCTTGAATTTTTCAGTCTTACCATTAAAATGACGGGTATAGCTGATTTCAACCGTATTTTGATAATCTGGATAAAGCCCAAAGATTGGCACACCGCCATGCGTCAAAATTTCGTTGTCAGCAACCGTGTACTTAATTTCCTGACCATCCTTTTTCGGAACAATACGAACAGTTGCATTAGTAATGACATAGCCACCTGTACGAACCACCGCAGTCAAAGGTGAGATACGGTACGGATTAACGACCACCTCGCCCATATGGCCACCCTGTGTACCATACGTTACAGCAGGACCAGATCCTCCAGCAGCCAAAACGCCACCAGCTAACAATCCGCCCAAAGCCAACGTTGCAAGTTTGGTCTTAGAAAAAACCTTCATGTCTTCTCCTTTTGAGGTTTTTTATCGAGATGCGACAAGTGTAAATTTTCCTTTCCTAAAGTTCCATCCTTGTCTTTACGCCTCGTGAACCGCAAAATGCGAAGGACATTTTCACTTTTTGCATTGATGTCAGTGTCCTAACTCTAGGCCAACCAATCCGTTGTGACTACAATGCTCTCATCGATTATTGTTCCCGTTTGGAGTTTTTATGACTGACAATTCCGACAAGTTGGATTTTGCTCTCATTCGCTTTTTGCTGACACTCGTTCAAACACAGAGCATGCAGCAAACTGCGAACCTATTGAATTTAAGCCAATCTGGTGCGAGTCGAAAATTAGCCAAGGCCTCTGAGATCTTTGGTACAGAACTCTTCATTCGATCGGGTTTTCGAATGATTCCAAGTGCAAAAATGAACGAACTTCACCCAAAGCTCGAAGTTTTGCTCAAACAGCATGAATCGCTTTTTGCATCGACCAATGCATTTAAACCCGCTTCCATGAATCGTATTTTCAATATTGCCACCATGGATCATGGCATCTTGGCGATTCTTGGGCCAGCCATTGGTCCCCTATTACGCGAAGCGCCCAACATTCAAATTAATTTTATTGAGTCTAAAAGCACTTCTTGGTCACAATTACGACATGGTGAAGTCGACATTCTGGCCTATCCTTATGCCAACATTCCCTCGGATTGTGATTCTTTGCCGCTCTATAAATGTGATTACGCCTTAATCGTTCGTCATGGACACCCTCTTGAAAAACGTCTTCAAGACCATGGCACATTGACTGTTGAAGATGTCATCAGTTACCCGAGAATTTCGATCACGGTTAATCGACATACCGAAAACTCCGACTACGAACTATCACCCATTAATGCCTTAGACAATCAGCGAACCGCTATAACGTTACCGTATTTTTTAGCTGCACCTATGTTACTCACTGACACAGATTGCACTTTGCAGATGCCTCTCGTCTCAGCACAGATGCTAAGCAAAATGCTCCCTGTCTCCGTACTACCAACAGCAGACATGAACAAAACACAATTCGAACCGCGTCTAGTTTGGCATCGTAGTCAAGGCACAGACCCAAGTCATCAGTGGCTGCGCGCCATGATCGCCTTACATGTGCGAGACTTTATTAAAAATCAAAGTGATATTGTCACCAATAAGGTATGACGACTCGCTTTTATGACTTTACTATTAGGCATCAAAACAGCACACCACTTTCTTTTTCATTCCCTTTCGGAAATTTTAATGGCCAATACCCTTCTGAGAGTATTGGCCATTTTCAAAACGAGTGATGAAGTTGTAATGTCTTACTTCTGACCGAAAGCCTTTTCAAGGCTAACTGGAATGGCTTGATAACCCATCGTATCAAGCAACTGGATACGGACAGAAGGCGTGGTCGAACCCCACTTAAATTCTTCAATCCATGGACTTGGAGACTTCGGCAATTCACCAGGTCGTAGTTCGTTCAAGCGACGCCCCATGTCGGCCGTAGCAGAATAAACCATGATCGAATCCTTGTCAGCCTCATAGCGCGTTAAAGACGTGACAGGCGAGAACTACTTGTTACCCAATTCCTTACCATATTCCCAAACCTGCTCAACCGTCATCTTCTTTTGGTCAATCTTATACACGACAGCACGAGAATACTTCATTTCAGGCAGTGCCGGTTGTTCCATACTGCGAGCGTCACCATTATCAAAGGCCGTAATATAAATGATGTCACCCTTAGACTTTTCGTCCACACGGAAAGCGGTATGTTGAGTCCACGTGAAATCAAAGTTGCCTTCACACACAGAACCTTCGCACTTGATTGGCTTACCGTTCTTATCTACAGGCGTCAATACTTTTTCTGACCAGCCTTTCTTCCAACCTTCAGGCGAAGCAAGAATCCACTTCACTTTCTTGTCACAGCCAATCTTTACAATGGCTGATTGATGGCGTGAGGAAATGATAATTGAATCATCAGACGGATCATAGTCGACAGAGTTCACATGAGCCCAGTTGTAACCCAGACCTGTACCCGGGACATCCCCGAAATTATCACTTTCAGAAAGCTTCTTAATATCTTCAGCAGACATCGTCTGCCCTGACTGACTTGCATCGATATTTAAACAAACTGCGCCTTGGTCAAGCACCTTCATGACATTATCTCGGGTGGGATCGAGCATTTCCCAAAGCTTCCATTCGTCAACAACCTGACCACTTTGATCAACTTCGATGATCACGTCACGAACAGTGTGAACACGCTTACCATCGGGACGTCGGAAATCAGAGGACGAAACACGAATGAAGGAATGACCATTCTGAGCATTATCAAGTGAGCAAGGTGGCACCTGCTGTCAAATTTCGATTTCGTCCGATTGAATCCGACATTTTGGATCGACTCAAAACGGGCAATATTGACTTAGCCCTTTACCCTCTTATTGACTTGCCACCCAAATATCATTCTTTAGATCTTTTTAGACTCGATCGTGCCTGTCTCGTACGTAAAGGACATCCTTTAGCCGAAAAATTTCATGCGGGCGTAGAACTCACTGAAGAGGACTTCAATACGTACGAAAAGATCTCAGTCGGTTTGAGTGACGAAACGCAAAACCGAGCGATTTATGGCGCTAACACCACGTTAGCAGCTTGCCAGCGTACCCGGATACAAGTTCCTTACTTTATGGCCGCTCCTCTTTTCTTAGAAGGTACAGATTACACACTCTTTTTGCCAAAGCCAACCGCACGGTTTTTTTTCTGACGTTTTGGATTTAGAACTCATCACACTGCCTAGTGATCAGGTCAAATACTCAACACGTATTGTTTGGCATGACCGACTCAATGGTGACGTAGAAAGCCAATGGCTACGCAGTATCTTTGTTGCATATGCTCGACCAATTGCAGGCGATATCACGTTCGGCGATATGGATGAGTAAAGCTCAAGTGTTGACTGACAGAGCCTTTGCCGCCTTTCTTCACCACGATTATTTTAATCCGCTATCCCACTAGTAAATCCTTCGGATTTATCCTTCTTTCCTAATAATATACATATTTGTTATATGTAATAATTCGTTAATCTGCACTCTGTCGCACGCCTATCAAGTTTATGATGCAGTCACTTTACACATTTACTCATCTATCCTTTTTAAGGACACCGCTATGCTGACCGATGCCCAAAAAGACGTTATCCGCGCTACCGTGCCTGTACTTGCCGAAAATGGTGTTACGTTAATTTCGCATTTCTACAATCGCATGTTGACGCATAATCCTGAGTTGCAACAAGTCTTCAACATCACTCACCAGAAGACAGGCCATCAGGCGAAGGCGCTCGCAGGTGCAGTATTGGCCTATGCACAGCACATCGACAATCCTGCCGTGTTGATGTCGGCTGTGAAGCACATCGGTCACAAGCACGCCTCTGTCAATATTCGTGCTGAACACTATCCGATCGTGGGTCTTCACCTCATCGAAAGCATCAAAGAAGTCCTTGGTGCTGGAGCCACGCCTGAAGTAATCGATGCTTGGACCAAGGCCTATGAGCAACTCGCTCAGATCATGATTGGCTTTGAAGCAGATCTGATCCAAAAGAGTGCTCTTCAAAAGGGTGGCTGGTCTGGCTGGCGTAGCTTCGTCATTCGTCAGAAGACGATTGAAACGCCGAATGTCACGACCTTCACGCTCGTGCCCGTTGATAAGGGTGGCATTCCTCAAATGGTCGCTGGCCAGTATGTTTCTGTGAAGCTCTACCTCCCAGCCTTGGGTCTGGTGCAACCGCGTCAATATACAGTCACGAAGGCAACTGACTCTGAACTTCAGATTTCTGTGAAGCGTATCGGCATGGTCTCCTCTGCCCTTCATGACGCTACCGAAGGGACGGTGGTGGAACTCACGCCGCCGATGGGTGAATTCAAACTCCCTGAAGGCAACCGTCCGCTCGTGATGATTTCTGCCGGTATTGGTGTGACACCGATTGTGGCCATGCTCGAAGCCGCTGACGTTAACCGTCAGGTCAAGGTCTTGCACGTTTGCAAGTCTCAAGAAGACTTTGCGCTTCGTACCCGTGTTGAACTGGCAGTCAATGGTGCTGCAAACCGCACGCTCCAGGTCCACACGACAGAAAACGGCAAGTGGACGGCTGATCAATTGGCCGGACTTGTGAGGCCAGATGCTGACTACGTCATTTGTGGACCCGACGGATTCATGAAGACCGTGATCGATACCCTTAAGGATCATCAGATTGACGACGCTCGCATCCACTACGAACGCTTTGGGGTGGGTTCAATCTAACCGTCGATTGAGATAGACTCATCACAACGCCTGATAAGCCACGTGCCTTATCAGGCGTTTTTGGTTTAATGACTCGAACAACAGAGCCTTAGCATGGCTTGGTACGGATCTATGGCCTTGACTTGCCCTAAAGCGATCCGACGATAGATAGCCGACTTCATATCGATCGTGAGCCTGCGATAGCACCATGACTCACAGTCTCTTGGAAAGTCTTCGGTAACCTCAACCACCCAATCCGAGTGATGCGCAGCGATCGAAACCATTAATCGATCAAGCAAAGCTTGGTAGCTCGGCGAGGCACGCACTAATAGTGTTCTTTCATCAAACACATAATAAAACCCGATCGCGGCCAAAAGGTTCACGAGTTCATCAAAGGCCTCTGAAGAGACATTGACACTTACACGATAGATGGGACGTGTTGCCCAAATCCAAACAGGATCCCAATGGTATTGCGCGGCCCACTGGCGTAAGAGCCTTTCAAAAGATGCCACGTGCGGATGGTCTAACAAGGCGCTTCTGAAAGCGTCCATTTCTAGCGGATAAGCCACGTTAAGGTCATCATCGGGAACTGAATATGCGTGCAGTTTTTCTTCTAAAGCCGTCTCTAAGGTCGCCAAGACGATATCTTGAACGGCGAGTTTTGCGTGCGCGACGCAATGAGGATCAGCTAAGCCTTCAGAAGCAGCGTCTGCTAACAAACGTTCATCAGTGTTCAAGCGTGCTAAGACACCACCATCAAGTCGACCCAAAAAGGGCGCTACCAGACTAGCCATGATCACCATCTCAGGCGCGTGTCGGTCAAAAAGCTTACACCCTACTTTGAGTCCAAACGCAAAGTCCATCGGTGAAAGAGTTTGCTGAAGCGCTTCAGTGAGATTTGAAAAACGCACAGAAAGAACGGCCATAAACCCAGACCGTGTTTCTGAGTCACAATGCGAAACCATCATATTGAAGTCCTTGAGTAACGAGAACGCGCACTTCACCGCGTCCTGACAAGAACCATTATCGTTGACGATACGTCAGTTGATGACCGATAAAAACTCGGATTGATCGCCACGCAATGGATTTTCGGAGTGCCCTTGGCGTTTTACTAACACATGATGTCGCGATCAAAGACAAGCCACACATCCACAGGCTCAAGGCCTATGCTAACGACAATAATGCACCGTACAGGTTTTATCATATAACACATCGTTTACCATTTTGCCGTAGCGCAAAATCGCATCGGATTCGATCGAGCGAACGTCTTTGGTTGTGTTTGTCATTTGAGTTTTCCCCATCAAAATCATGCCACTACTGTGGTCACAAGTACGATAGATCTCAAAACAACACATAACCTCGCAAGAAACGCACGAATCGGTTACTCTTTTGTTAATTAATAACGACAACTAATGACCTGCACCTCATCAATCAACCGATTAGATCTACCACCTAACGCCTTCTGCCACGATATATGTTGCTATTTCGCACCATGACAACAACTCAGACAGAAAGATGTGTAAACTTTATTGGTCTTTCGGCGCTTCTTCTCCCACTTTTCCGAATTGCCGAAAGACATTTCAGTTGACTTTTAACCTCCGCGTCATTGCTCGTGACGCCTCGCCATTGGCGAGAAGGTCAACTCACAGCAGAAATCTTCGGATTTCACCCAAGCCGCCTGAAGTGAAAACTTCAGGCGGTTTTTTTAACACCGCCGCTCTATATCCAAAGAGGCATTCTCCTCTTTTAATCACAAAAACCTAATGAGCAAAGCCCTATGGCTTAGCCATCCCTTATAGTCTTTGACAATAATTTTCAATAATGAGATTCCGATTTACGGTGGGTACACTTGGACCTAACCGCATTTCCATCTGTAGCCTAATCATCGCTTTCAATCTCTTTTGACCTGTCTATAAGTGAGTTACACGCTAACCGAATTTAAACATGACGAGCGTTAGGCTAAAGTTTCGCTACGAAAATTCACCACCTCGTACTTACCCGAATAGTCGGGATACTACTCATTGCATTTTTATTGAGAATAGGTCTCAATTGCACTTATGTTTTTTTTTAAAGCTTGGTTTTGTTATTAACCTTCTCAATCCTTATGCCTACCCTTACTCGCACAACACCCTCACACAACGCTACCCCGTCGATGAAGCCTTTAATCTGCGCACTGGCTTGCGCATGGCCGGCTTTAGCACTCTGCCAAGAAACATCACACATTGTTAAAGACGATCCTTTAACAGAAGAAACCATTGTGGTTACAGCCACTAGGACCGATCAAACTTTAGAGAATGCCTCAGGTTCTATCGCTATCATTGACCAAAAACAATTAAGTCAAACGTCACCTAGCACAGTTTTTGAAGCGCTGAGTTCGATGCCCAATGTCAGTGTTGAATCGAGTGATAGTGCAATTTACGGCAAAGTGTCCATTCGAGGAGGTGACTTTAACCAAAACATTTATTTGATCGACGGTCTACGCCAAGACAACTACACCATGTCTGGCAACCATCCCGTCGGGCTCTTTATTGATCCAGAACTCATCAAACAAATTGAAGTCAAACGTGGCGGTGGCTCCGTGCTCTATGGCAATGGGGGCATTTCCGGAGTCATCGCCACAACTACAAAATCCGCCGCTGACTTTTTGTCGCCTGACAAAAAAATGGGCTTAACCGTAAAAACGGGTTTTGACTCTGGTGCACACGAATGGCAAAAAAGTGCCTATCTTTATGGTCGTAACGAGACAGTCGACGCTTTGGTCGCAATTACACGACGTGATGGCGGCAATCTGAAACTCTCAGCGCCAACGCAAGCGACAGACCGCAAAGCAGAACAAACTGGCTTCATGGCTAAAGTCAGCCTTACGCCCAGCGATGAGTCTATGGTTGAACTTGCCTACCACTACGATGACGCCAAAGATCATTGGATTGAGGACGCGTTGCCATTAGGATACGGCTACGAGCAGCATCGTGTCACAAGTACTTATCGCTACGAAAACGGTGGTCTTTTGAACTTCAAAACTGCCCTGCAATGGAGTACTAGCGACTACGATTATGAAACAGCCGTTGATAACCCGATGTTTAAAGGCACAATCAAGAACGGTGATAAGTTTGAATCTTTAGGGCTCACACTTCAAAACACAAGCTACTTCGATTTTGGTGTTGCGCACGGCCTAACAGCAGGCTTTGATATTTATCGTTCGACGCAGTCGTCTTTTGCAGTCAATCCGATGTTGAACGGTGGATCAGACATCAGTACTGAAGATTCACAACGTCCTAACGCTCAAGGGTTGGATTTCGGCCTATTTGTGACCGACGCCCTTGCCCTAACCGACCGTATCACGCTCACGCCTGGCGTTCGGTTTAACTACTATCGTCGTGCCGCTGACGATCCAAAGCTTGAAACCAACACTGACCATGAAGTAACGCCAAGCTTGATGGTTGAAGTGAAGCCTTTGGACGGTCTTACAGTTTGGGCGTCTGGTGCTTTAGGCTATCGACCACCAAGCATGGACGAACTCTTTTACAACATGCCTGTTTTTAGAGTTGGTGACATGACGGTACCACTCTACGGGACAGTGCTTGCCAATCCGAACCTCAAAGCCGAAAAGTCACGGAATTACGAAGTTGGCGTCAACACCCATTTTGGCTCACTACTCGAAGAAAACGATCGTCTTAGCGTTCGTGGTACGCTCTTTTATAACGACTTACGTGATGGTTTCCACGTCAACGAATGGACCGAAGGATCTAATCAATTCTATCAAGTCGTTAACTTGAATCACGTCGTACGCAAAGGTGTTGAGCTTTCAGCGAACTATCAAATCCAACAAGCTTCGTTTGACCTTGGTTATGGGTATTTGCGTTCAACAAATGAAGAAACCGGCAAGCGCGAGGAAGGTGTCTCACCACAGAACCTGTCCTTTAGAGCAGCTTATCATTTCTCAAAGGCAGCATTAGATACGTGGTACCGATTGAATTGGAGTGAAAAAGCACCGACCAAATCGTCGAATCCTCTTTATAAGGATGTCACCACGCATGCCATTGGATTCACATGGGCGCCACGCATCCCTGACTTTTGGGACTTTACAGCCAATTTTGCCGTCGAAAACCTGACCAATGAACGTTACCTGCGTGGTGTCTCGTACGCCAGCGGCGGTACAACAGGGACAGGACGTGCGGTTCGTGTTTGGATCTCAGGCAAATTCTAAAACACGATGTCAACATCAAAGTCCATACGACCTCGCGCGCTGACGAGATTTCTTTTGAAGTATCTCAAGTCGCGTGAGGCCATGGTTGCCTTGGGACTACTGGGTACGGTGCTTGCTGGCAACGTACTCAGTGTACGCTTAGCTTTAAGCATGAATGAGTGGAATGGGCGTTTTTTCGATGCCTTAGCAACCGTGAATCGGTCAGTCATTATCGAAGAACTCGTCTATTTTACCGGGCTTGCCAGCCTCATTATTTTGGTTCTCGTCTTCACTGACTACTTGAAATCCCGATTAATTCTTAAAGTTCGACGCGAATTCACGAGCCGACTTTTCGATGAGTGGCTTTCGAATGAGTCTGCACATTATCGGCTACGAGAATCTGGTCAAGAGCCCGACAACCCTGACCAACGCCTTTTAGAAGATTCACATGCCCTGATCGCACTCTCTTTGCGACTCTTTTTAAGTTTTGTCGAATCTGTACTCACCATCGGGACGTTTACTGCCATCTTATGGTCACTCTCAATGCCCTTGACTGTCGGCAATTTTGAAATCCCAGGTTATATGTTTTGGGCCTGCGTCACTTATACGCTCTTAGGCACACTCATTGCCCATTGGATTGGTCACCCTCTTAAAGCCCTCAATATTGAAGCACAACGCAAAGAAGCAGACTTGCGTTATAGCCTCATTGAAAAACGGCGTCATGCTGATGCCATTGCAGGCGCTCATGGAGAACCGATTGAACGAATCAACCTCAACAATCAACTCAATGCACTGATTGAGCTACTCATCATTCGACTTAAAAAGGAACGAGACTTGTCTTTCTTTACGGTCGGCATGGGGCAAATCACCCATATGACACCCATGGTGCTCGGATTACCCGGGCTCTTGTCGGGTACTTTTGCTTTAGGTGGTCTCATGCAATTGCGCGGGGCTTTTGTCGATGTTGCCCGATCGCTTTCATGGTTCATTGTCGCTTACGATGATCTCGCTCGACTCGCTGCAGTCGCTGCACGATTAGATGGCCTTCTCATTGGTCTTGAAAAGGCCTCAGAGGTTAGCCATGGCCTTCAGCCCTCTTTGAAGTCCTCTGACGCAAAACACCGTAGCGAACAACAAGCATTAAACGTTCAGAGTCAAATCGTTTTACCTGATGGCAAAAGAAGCGCCAATCTGACTGTGGTCATGCACCATGGTGACATCACGTTACTTAAAGGTCCCTCTGGTTCTGGTAAAAGTACTGCCCTCAAAGTCATCGCAGGCTTTTATAGGCAATACAAAGGCTACGTTCAAAAACCACAAAAAACGTTTTGGTTACCACAAACAGCCTACCTCCTAAAAGGTACCTTACGTGCCAATTTGTGCTACCCAAATCCACCTAATATTGTGAGCACCGAGGCCTTACAAAACCTTTGCCACCTCATGGCACTCGATCACCTCACTGACCGACTTGATGAAGCGAACGATTGGCACCGCATTCTGTCTGGCGGCGAAGCTCAGCGTGTGATGTTAATTCGTGCCTGTGTCACAAAGCCTGATCTTTTGCTTTTGGATGAAACCACCTCCGCACTCGATGCCCAAACAGCGCAACATCTGCTACAGATTCTCCAAAAACAAATGCCCACATGCATTGTCTTGATGGTGACACACCAAGCGCTTGAGCTCCCGTCAGCACAAGTCATTCAACTCAACACTGTTAGCTATAAACCAGTAGGAGGCCTTGATGCTTAACCTCTACACGCCTTTTCCACGCTATGAAAACGCCATTTTTGTTGGTGACACAGCAACAGAGGCGCTCGCACAACTCCATATTTATGCGCGCGGTCTCATTGGTGGCGATATCCCATCGATGGAGTGTTTGCATCCAAGCGAAAAGATGCTCGAATGCACGCACTGCGCCCTTAAACATCGTCCTCAAATCCTTGATGCTGCCGCACGGCGTATCCAAGCTGATTACATTCTGCTAGAAGATAACGGCCATCCAAGCCTCAATCCAATCGTTATGAAAGAAGCCTTAGAAGCTGAAGGGTTCGTCGTCAAAACCCTTAATGTTCAAGGCTCTCCTGAGGAAGTGTTATTGCGCGCAGCCAGCTTGATGAATGAAACAAAACAAGCCGAGCGTGTGATCCGTGACCTTGAAACTCGAGTAGACGCAGTGAAGCGCCTACCAAAGCTTCAGCCGCTCAAAGTTTTACCGATCCTTGGTATTCGTCATCCCATTGAAAACACCACCTATGTCTTTGCAACGACGAAAACCGCAGACTTGACTCAAACTATTATGGAGCCTCTTGGCCTAGTTAATCCAATCCAAGAAGCCTATAACGAACTTCTGCCCGGTCTATTCGATCCGAATGACGAAAGCGGATGGGCAGAACTGATCGAACGAACTCAGCCAGACGTCATAGCCTTGTGCGGCGATGCGACAGCCGCTCAATGCCAAGTCCTTACCGTCCTCAAAGAAGTATCCATTTCACCAACCGTGATGCCTTTACCTTGGTATTGCCAAAGCATGGGTTGTCGATACGGTCGCATCTTAGAAACTTGGAAAGGTGCACTGCAACACATTGGTCGATAAGAGCCATTAGCTCGTGATGTTGATGTGATTTTCGCCTCTAAGGTATGTCGTTAGGTTGATGGAAGTTGTTTCATCGACATAGCGCTCAATCGGGTAGAGGGTTCCCTCACGGGTTCCCCCTCCCACACCGCAACCCACCAGTGATGTAGGCTTTCGGACATGCCGTTCGGCATCCGGCGATTTCTAAATTGTAAAAGTACCTCGGATCAATACCGTAATTCTAGGCTATATAGACCGAGTCGACGGAAGCAGGTATTGCTGTACGGAAGACTTCTACGCTCTTTCGGGATGAAGTCCGCGCCTGATAAAGGCGTTTACCCTAGTTTTAGGTTTCTTTCAAGCGATCCAGATCAATTTACGCAGGTGTCGCCTGATATGAATATCGAGTTCCCTGTATATCTCAATCCTGGCATCCATCGCAGAGAACACTCACCAACCTCTCAGATGTTGACTGCCCCTCGAAATAGTGAATTTCAGGGAAGTACCGCTCGATCTTCGAAAGATTTCCTTCAGTTTGTCCCTCATCGTCTTGTGTGCTCTGGGGACTCCTGTCGTTCCCCCGAAGGTGTTTCGTTTTTGAAGGTCGAAAGATGCCACTCTTGCTACGATTTACTCGTAACTTGAACGTCTCCTCGATAATGCACATTTGAGAGCAGAATTTAGGACCTGACAAGAAATCACTGTGCACAAATCAACCTACGTATTCGAGCTAACGAATGTGCTTTTACATCAAGATGAATGTATTCAATGATGTTGCATTAGACAGCGTCATACACATGCCAGGGGCTTTTTGTCTTTGAGCGTTTTGACTTTATCTCTTAGTAATGGTGAGCGGCTTTGAGCCGCGCTGATTGGAAAAAGGCGCTCAAAATGGAGCGCCTGGGGCTTGCGCCTTGAAAAAATTGATCAACCCTTGCGAACAGGGAGCTGACCATGTATTGCTATCGGCTTCCTTCATCAGGTCGTTACCTTCCTAACTCTGCCGAGTCGCTAGACCTTCCCTCATTCGGACGGTCAGTGGACTTTCACCACATAAACACACCTGCACCGTCGGGCACACCAAAAGAAACGTAAGCAGCCTATCGCTTAGGACGGCAACCGCCGGAGGTGGGAGAGAATGAGTAGGTTATCCTTCCATTCATTGTGAACAAGCATGATCACGACCTCTCTCTCCCTCGACTGGCTTGGAATCTATACAGCCTATGCAGAGTCCGGCTTAAACAAGCAGGAGTTTTATTCCTGCCATCTTTCATCTTTATTGCCGCCAAGTGCCAAACGTCCCCCTGCGAAAGAGTTTTACTCAACCCTTCGACTGCTGGAACAGCTAGCAGTCAATAAACAACTTCGTTTTTCTGACAAGCAGGATGACGAAATTGTACGAGTGGGAACCTTTAGTCCTCAGGCACTCGAATCGGTTCCGAATTTACCGGCGACCTACGTTGATGCCCCCGAAGAAGAGCCTTACGTACGTTCAATTCGAATGACTGTGCCGAATGGTACGATCCTCGAATTTGAGTCAACTAATCCAGAACAATTTGCCTTGCAGCTCATACATCAGTCGGTGGAGGCTAAATGAATCTAGACTTCGCCGACTACACCATTACGATTGCTATCGTTCCTGTAGACCTTCGAGCTGGCTATTCTCGACTTTCAGCCATTGCCCTCACTTTGATGAAGATCGATGTCGACCAAGGTAATGACGTTGTGATCTTCATTTCATGTCAAGCGACAAGCAAGTTGACCCACCGAACGACAAAGAACTGACCCACCTATT
>JAHHRH010000029.1 GCA_020025915.1 Sutterella sp.
CTGCGCTCGGGACTTTCACCCATTAGAACGCGCCCATGCTAGGCGCACTAAAAAAGTGACACGGGCTTTTGACTTCCCGTGCCACCGTAAGCATTTACAACCTATCACAAACAATCAGTTGTTTTGACCTTAGTCTTTACGCTTGTTATTCGCAAAGAAGTTAGCCGCCTGAATGTCTTCAGTTCGAATCGTAAAGACTTGGTTCGTGAGCGACTCAGTCAAGGCTTCAGCGTCATTCATCACCTTGAGGTTGAAGTCGTTCAAGAGTTTCTTCGCAGCCTTCGGATCCTTCTTCACGACCTTCATATATTCGTCTTCCATCTTGGCCTGAGCCTTGGCTGTATCCGCTTCAAAGGTCTTGTAGGCAGCCTGCACGATCGGCGCGAGCTTCTGATAATCAGTCATGACCAAGGTCTGGAGCTTACGATACTTCCAATAGATGGATTCACTGTCGGCCTTATCGGTACCTATACCGTAGTGCGCCGGATAGCTTTCGAGACCATAGTAGTAAGGCACGTAGCAAGAAAGGTCGGCCATACCGATACCAACATAAGCCACTTCACCAATTTCCTTCGGGAGCCACGGACGAACCTGCATGACGTGAGATTCATACGTGCGGAAGACGCTAATTGGACGCCACGGTTCCTTGCCATTTAAGACCGGGTTGTACGGATCGTGTTCAGTGCCTTGATAATGGTTACGAAGCACCGTCTTCATGTCTTCAACCGTGAGCTTCTTTTCAGGCTTCAGATAGACAGGATACGTACGGCCTTCGTCAGGCTTTTGTTCAAGCGACGGATTAAAGAGCTTCTGAATCTGCCACACGCGTGGATCGTTATAGACGCGGTCACGACCGTCGTCACGGCAATAGGCCTTCGAGAAGTTAAATGCGCCGTCCTTAGCCGGATCATAGAAACCATGCTTCGTAGCGAATTCGATCAAGGTCTTGGAGCCCATGAATTCGTCGCTCTTCGGATCATATGCTTGTAAGCGTCCCTGGTTACCCGAGGCAAAATACATGTCCTTTGGCGTACGGTGAGCCATCCACTGATGACCCGTACCCGTTTCGAAGTACCAAACTTCCTTCGGGTCGACAAAGACAACACCAAAGCCTTCACCCGCACCTATAGTTTCGACGATTTCGCCTAAAACTTTGATGCCTTCACGAGCGGTCTTAGCACGCGGCAAAATCACGTCATGAATATCGTCTTCGGTGATGCCCGTTGCTTCGTTATAAGGATCAATCTTCAGCGCATCGTCACGCGCAAAAATGGATTCAGTGCCCGAGATACCGACACCTGCTTCGTTATAACCGACAGCACCGTGCAACTGGGTCTTCCAGTTAGGCACAGTGGTGTAGCGCATACTGTTCTTTGGGAGCGGATACTCAAAATTAGTTGCGCCATCATGGTCCTTCGTGCGATAAACACCCGTCTGATTGGTCTTAGCCGGATGAATCACGAAGTGTTGTGCCTTGAGTGCCGAGCTATCTGCAGCACGTGCAATCAAGAACGAACCGTCAGCTGTAGCGCCTTCACCTACGACCACGGTCGTGCAAGCCAAAGCAGAAGCAGAAAGTGCGCTCGTTAGCGCAACAGCCAAAGCGAGTTTACGAAAAAGCATGTCTCTTTCCTTATAGTCCTACGCGCTGATCTATTGGTCTGACATCAGCGTGAGGCGGTGTTTACGCCTGACATTCCAAGACTCAGAGCTCCATCCTGTTCACTCCGTGGGCAGTCCAACGATTCATGTGAATCACGGGTGAACGCCTCTCGTGAGGCAACTGTTGGATTTTCGCAACCTGAGGTGGCGGTCCAGTCTAGACAACAAACGAAGTGAATCGTCAGCCTGTCAAATTAGGTAATTTATCTTAGATCCACGATTTAAGGCTTCGCAATGACGACTCGGGCAAACGCTGATCTAATTGTTTCTAAAGGTGTCTCAAGCGTCACTCAAGCCTTGGGCTTGACGTAAAGGTCATATTCCAAAAAGACGCTAAAATTATTACAATATCGGTGACTTTGCGGTAGGACGATCAACCCTCAGCGTTCCCACCTCTTATTGATTGACAGGAGATTGCATGACTCAACACATGCCGCAGGATGTTCGCGTTGCCATTGACAAAAACAATCCTGCCATTTATCGAGATGAAGCGCTTTGTGTTACTTGCCGCCTTTGCGCGGGGGTATGTAACGAATATATTGGTGTAAATAGCGCTTATGAGCTCGCCAAAACCAACAACCGCTCTGTTTGCATTCATTGCGGCCAGTGTATCCCAGTCTGTCCGACCCATTCCCTTCAAGTCAAATCCTCCCGCGATGAGGTGGCTCGCGCGATTGCTGACCCTAACAAGATTGTTATCTTCTCGACGAGTCCTTCTGTGCGCGTTGCGCTCGGTGACGAATTTGGTTTGGATGAAGGCGCGTTTGTTGAAGGCAAGATGATCGAACTGCTCCGTCGTATCGGTGGCGACTATGTCCTAGATACGAACTTCGCAGCTGACCTCACGATTTGCGAAGAAGCGGCTGAACTCATTCAACGCGTGACCAAGGCCACAGGTCCCTTACCCCAATTTACGAGTTGCTGCCCGGCCTGGGTTCGCTATTGCGAAACCTTCCACCCGGACATGATTGAGCATATTTCGAGTGCCAAGAGTCCGATCGGCATGCAAGGTCCCACTGTCAAAACCTACTTCGCCAAGAAGATGAACTTGGATTCCAAGCGCATTGTTCATGTAGCAGTCACACCTTGCACGGCCAAGAAAGCCGAAATTCTTCGTGACGAAATGAATGCCGCGGGTCGCCTGTTGGGTGATCCAGCCATGCGCGACACCGACTACGTCATCACGACAACCGAATTAGCTGATTGGGCAAAGGCCGACAAGATTGACTTTAAGGCGCTTCCTGATAGCAAATACGACCGCTTCATGGGCGAAGGCTCTGGCGCTGGCGTCATCTTCGGCAACACGGGTGGCGTGATGGAAGCTGCGCTTCGTACAGCCTACCGTCACTTAACCGGCGAAGTCGCCCCCGCTCAACTCTATGAACTCACGCCCGTGCGTGGACTTCAGGATGTCAAGGACGCTACGATTACCATCGCTGGGAACGACATCAATGTCGCGGTCATCTACGGTACAGCCGCTGCTGGTCAGTTCCTCAATAAGCTTCGTGCAGGCGAACTCGACAAGGTCTATCATTTCGTTGAAGTGATGACTTGCCCAGGCGGTTGTATTTCCGGGGGTGGTCAACCTTCTACCTTTGGTGCTTCTGCAGACGCTCAGCGTGAAGCCCGTATTGAAAGTCTTTATGCGCGTGATCGCGCCATGGATTGCCGTACGAGTGACGACAATCCTGAAATCAAAGCCCTGTATCGAGATTTCTTTGGCGAGCCTTTGAGCCCCCTAGCCGAAGAACTTCTTCATACTTCGTATACCGACAGAAGTCGCGATTTAGGAGAAAACAAAATGTCTTATATCTGCAAGGTTTGTGGCTATATCTATGAAGGCGATGAATTGCCTGAAGGCTACATTTGCCCGCTTTGCCATAAGGGTACCGAAGTCTTCGAAAAGATCGAACCCAAGGCTCCGGCTGCTCAGGGCGCAAAGACGCTTGCTGGCACCAAGACCGAAAAGAACTTGCAGGCCGCTTTCGCCGGTGAAAGCCAGGCTCGTAACAAGTACACGTATTTTGCTGAAGTCGCCCAGCGCGAAGGCTATGAACAGCTCGCTGAAATCTTCTTGAGCACCGCTCGTAACGAACAGGAACACGCTCGTCTCTGGTTCGCTGCGCTCGGTGGCATCAACGGTACTGCTGCCAACCTCAAGGCTGCCGCTGAAGGCGAAAACTACGAATGGACCGACATGTATGTCCAGTTCGCTAAGGATGCTGAAGAAGAAGGCTTCCCTGAACTCGCTGCCAAGTTCCGTGCCGTTGGTGCAATCGAACGCGCTCACGAAGAACGCTACCTCAAGCTTCTCAAGAACGTCGAAATGCAGCAGGTCTTTGAAAAGGCTGGTGAATGCATGTGGGAATGCCGCATTTGCGGTCACCTCGTCGTTGGAACGAAGGCTCCTGAAGTTTGCCCGGTCTGCGGTTATAGTCAGGCCTACTTCCAGGTTCGCGCCGAAAACTATTAACCAAGAAGATTTGAAACGAGGTTGAACAAAATCTGCATCAAGAGGGCTGTCAACCAAGCTTTCTAGTTGCCGACCATTCAAACTCTTTTCGCTCTTCATTCGGTTCTGTTTAGCCTGACTGTGGAACAAAGTGTGGTACAAAGACGCTTAGCCGTTTTCTTGTACCACACTTTTTTTATATCAACGGTCGCAACTAGCCAGAAGTGAACGCACCATCGTCAAATTTAATCATCACTTGAAGCAGCCAATGTAACAAATTCTGACTTCAATCACTTCGCCGTGAGAGGCGCTTTTGCCCTAAAGACTGCGCATGCCTTGAGGCTCGACACAATTCTCTCAGCTTACGACGCTTGACGCCCGGTAGCTCATCCATTAAAACACAGTCACTCTAGTCGTTTTAAGGATTAAAACCATGACTACACCCCGTCAAATCATCGACACACTACATAGCGAAGCAGACGACAGCACTCCCGTCGACGTCTTAGCCGCTTTAGAGGACGGCGAAGCCCTTGCCAACTACAATTGGCATCCCTCTGAAATCAAAGCCGCCCAAGATTTGTTGCAAGGCGTTCAAACTTGGCACGAGTATCACCTACGCCTTAACAACACCGCGACCAAGCCTCACGTCACAATTATCCCGCATCACTGATCTTCAGGGTCGTTTAAAGTAAAGGATCAAAGTGCACCATTTGACTGCAAATGATCCTTTACTGGAAGGATCAAACCCTCACAGAGTAATACGTCACCTTTCCTCAAATGGCCTTTTGAGGATCACTCTAAAGCGACATTGCGCGATTTTTACAATCCTCCAGCGTTCAATTTTAGGAGTTTTATTCTAAACAACCTCGCCGATGAATCGGGAAGGGTTCGATATAGCCGAGGCTTTTTTTCCTCGGGGTTGTCTCCGATTCGCTGTCATTCCGACCACGAAATCCTTGCTGACACAACCCTTGTCCGGTGGAGGATGGAATCCCGACATCGAAACCTTTCGAACTCGCGCTCGAAGATCTCTTCTCGTGATTGGATGACTACGACACAGGCGTCAAGCCAGACTGTTACTCCGGCTAAAACGGCCTCACGGATCCGTTCCGGGGCGTAGATTTGTTTTTCAATATCAGCGTACAAAAGGTTAAGACAAGCCGCATCGCGGTCGATCCATCGATTGTCATCATTGCCGCCTAATCGTACGCGACGCTCCCAAAGTTCGTGCTTGACAAATTGATCTGTCAGCAGATTGTGCTGCGTGGGCTTTAGCTTCTTTGGCGATACAACTTTCACCAACAAACCGGCGCTTTCAGCCTTGCTCGTCAGTTGTGCATATAACGCTGCCGGAGCTTGTCGCCCGATGACCTTGCCGAACCGTCCCTTCAGGAACGTCTTAAAACTGTTGTCCTCCACAATAATGTGCCCCGCATGGCCAAGAAGCCTGTTGCAGACTTCGCCGTATTCACGTTACGTGTAGGTGCGACACGGCGATAAATCTCCGCAAGTTCCGCCCGGAGCTTTGCGTAGTGCTTGGCGACGTCGGCATGAAAGTCGTATCCGCTTAAGCGGAACCGCACGCGAAGATCGCGGAAAGCTTTTGTTCTTTCCTTGCACTTCGGCATAGCTCTTGCGGCCTCCCACTCAGGTGTCTCACGCATTTTCTGAACACGAGCTCATCCTCCGCCAAGGACGGTATTTTGAAGGTTTAAACTAAATTCGAAACTCTTTTACAGCCGACGACGTTCTTGATCTCCAGTAATGATCGGTAGGTTGATAATGAAGGATTTCGTGCTTATGGAAGAACCTTAGCACAGAGTTGAAAAAGCCTACGCTTTCATCGGGACAACAAACAAACTGAAAATGAGTGTGGCCGCATTCCTCCATCCGAATGAATTCGGAGGCTTCCTGCGGCTTTATCTGTGAAAGCCTCACGCTTAAGTCATACCTCGACACGCGACTCACGCAAACCAGGGTGGTGTTTATTTGGGACGCACCAGAGATTGGCAAAAACTCGTTAGTCCGCGAAAACCATCAGCTACCCATTATTGATATCGGTGCTTCGTTTGCCGAATTGCAGTCTAATAAAATCCGATAGACTAAAGTCATCTTGTGACCTTTCGTTGAATGATGTATGTTGCCAATTCCGCCCAATGCAACCCAACTATCAAACCGTTTGAGAGCGCTGATCGGTACTCTTGAACCCGTCATGCCGATTGAGGAAGTTGCTTTTTCAGTGCGTGTCGTTAACCAACTACTCGACGAAGGTCGCTCAGAAAGTGAGTGCGTAGTTACGCTACTTGCCCTTTCCATCAAGGCTCATACAGACGACATCGAAGCGCTTGCGACGCCCGATGAGTTAGCGCTAGCTACCAAGTTGGCACTAGCCATGATGTATCCAAAGAACCTCGCTGCCCTAACCGACAAGCAACGTTATGCACTCTTGACCGTCGCAGACCTGAGGCTTTTGGATCTCCTCAACCATGCCGAACGCCATGGTGGCCCAGAAGACGGTTGGCTCGAAGCGCCGCATGAAGTCGTTGACCCGTTTTATGACTTTTACCGCTTCGCACCATCGCATCCTTTGGCGCAACGACTCATGCGCCATTTGCTCGATTGGATTCGCGTTTTACAATATGAGCCCAACTGGGCATTATCGCAGCGTCCCGCTTTTTGGCTCATCGCACCGACAGGAAACAAGGATCTTCGGATACTCTACGACGTCTTTCGAAATTCAGGCTTTTTGATCGGCAAAAATCCGCGTCATAAAGGTCCCGCTACCATCGATCGCATCGACAGTCACGATGTTTTAGTTGTGAGTTGTGCCATAGCGCATGAAAGCGTCTTTCGTCGCTTGATGACATCAATCGCTGCACGCTATCCTTTCATCTACGTACGCGAAATGGATCAGGCGCGTGAAGGACGAGGATTTCTCTGGGAAAAAATGCCGCAAAGCCTATTTCAAAAAGGACTCATCTTTAAACGCATGGAAGCCTTTGCGACGCCAGACATTGATCCGCTACCAACATTTCTTGAGGCTTTTGCAGAGAGCACTTAAACTAGACAATCGCTCGCAACAGCCCGCAAAGGCTCGTCATAAACAATCATTATTAGTCTCATTGGGGTTATCTATCACCGACCATTACGGCCTTTTTATCGAACGACGAAAGACTCAATCATGACTAAGGCACACGCCATCTTCCTTACTGAGAGAAGCCACTCAAAGCCTTAAAACGAACATCTGAACAGTCAAAAGAACGCCTCTCAAGACACAATACCAGGATGCGCTCCCAACCTAACAGCGCCTTTAAGCAACATTCAGTTATCTTTTTTGCGTCTTTGTGCGTAACGAGCGTCACACACCGCACTTTGTCTTCGCTATCCTTATAAGCATCATGATTTGTCAGCGTGCCTCAGTCCAGATAAGTCACGCTTGAGATTCAACATTTGGAGCAAGAAATGGAAGAAAAGGACGTTATCTTAGAAGCTATGAAAAAGGCCGGTGAACCCCTTAATGCCGGCAAGATTGCCGAATTAACCGGTCTTGACCGTAAAGTCGTTGATAAGGCTATGGCTACTATGAAGAAGACAGGCGAAATCGTTTCTCCGGTTCGATGCAAGTGGGAACCAGCTCAGAAGTAACCTGTTAACACTGATTTCGCCAAAGCAAAAAGGCACTTTCGAAGGTCACTGATTCGTCAGGACCTTCTTTTTTTTGATGTTTGGATAGCCCAAACCTAGTGGTAATATAAATTTTTATATTTCTTAACAACTTCTATTGTCATATTTACGTGGCGACTTAGGCATTTTTTCGACCTGATCGACTGATCAGCTTAGGTTTGGCTGTAGCAGGTTATTCATCTTAATTCCTTTTAATTAGGCCTAAAAGTTAATCAAAACACTCCGTTTAGCCAATGACAAGGCTTTTTCTGCGTCCTATATTGAACTTAACCGCGAGCCAAGAGCATCGTAAATCACGACTGAAAGTCGACTGCTCATACATCTCGCACGAATAAACTTTTCTATAGGGTCATTGAAAATGTCTTACATTGATGCTAAGTACGACCTGCTGATTAATGGTGAATGGGTACCTGCCGAAGGTGGCGAAACGTTTGAAACGTTCAATCCCGCCACGGGCGAAAAGCTGGCCGACTGTGCCAATGCGTCTCCGGCCGATATTGATCGCGCCGTTGAGGCCGCACGTGCAGCGTTCCCGACCTGGTCTAAGACCGCTCCTGCTGAACGCGCCAACCTCCTTTTGAAGGTGGCCGACCTGATTGAAGCCAACGCAGAACGTTTGGCCATGGCTGAAACGCTCGACAACGGTAAGCCAATTCGAGAAACCACGTTGGTTGACGTGCCGCTTTCTGTTGACCACTTCCGCTACTTTGCGGGCTGCTTACGTGCCGAAGAAGGATCTGCTGTCTTGATTGACAATAACACAATGTCCATCGTCGTCAATGAACCCGTCGGTGTCGTAGGTCAGGTCATTCCTTGGAACTTCCCGCTTCTCATGGGGGCCTGGAAGATTGCCCCGGCCTTGGCCGCAGGTAACACGGTCGTGATAAAGTCTTCGTCGACGACGCCTGTGTCGCTCTTTGAACTTGGCAAGCTTTTGAACCAAGTATTGCCCGCTGGTGTCGTGAACATCATCTCGGGTCGCGGTGCTCGTGCGGGTCAGGCCATGCTTGATCACCCGGGCTTTGACAAACTCGCCTTTACGGGCTCGACCGAAGTGGGTTACAAGGTCGCCGAAGCAGCTGCCAAGCGTCTTGTGCCGGCCACGCTCGAACTCGGTGGTAAGTCTGCCAACATCGTCTTTGATGACGCACCGCTTGAAAAGGCCATCGAAGGCGCTCAGATCGGGATTCTCTTTAATCAGGGTCAGGTTTGCTGCGCAGGGTCTCGAATCTTCGTGCAGGAAGGTATCTACGACACCTTCATTGAAAAACTCTCTGAAGCCTTCAAGAAGATTAAGGTGGGTGACCCGACGGATATGGAAACCCAGATGGGTACCCAAATTAACGAAGGTCAGCTCAACAAGATCTGCGCTTGCATCGATGTCGGCGTCAAGGAAGGCGCACGCGTCCTTACGGGGGGCAAGCGTCATGGTGACAAGGGTGCCTTCATGCAGCCCACCCTCTTGGTTGACGTCAAGAACGACATGACGGTGGCTCAAGAAGAAATCTTTGGCCCGGTCGCTGTGGTCGTGAAGTTTAAGGACGAAGAAGAAGTCATTCGTTTGGCCAACGAAAGCGAATACGGTCTCGGCGGCGCCGTTTGGACGCGTGACATCAACCGCGCTATGCGTGTCGCTCGCGACGTTCGCACTGGTCGCATGTGGGTCAACACCTATAACGAACTCCCGGCACACGCTCCGTTCGGTGGCTACAAGAAGTCGGGGATTGGTCGCGAAACCCACAAGATGATGCTCTCGCACTACAGCCAGACGAAGAACATCTTCATTTCGCTCAACGAATCTAAGCGCGGTTTCTACTAAACGACTGAATAGTTCAGCCTATCAAAAGAGGTCGGTGGTGTCACGACATCGACCTCTTGGTTTTGAATGTCATCAGATCAATATCGTTTGACTTAGCGTTTCGCGTTACGGGCATTCAAGCGATCCACCAACGTGTCGCCTTCATCGGTTTCCCAATAACTCGCACTCGCATAGGTACGCATCACAATCGAAGCCGCCTGAATATGAGACCTTAGGGACACATCACGCGCAAATTGCCAAACGCCATCGATCTTTACAAGCGATCCATCATCCACCAAGCGTTTAATGGCTTCACGCACGGGCACAATCAGACTCGGCGTCGCATCCATGGGTGAACAGCGGCTACCCGCCAAAATCTTAATGCCAGCCCGCAATAACACAGCTTTCGCGTCTGCCCCACGCCCATGGCAATAAAGGGCTAAACCAGGATGTGCCGCACCATAAGCATCGGCGCTATCTTGAGGGCGTACCGTGAGCCACGCCGGCACATCACCAAACACTGTCGCTAAATCAATCCACGCTTGAGGTAAAGATGATTGAACTGGATCCGTTGCAAGGCCATCTAAAAAAACGACGTTAGGAAGTAAGCTCACAAGATAACGCACGGTCGCTTCATGTTGTTGGGCATTGGCACAACCCAAAGCCGTGACACTCGTAAAAGGCGTACGACCTGCTTCGGGCAAATACTGTGTAACCATCTCACCAACCACCCCAGAAGCAACCGCAGCGACCATGCGCCCTGGCAACGCATCAGGCCCCATTAATACCAACACAGCTTCACGGTGCCCGAGTTCAGCTAACACCTCACGGCCTACCCCTTTGGCAGGAAAAACCGAATAAAACACATCACCCTCAAAGGCCGTCTTTGCCCCAGCGAGCGTGCCTTCATGAAGCCACAATTGAATATCACGTCGAGCCATAAGCTCAAACCTCCATTTGTTATTGCGTTCTTCTTGACATTGTACCGAGGCCACCATGGTGCTGTAAGCACCTTTTTCGATTGACGTTTTCTATTGTCCTCATCACTTTTATAATTAATGATATTAATTCCCATTTAACCTAAATCAAACTTTTTGACCTCCTGTTTACAAAACCAAGCGATAAAAATCCATAACTTCTCCTCTCTACAAGACGATTCAGACCAAAAACCTTATTTTTACCATGGATTTGCGCCAGGAATGATTCTCAGTTATATTCGTCTAAGCTCCGTTTTGACACTACGGAAAGATTCGGTTGCTCGTTCATTTTGTGCTTGAACGCCTAGCCACCTCATTTAAAACTACATTGAATAAAGGCACATCATGCTGCTTAAAGAATTACAACCAGGTACCCGCGGTCGCGTCGTTGCCTACAGCAAAGCCTCGCCTGACTATCGTCGTCGTTTGTTGACCTTAGGTGCCGTACCTGGCACTCCATTTGAAGTGGTGCGTATTGCGCCCTTAGGCGATCCTGTTGAAATCCGCGTGCGCGGTAGCATGATCAGTGTACGTCGTGACGAAGCGACCATCATGGAAGTCACTGCTCTTAAATAACCTTGCCACCCCTCATATTGAAGTAACACTATGACAACGAATAAAAAAGCGATCTGTGTGGTCGGCAATCCGAACTGCGGTAAAACCACACTCTTTAATGCGCTCACAGGCGCCAAGCAAGACGTAGGCAACTGGCCTGGTGTCACCGTAGAAAAAAAGACTGGCTATTACGCCTGGAAGGGCGAAAACGTCGAAATCACGGACTTACCAGGGATTTACTCCATCACGCCATCGGCCTCTTCAGGCGAAGATGAACGTGTGGCACGTGACTACATCCTGACGGGTGAAACCGAATGCGTTATCAATATCGTCGATGCCTCGAACCTTGAACGCAATCTCTACCTCACGGAACAACTCATCGAAATGCGCGTCCCGATGATGGTCGTCGTGAACATGCTTGACGTCGCCAAGCAGCAGAAGATGGAAATCCGCCTCAACGAACTCGAAAAGGCCTTAGGTTGTCCGGTCGTTGGAATTGTAGCGTCTCGCGATAGCGGCATTGACGAACTCAAAAACCGTATTCATGCGTTCCTTGAAAATCCGGTCGTTCCACCCGTTCAAGTGCGCTTTGACCAACGCATCCGTGAAACACTCGACAAGATCGAGGCGGAATTAGCCGCTGCCAATGTCGCTCGTCCTCGCTGGTTCGCACTTCAGATGGTGGAGTATGCGCCTGGTATTGACGAAAAGTTGCCAAAAAACACCTTTGAGCGCATTAAGCCCTTGCTTGATCCATTGTCCGCTGACTTTGATCACGATCTTGATATCGCTGTCGCAACGGCTCGCTACCAGACCGTCGAACAAATTGCTCAAAAAGTCATTGTGCATACAGGTGAAGTTAAGGCCACACTGACCGAAAAGATTGACCGCATTGTGCTCAACCGTTGGTTGGGTCTTCCGATCTTCTTATTCGTCATGTACGTGATGTTCCTCTTCACTCAAAACCTTGGCGCCGCCTTTATCGACTTCTTCGATATTTTGGTGGGCGGCGTGATGGTTGATGGGGTCGGTGCGCTCCTTACGTCTATAGGTGCCCCCGATTGGCTTCGCGTGATACTTGCCAATGGCGTTGGTGGTGGTATCCAAACCGTGGCCACCTTCATCCCTGTGGTGTTCTTCCTCTTTTTCTTCTTGGCAATCCTTGAGTCGTCTGGTTACATGGCACGCGCTGCGTTCGTCATGGACCGTCTGATGCGCGCTTTGGGTTTACCAGGCAAGGCCTTTGTGCCACTTCTTGTGGGTTTTGGTTGTAACGTGCCAGCCATCATGGCCACTCGCACGATGGATCGTGCCTCTGACCGTATTATCACGATCATGATGGCACCCTTTATGAGTTGCGGTGCTCGTTTGCCGGTGTACGTCCTCTTTGCAACGGCCTTTTTCCCGACTAACGGTCAGAACCTTGTGTTCGCGCTCTATTTGATCGGTATTCTTGCCGCCATCGTGACGGGGCTTCTTTTAAAGAAGGTTGCTCTCCCTGGGGCTGCTTCAGCTTTCGTGATGGAAATTCCACCCTATCACGTCCCGACCGTCAAGCGCGTCATGCTTCGTACGTGGGATCGCTTGAAGTCCTTCGTGATGCACGCTGGTCGTTTGATCGTCGTAATCGTTGCCTGCTTGTCGATTCTTAACTCCATGGGTACCGATGGTTCCTTTGGTAACGAAGACAGCAAGAATTCGGTGCTCTCCGAAATCGGCCGTACGATTGTGCCTGTCCTTGAACCGATGGGGGTCTCGAACGAGAACTGGCCGGCTGCAGTGGGTATCTTCACGGGTGTCCTTGCCAAAGAAGCTGTGGTTGGCACGATGAACTCACTCTACGACAGCATGGCACGTACAGCTAATGCTGAAGCTGGCATTGAACCCGAAGAGAGCGAAGATGAAGCGGGTTGGTCTTTAGCGACGATCGTGACCGAAGCCACGACAGCCGTCAAAAATAACTTGGCAGACCTTGGTGGTGCGCTCCTTGACCCAGCTGGCATTCATGTGGACGATCTATCTGACACGGCGGCCGCAGCAGAAGAGCAAGAAGTTGCGCTCGATACGATCGGCATGATGCAACAACTCTTTGGGGGTTCGCTCGCTGCCTTTAGCTACCTCTTGATGGTGCTTCTCTACATGCCTTGCGGCGCGGCTGTGGCTGCCGTCTGGCGTGAAGCGGGTACACGTTGGACGCTCTTTCTCTGCGCTTGGACGACAAGCTTAGGTTATAGCGCTGCCACGATTGTCTACCGCTTAGGTACCTTCTCTGACAACCCTGTCTACTCAGCGACCGCGATCACAATCTGCTTGGCTCTCTTGGGTGGCATGATCCTCTGGATGAAGAGCTTCGCTAAGAAGCACGGTGGCAACGGTCGTAAGGTCATCCCGATCTTCGCAGTCCGCTAAAGAACACCACCCCTAACCTCAACCCGACGGTGAAAATCGTCGGGTTTTGATGACGAATCGATGTCTTATCCATGACTTTGAAAACCTTTGTTAACCAGCAGCTGTTTAGCCACCCAAGTCACTCAACTTCATGTATAGTTCGTTCTGCCAGTAAGACAGACCTCACGAGACGCGAGGGTCAACCGTTAAAAATGTAAGCCTTTGAAACACTTAGGGTTTTCAGGTTGCATCAAAAACTGAAGTCTGTTAAAGTTGGTGTGTTGTCGGTGTTGTGGTTACTTGCGTATCTGATCATCTTCGATGCATTTTAAGTCGCTGTTGGGAGTCCATTCGATCTACTGTCGTTGCTGTGTAGATTGAGCTTGAAAGACGCTCGAGGTGATTAGAGCCACAATCCACAAAGCGTGGGACATGAATTAGTCATGTCCCAATTTTTTTGTCTAAATTTTCTTAGCTAATACCCGTTGTGCCCGCACTTCTATCAAGTGCAATGTGTACGCCTTCGTTGGTTTTCCTCACCAAGTCACGCAAAGATCACACTCTAACAAGACTATTTTGCGTTAATACATTACACATAATTTTCGAAATAAAAAGCGATGGTTGTTTAGACCATCGCTTCTTTAACTAGCTACTCGAAATCAATCGCCGTTCATCGGATCATATCGGCACTCAACACAAAGTCATTCTTCTTGAGGGCTTCGTTCGGATTATAAGATCCGTTTTGGTTTGCCACAAAAATCATGGCGAAAGGAATGCCGCCTGAAGCCATCACTGCCGCATCGTGTCCAGCGCCAGATGGCATGCGCACACTGGTACGCCGAGCGTTTTAGCTGAGAACTCTAAACGACCTAAGACGTCCGGATTTGAGAACACTGAGAGCATCATCACTGGTTCATCAAAGACAAATTCGACTTGAAACTTTTTACCAATCTCCACTGTACCCTCGCGCATTTTGGCGCCAAACGTATCACGCAGAGCTACATCGATCGAGCGAATGTCAATGTTCAAGGTTACTTCGTTCGGAATGATATTAAAGGCTGACTTCTCGGGCGTATTGATCATGCCGACCATATAAGTCATCTCTTGACCCGATTCAAGTATCGCTTGCCACAAGTCCTCCAAGCGACTCACCCATTGAGCAGCCACCTTGACAGGATCGCGTCGGAAGGGGCGCGGTACAGCACCCGCATATGCTCAAGCGCCCTTAATCTTGATTTTTTCGGTGCATCAAGATACCAACGATGCCACTTACAAGTCCGACACGTTAAACGCGTTATCTAAAACGGAACCTTGTTCAAACCAGGCAGTACAAGACTCCGAAACGACAGACTGTCCTTTGCCATATTCGTAAATCCTTAGTTTGATAATTTCGCAACCAATAGAAGGCACAACGTAAAAGCGTCGTACAGCGCTAAAATGAGCATACCCGACTTATACTTCGACTGTCTTACAGCAAATTGCCTATCAACAGTACATTTTGGAGAAAAACAATATGCAGTTCATCGATTTTGCCCCTGTGAAGGTGGTTTTTGGCTCGGGCAAGCTTGACGCCTTACGCACAGAAGCTTTGCCTGGCACCCGCGCCCTCCTCCTCACCTCTAACGGCTCGGCGATGGAACGCATTGGTGCCCTTGCTCGTGTGCGTGAAATGCTCGACGCGCGCGGTATCACCTATGTTCATATGCCCGTGGTGGAACCCAACCCCCTCGTCGCGACCGTTATGGCTGTGAGCAAAAAAACTCGTGAAGAAAAGTGTGACTTCCTAATTGCCTTAGGCGGCGGCTCTGTTATGGATTGCGCCAAGGCAGCTGGAATCGTCGCAACGAACCCAGGGCACCTTTGGGACTACGTGCAATCGGGCACGGGTGGTCGTAAGCCGATCGCCATTGATCCTCTGCCTTTGGTCGCCATCACCACGACGGCTGGCACAGGTAGTGAAGTCGACGCTGGTAGTGTCATTACAAACCCCGAAACACGCGAAAAGGTGGGTCTTGGCGGTCACGTCAACTGCTTCCCCAAGTTAGCCATCATTGACCCTGAATTGATGCTTTCGGTGCCCCCACATCTAACGGCCTATCAGGGCTTTGATGCGCTTTTCCATGCCGTTGAAGGTTACCTCAACAAGCGTCCGAACTTCATGAGCGACATGTATGCACTTGAATCTGTTCGTCATTTAGGCAAGTGGTTGCCGATTGCCGTTAAAGATGGCACTAACCTCGAAGCTCGCGAACATGTTGCCTTTGCCAACACGCTCTCCGGCTTTGTGATGACCACCACGCGCTTAACGAGTCAGCACGCCATGGAACACGCCTTATCGTCCTTCCATCAAACCTTGCCGCATGGCGCGGGTCTCATCATGCTTTCGATGGCCTACTTTGGTCACATGATTGCCGTCGGCGCTCAGTCTGAACGCTTTGTCGCTTTAGCACGCGCCATGGGTGACACCGAAGCCGTTCAGCCGTCCGACTTCTTGCACGCCTTGCAGAAGATGCTCGCCGAATGCGGTATGGCCAACCTCAAGATGAGCGATTGGGGCATTACGCGTGAAGAATTTCCGGCCATGACGGAAGTCTGCCGCTCAGCTGGCGCACAAGCCTTCGAACAGGACGCCGTCGCAATGACCTTCCAGGATACGCTCGCGATTTACGAAGCCTCCTTCCGTTAATCACATCCATTGAGAAATCCACGACCAGTCACCAACATGACTGGTCGTGAAGCTTGAAACAATGAGTTCGCTCTTTCTTCTCTTTTTGATCACGAGCTTTGCCAACATCATGACACCCGGTTTAGGTGCCGTCATGATCGTGATGGTTGCCGCTGAATATGGTTGGCGCCGCACGTTACCTGCCTGCTTAGGCACGGCACTAGGCATTACGCTCCTCTTTTCGGTCGGGATGTCAGGCGTCGGCGTGCTCATCGCCTCAAGCCCTCTGCTTTTTGCTGTCATCAAAATCGCAGGTGCGCTCTTTTTGTTGTGGTTAGGCATTCACAACTGGCGTAAACCGCCCTTACAGGTTGTTGACAACCACAAAGCACCAACGCATCAGAACGATCGTATTTTTTCGAAGTGCTTTCTGATTTCGATCACAAATCCACAACCGATCATTTTTTGCGTCTCTATCTTTCCGCAGTTTATTGACGCAGACATCGCCTATATCCCGCAAATCACCTTGATGATTGCGGCTTACACTTTGATGGTCTTTGTCTGCATGATCTTTTATGCCTTGGTCGCCGATCGAGCGCGTGTCTTTTTAGCGCGTGGTCGTGGTCCACAACTCCTTACACAAATCAGCGGCACGATATTTATTTTGATGGCCTTAGGCGTACTTTATGCAACGGTCATTGACATTCTCTCCGTTGTGAACGACGGAGATTCTCTACTGTGTCAGTAACTTGCGCTACTGATCACTTCGGTGGATTCCTGCTGCTGATTCGGCGTCGGCTTTTTAGATCGCCCCGAATTCACTTGAGCCTGAGCATTCTTCTCAGACTCCCCACAGGCTAACGAGCTTCGTCCGCGCTCTTTAATGTTGATCGCAGCTACCACGTCCGCGTTCCCCTGATGTCCGCAGGAGACGCATTCGAACGATGCCTGCGTCTTGCGATTGTCTTTGGAAACACAGCCGCATATCGGGCAGGTGCGACTTGTATTCTAAGGCGGCACCTTATGTACATGTCCGCCCAGTCTCAACGCCTTCCAATCAAGCTTGGAAAAAAACATTCCCCAACCTTGATCGAGAATGGAACGGTTGAGACCGCTCTTTTGTG
>JAHHRH010000003.1 GCA_020025915.1 Sutterella sp.
CTTGAAAGTCCGTGATTTTTGCCATGATAGATACCTACTACATTATATGTATCTAATTTAGTACAAAATAAAAACTCTTGCGTTTAAACCGTGGCTAAACGCAAGAGTTTCAAGGGGTGTTTGCTTTTATTTCTCTGTTATTTGATCTATCTCATGCTGATGTAGATCTAGTGATCCGGGAGTTTCAGATGATCAACATAAAAAAAGCACGCAAAGGCGTGCTTTTTTATCAATAAAATAGATATCGATGTTTTACTGTTGATCTTCTTCACGAGGAATCGTAATCCGCACAATAGGGGGGGCTGCTTCAGCATCCTTTTCACTAATGCCCCATAACGCAACAAGATCTGCCTGTGTGGGCATCTCCTGTCCTTTTCTGGCTCGTCGACTCGCAAGGGAAGCGCGAACCACTTTTTCAACAACATCTAGCGGAAGGCAGTTGAGATCTGGAAATTCGATACAGCAACGATCAGGATTGATATGTTTGATCTTTCCTTCAAAATCGTCAATCACACTTTTTTCTGCTAAGTACAGAATGAGTGACTTCTCATGAGATTCAACAGCAAAAATGGGACCGTCGAGCTCATAAAAAGCAAGACCGAAGCGCATACTTTCGCGAACGCCACGGGCAGAGCGGCGGATCATGCTGCAGACTCGCGCCATAGCAACGCGTCGATCGTTAGGAAGGCTTTGCAGATAGCCTCCGACCGTCGTAGCGGCAGGAACCATGAATAGCTTCTCCGATTAATTTAGTAGTAAAGACTGTCAATTTTAGCAAAAAATATCGACGAAAAGATGTGTTTTTGATGAAATTAAGTCATTGTATTCTCAACTAAAGAGTTAGCGCCAAAAAATGTATTGGGCTTCAAATGGTCTCTTTAAGGTTTGTCCTTGTTGCGAAGCTGAGCATTTTGTGAGAGGCATACCACCGCGAGATTGTGTACGTTCGATGTAGCGCACATTGGCGTATGGTCCATTTTTGTGGGATTCAACTTGAAAAAGTGCATCTCGTAAATCAATAGTTCTCTCAATAGGCCCACTTGCGATGAGCCGCATTTTTAAGTTTTTTTGCTGTATAGAAGTGATGCTCCAGTCAGGATTAAGTGTGCCGACTTTTCTGGATCCTTTGAAGAGGGTTCCAGAAGGATGTGCAAACTTCCAATAGAAGCCTTGTTGGTCATACGAACAAACAAAAGTCATATGCCCTTTGACAGTTTGTTTCATTATTAATTTTCGACCATCAAGGGGAGATCGCCAGTCATTCTGTCCTAATGACGAAGTTGTGGGTAGGAAAGTACAGCTTGCCAAAAAAGCTATGGCACAGGCTACTAGAGGACGGAAAGTAAGCATACTTATGGTTGGGATGGCTACTGTTGAATGATAGACGTGAGGATTAGCATAAAAAGTACAGACGATAGGTCTCACTCGCTAATACAATCAAACATAATTATTGATTATTCTCGTGTCAATCTTGGTAGAGTTAGGAGTCTTTTGAGATAAGAACCGGCTTAACAATTGACGATCGGGATCCAAACGAGCGACATCTCTAATAGGTTGTTTCAGCGAAAGGAGATGACGATGACTTTTTACAGGGGGACTAGCGTGTTCCAAATTCGCATTCATGGTCGTGGTGGACAAGGTGTCGTAACCGCGGCAGAAATGTTGGCATTGGCAGGATTTATGGAGGGACATTACGCTCAAGCATTTCCAAGCTTTGGGTCAGAGCGTACGGGAGCGCCCGTGGTGGCGTTTGCACGATTGGACTCCAAAGAAATCCGCTTAAGAGAGCCTGTTTTAGAGCCTAATGTTGTCTTGGTGCAGGATAGAACTCTTTTGGATAGCGTGGATGTATTTAAAGGCTTGCGTCCTAATGGTTATGTTCTGATAAATTCTGGTTCGACGGTTCAGGAGTTAGGTTTACAAGAGCTAGAAGCACGCTTGCCGAAAGGTCAAGTTTTATGTGTGCCAGCGACGCGTTTTGCGATGGAAAAAATTGGTCGCCCTTTGCCAGGAGCAGGTATGTTAGCTGGGATGGCAGCTATGACGGGATCGATGAAGTTGGAAAGTGTTATAGCAGCTTACAACGAAAAGTTTAATGGTCATATTGCTCAAGCAAATGCGGAAGTTGCCACGTTAGCTTATGAATCAGTTCTCTCTATGATCGGAGGTATTCATGCTTAAGCAACTCGAGGGTAGTCAGGGTGTTGCACAGGCAGTGGCTCTTTGTCGCCCTGAAGTCGTCTGTGCCTATCCGATTTCTCCGCAAACTCATATCGTGGAAGCATTAGGTGCTTTATGCCGTAAGGGTACGCTTCAAGATTGTGAGTATATCAACGTAGAAAGTGAATTTGCTGCAATGTCTGTGGCGATTGGTGCCTCTGTTGCGGGGGCTCGCGCCTATACGGCAACTGCCTCTCAAGGGTTGCTGTTTATGGTTGAGGCGGTTTATAACGCATCCGGTTTAGGATTACCTATTGTTATGACGGTGGCTAATCGTGCGATTGGTGCACCGATCAATATTTGGAATGATCATTCTGATTCTATGAGTCAGAGAGATTGTGGTTGGATTCAACTTTTTGCCGAAACCAATCAAGAAGCGGTTGATTTACATATCCAAGCTTTCCGTATCGCTGAAGAAATGTCTTTGCCAGTTATGGTCTGTATGGATGGTTTTGTGTTGACTCATGCTTTTGAGCGTATGGATATTCCAACGCAAGATGAAGTAGATGCTTTTTTACCGCCATATGTACCAAGACAAGTTCTAGATCCTAAAAATCCATACTCTATTGGTGCCATGGTTGGGCCAGAGGCATTTACTGAAGTGCGTTGGTTAGCTCATCGTCGCATGATGGATGCTATGCCTGTAATTGAAAAGACAGCACGAGCTTTTGAAGAACAATTTGGCCGATTGTCTGGTGGCCTGTTGAATTCTTATCAAATGGATGATGCTGAAGTGTGTGTCTTTGCTATGGGATCCATTCTTGGAACGATTAAGGATACCGTTGACGAGATGCGCGATGCAGGCGTGAAGATCGGGGTTGTTGGCTTAAAGTGCTACCGTCCTTTCCCAACAGAGGAAGTCAAAGCGGTACTTCAACACGTGAGAACGGCGATTGTTTTAGAGCGCATGGTTAGTGTGGGTAGTGGTGGTGCGCTTTATTTAGATGTTTTGAAAGCGTTGAGAAAGACAGATGTTGAGTTGCGTTCAGTGATTGCTGGCTTAGGTGGTCGTGCTGTAACAAAGCAAAGTTTACGCACGGTATTTGAAAAGGCTGTACAAGGTACGCTATTAGATGAAACTGTCTTTTTGGATTTGGATCAAGAGTTAGTTGACCGACAGATTGCTAGAGAAGCCATGGAACGCCATGTTGGTCCTGTGCCTGAGGCGTTGAACAAGGATGTTAACGCTAGAAAAATTCTCCGTGGTGAGGAGGTATAAGAACCATGTCAGAAGTAGTGCATTTTTACCAAACGGGGACTTTTACTGTTGGGAATCGTTTATTGGCACCTAATGAAAGATCAGGTCAGGCAGCGATGGAGCGTATCAATGCTTTGACATCCGGTCATCGTGCTTGTCAGGGATGTGGAGAAGCTTTAGGTGCTCGTTATGCTGTCGATGCTGCTATGCGCGCAGCGAATGGAAATGTGGTAGTGGCGAATGCGACGGGTTGTTTAGAAGTTTTTTCTACGCCATATCCTGAAACCAGTTGGCAGTTGCCATGGGTCCATTCTCTTTTTGGCAATACAGCTGCTGTTGCTACTGGGATGGCTGCTGCTTTTAAGGTGCGTGCCAACAAAGCAGGTACGACACCTACCCGTGTTATTGCAATGGGGGGTGACGGTGGTACAACGGACATTGGTTTTGGTTGCTTGTCCGGGATGTTTGAACGTAATGACGATGTGTTGTATATCTGCTATGACAACGAAGCTTATATGAATACTGGGGTTCAGCGTTCGTCGGCGACACCACCTGCTGCTAGAACGGCAACCACGCAGATTGTTGGTGAAGAGCCGGGTAATGCTTGGGGACAAGGTAAGGATGTACCTTTAATTGCAATGGCCCACGGTATTCCATACGTTGCGACTGCAACCGTTGCAGACCTTCGTGATCTTGAACGTAAGGTGATCAAGGCCATGAGCATGAAGGGGGCTCGGTATATTCATATTTTGGTCCCATGCCCACTTGGTTGGGGGCATGCCTCTGGCTTGACAATTCAAATGGCTCGATTGGCACAGCAAACAGGAATTTTTCCTGTTTTTGAGGCTGAATATGGTGTGGTGACTAATGTTAATAAAATTCGTTGCCAGGAACCTGTTGAGAGCTATTTAAAACCGCAAAAGCGTTTTGCCCATTTGTTTGGAAAGGCAGCGAATCCAGAGGTGATTGCCCGACTTCAAGCGATGGCAGATCGAAATATTCGTGATTACGGTTTGTTGGATGACGAAGAAGTGGATACACATCCGACAGCAGTTCAGGGCGATGAACGCGCCCATCAGTTTTAATCAATTCAGGAGATGTCAGTGAGCAGCAAACCTTTTGCGATTACGCTTGATGTCGGTTCATCTTTAGCCAATCGTACAGGTACGTGGCGTACTCTAAGGCCCGTCTATGTCAATCGATTGCCACCCTGCAATGCAAAATGTCCTGCTGGGGAGCAGTGCCAGGCGTGGTTGTACCATGCTGAAAGTGGGGATTATCAGGCGGCTTGGCAGAAAATTGTTGAAGATAATCCGTTTCCTGCTTGTATGGGGCGAGTTTGTTACCATACGTGCGAATCAGCTTGTAACCGCGGACAGTTAGATGAGTCTGTTGGTATTAATGCAGTTGAACGCTTTTTAGGTGACTATGCTCTTGAAAAAGGTTGGCAGTTTGAAAAGCCAGCTCAGACAACGGGTAAGCGCGTATTGATTGTTGGTGCGGGGCCTGCTGGGCTTTCTGCGGCTTATCATCTTGCCCGCATGGGGCATACGGTGTGCGTGAAAGAGGGTGCTGAGGCAGCAGGTGGCATGATGCGTTATGGCATTCCTAAGTATCGTTTACCAAGAGAAGTATTAGATCGAGAAATTGAACGTATTAAGACTTTAGGTGTCACGATCGAATTGGCTTGCGAGGTGAAAGATCTCGCTGCCGAAATGAGCGACGGTCACTTTGATGCGGTATTTCTTGGTGTTGGTGCTAGCTTGGCTAGGCGCGCCTATATCCCCGCGGGGGATGCGGCTCATGTTCTTGACGCCGTTTCAGTGTTGCGTTCGATGGAAGGTGAAGAGCAACCGATGTTAGGGCGTCGTGTTGTTGTTTATGGTGGCGGTAATACTGCTATTGACGTCGCGCGTACAGCTCGTCGTTTAGGGGCTGAGCCTTTAGTTGTGTATCGTCGTACCCGTGACCGAGCACCTGCACATCAATTTGAAATCGAAGAGGCCATCGAAGAAGGCGTATCGATGAAGTGGCTATCAACGATTGCCCATGCTGATGAAGGGGAGATCAGAATTGAAAAGATGGCTTTAGACGAAAATGGTCAACTGCAGGCAACAGGTGAGTTTGAGACAGTGAGCGCTGACAGTGTGGTCTTAGCCTTAGGTCAGGAAACCAACTTGAAATTTCTTGAAGGAATTAATGGGTTGGTTATGAAGGATGGCTCTGTTGAGGTTGACGCTGGCTTTATGACGGGATGTCCGGGTATTTTTGCTGGTGGTGATATGGTGCCTAGTGATCGTAATGTCACCATTGCCATTGGTCACGGTAAGCGTGCCGCACGCCAGATTGATGCTTGGTTACGCGGCGAAGCACATGTGGCGAAAGAACCAACGCAACCTGCGACCTATGCACGTCTCAATACTTGGTACTACGCAGATGCTCCAAAATTAGTTCGCCCACAACTTGACATTATTCGTCGACAGACGACGTTTGATGAGGTTGTCCAAGGCTTAACGGAGGATAATGCGCTGTTTGAGGCTCGCCGATGCATGTCCTGCGGCAATTGCTTTGAGTGTGACAACTGTTATGGTGTTTGTCCAGATAATGCAATTATTAAGTTAGGACCAGGTAAGAAGTTTAGAATCAATTACGAATACTGCAAGGGTTGTGGCATTTGCGCGAATGAATGTCCTTGTGGAGCGATTGATATGGTATCTGAGTCGATATAAAGAGTCGATTTTAAGCCCTTCAACTTTAGCCTTCAGCTATGTTTGAATAGAACGATCCTCTAACGAGAATAGAGGATCGTTTTTTATGGATGCGGGTAATCTTCGTTGGGGATGAATGTTGTTGCTAGTAAGGCAATGATGAGAAGGCTTGCTGCAACGAGATAAGGGGTGCCTGCTAATAGGAAATTAGTCGTATTCGCAGATGTTACGATAAGCAAGGGCGTGCCGATGAGAGGAGAGATAGCGCTCATAAAGCTATTAAGGGAACTCACAGCCCCCATGTTGATGCCTTGATGAGAAGCGGCGCTTCTTCTACTTATGAGACCTTGAATGGCGGGGGCGACTAACCCCATAATTGCACAACTACAAATGAAAGGGAGAGTTAGCCATCCCACAGGGGCTAAGCCAATCGCAGTGAGTGATATTAGACCAACCCATAATCCAATTAAGATAAGTTGTTTCGCATTAAAACGGTTACTGAGCTTGGGTAATAGAACACCTTGAGTAAGACTAATTGATAGGCCGAGTGCGAAGATAGATAAACCAATGCCTAACGGAGTCCAAGTGTAGCGATATTCGGTATAGAGTGCCCAAGTGCACTGCATCAAACTTTGGGCTAAGGTAAACAACGTGATAATCAAAAGATAGGGTCGCAATCCGTCAATTTTGCCCAGTGATGCAATCGCGGATAGTGGATTAAGACGTCGAATTGTGAGTGGCGTTTGATCGTGATGAACGAGGCTTTCTGGCAGGATAAATAGGCCATATAGAAAGTTGAGTGCGCAAATGCAACTCGCAACTAGAAAAGGAATTGTGGGATCATTATGGCCTAAAATACCGCCAATCGCTGGTCCTAACACAAAAGCAATTCCAAAAATGGCGCCGATCTTGCCAAAAGAATTTATGCGTTGAGTCTCTGGTGTGACATCTGCAATATAAGCTTGCGCGACAACGATATTGGAGCTCATCATGCCTCCTACAATCCGTGAGCCTAAGATCATGGCTAATGATTGTGAAAAAGCAGGAACGAGCATCATTAAAGAAAGTCCAAAAATACCCGTCAGTAGTACAGGGCGTCGCCCGATACGATCAGAGATTGCACCGAGCAGAGGTGCAAAGAAAAATTGCATGAGCCCGTAGCTAACCATGATCAGTCCATACCAGCTTGTTTGCAGGTCACGAGTCTCTGCGAGCGTACCAATTAACCTTGGAAGGACGGGCACAATCAAGCCAATGCCAAGCGCGTCTAAAAAGACGCAAGCAAGCACAAACCTGATAGCTGGCTTTTTGATCATGAGAGATCCGGTAAAAGAAAGGTCATTAAAGGAGGAGTAACCAATATTACCGCGGGTTGCTTTAAGGTTGGCTGAAGTCTTCTAGCCAAGGATGAAGGTTGATATTCCAGTAAGAAGAAGGGGATAGCCCTGTTGATTTAAATCAATGATAGCAAAGGTGAGTGATTTATAAAGGGTGTCTAGATGTGGGGTTTGCAACCTGATTAGGTATGGTTTTTGGTAATGTAAACAAATGTCGTACTTTGTACAAAAAGTACGCCCAATCATAAGCCTGGAGTTCTTAGATGAAAAGAGTCTTTAATTTTGCGATGCCGTTCCTACAGGCTTCGCTAGTGAAGCAGATTTTGCTGGCTTTGATTCTCGGTATTGCAGTGGCCTATGTGGCTCCTGCAATGGCCGTGAAACTTGGTTTCTTAGGTACAGTCTTTGTGACGGCTTTAAAGGCTGTAGCCCCTGTTTTGGTTTTTGTGTTGGTGATGAGTTCTATTGCTAACCAAAATCTCTCGGGCGAAAGTCTGCATATTAAGCCAATTTTGTTTCTGTATCTAATCAGTACCTTCTCAGCCGCTATTGTGGCTGTAGCTGCTAGTTTCATTTTTCCGACGAAGTTGATTTTGCACGCAACGGACGCAGTAGCAACAACGCCTGGTGGTATTACTGAGGTGTTAGGCAACGTTATTCTTAATGTGGTTGATAATCCAGTACATGCAATTGCTTCGGGTAACTACATTGGGATTTTGGCTTGGGCTATTGCTATGGGGGTGGTTTTACGTCATGGCACGGTAGCTACGCGCGAAGTTTTGAACGATGCTGCTAAGGGCGTTGAATTCGTTGTGCGCTTGGTTATTCGTTTCGCTCCTGTCGGTATTTTTGGTTTGGTTTCCAATACTTTTGCAACAACGGGGATTGAGGTCTTCGCAGGCTATGCTCAATTGCTAGCTGTTTTGCTTGGTTCGATGTTCTTCGTGGCGTTGGTGATCAATCCGTTTTTGGTTTGGTTTTGCACACATCAAAATCCATTCCCGGATACGCTCTTGACCCTTCGAGAATCGGGTGTAAGCGCATTCTTTACACGTTCGTCCGCTGCTAATATTCCTGTCAATTTGGAAATCTGCCGTCGTCTCGGTTTGCCTGAGTCAACCTACTCGATTTCGATTCCAGTTGGTGCCAATATCAACATGGCTGGCGCAGCAATTACGATTACCGTTCTTACTTTGTCTGCTGCCTATTCTTTAGATGTGCCTGTTGATATGGGAACCGCGGTCTTCCTGTCGTTCGTGGCTTCGATTTGTGCTTGTGGTGCTTCTGGTGTGCCAGGCGGATCCTTGATGTTGATTCCGTTGGCATGTGGTCTTTTTGGCATTGATCAAAATACCGCTATGCAGGTTGTAGCAGTTGGTTTCATTATTGGTGTGCTCCAGGACTCCTGTGAAACTGGCCTGAACTCCTCTAGTGATGCGCTCTTTACAATCGCAGCTTGCCGTAGAGCTGAACGCCTAGCTAAGGGCGAATAATTATCGGTTCGAGACAATTCTCGGAATAGTCTACTGCTTTAAAATGCCAGACTTCGGTCTGGCATTTTTTTATGAGCGCAATGCAACGGTATACGACTGCTAAAGAAGTCTTGAACCAAGTATTTGGTTATGACACTTTTCGTGGATTTCAGGAACAGGTTGTGAAATCTGTGACCCAAGGAAGAGATGCGCTTGTACTTATGCCAACGGGAGGTGGGAAAAGTTTGTGTTACCAAATCCCTGCTTTGCTTTTGGATGGTGTGGCGATTGTGGTGTCGCCTCTCATTGCGCTCATGCAAGACCAAGTGGATGCGTTAGAAGAAGTCGGGGTAAGAGCGGCGTTTTTAAATTCGACGCAAACCATGGCAGAAGCCGACTTAGTGCGTCAACGACTATTGGCAGGTGACCTAGATTTACTTTATGTAGCACCAGAACGATTGATGCTGTCCAGCATGTTGATTTTTTTAGGACGTATCAAGATTTCATTATTCGCAATTGATGAAGCTCACTGTGTAAGTGTTTGGGGGCACGATTTTAGGCCAGAGTATGGTGAATTGACCGTCTTAAAATCGATGTTTCCATCGATACCAAGAATCGCTCTTACTGCTACGGCTGATGAGAAAACGCGTTCTGAGATTGTGTCTAGGTTACTGAACGACCCTCAGCTTTTTATTGCAAGTTTTGATCGTCCTAATATTTTTTATCGCATTGTAGATAAACGTCATGTAAGAGAACAATTATTAGAGTTCATTCGGTATGAACATTCAGGGGATAGTGGCATTGTTTACTGTCTTGCTCGAAGAACTACGGAAGAATTGGCAGAGTATCTGACGCAATGTGGTATAGAGGCTTTGCCGTATCATGCAGGGCTAAGTCCTGAGGAACGTGCGCGTAACCAATCCCGCTTTCTAAGGGAGGATGGTGTGGTTATTGTGGCTACCATTGCCTTTGGAATGGGGATCGATAAACCGAATGTCCGTTTTGTTGCTCATGTTGATATGCCTAAATCGATAGAGAGCTATTTTCAGGAAACTGGACGTGCAGGTCGTGATGGTGAACCAGCAGACGCTTGGATGGCTTATGGGTTAAATGATGTTGTCAATCAACGCTTTTTAATTGATGCAAGTGAGGCTGAAGATGTGCATAAGCAGCTTTGCACGCAAAAGCTAGATGCTATGTTAGGCCTTGCGGAAGCCCCTGATTGTAGACGACAAAGGTTGTTAACGTATTTTGGTGAGTCTTCGCAACCATGTGGACACTGTGATAATTGTCTGAATCCACCAGCGCTATTAGATATGACGGTACCTGCGCAAAAGTTTGTGTCCTGTATTTATCGAATCCAACAAGCAAGCCTCATAAGTTTTGGTGCCCAACATGTCATCGATGTTTTGATGGGGAATATGACGGATCGTGTTGCCCAATATAGTCATGACCAAATTTCAACTTGGGGCATTGGTGCGGACTTATCAGCCGGTGAGTGGAGAGTTTTGTTGCGCCAGTTGATTGCGCGTCATATGGTATGGGTAGATGTGCAACATCGAGGAGCGTTACGGTTAGGTGAGAAGGCTAAAGCATTATTGCGAGGTGAACTGACAATTCAGGTTAGAAAACGAGTTACAGAGAGGAGGAAGAGGCAGAAAGAGCGTTCAAGTCTTGATGGTGTTCTCGAGGCTTTTTCTAGGCGTGATCGAGCTTTGTTTGAAGAGTTAAGGCATTGGCGTAGCGAAAAAGCTAAGGAGACGGGGAAGGCGTCATATATGATTTTTAAAGATGCGACTTTGGTTGAAATCGTAGAAAACAAACCAATGACAGTAACGCAACTTCAAGAGATTTCAGGTATTGGTGAAAAGAAGATTCAAAACTACGGTGATGAAGTTTTGGAAATTGTTGAAAACCATACATAAACAAACCGCGGATTATGAGTGGTCCGCGGTTTGTTAGTGTGAGGTTATTTCGTCATCAAGGTCGTTTTCACACCTTTCTGCGTGGCATCATTTTGAGCTTTTTTTGCTTCGTCACGAGAAGCGAAAGGACCGATACGGACACGCCATAGCTTGTTAGCTTCAGAGATGTGTACGTTACTAATAGCCGTCCAAGCTAATTCTGAAGCACGAGCATCAGCTGCATCACGAGTCTGATAAGCGCCTACTTGAAGCCAAAAATGCCCATTGTCAGTAGTAGCCGTGATTTTTTGCCCCGATGGTGTTTCGGAAGAAGTAGTTACAGTTTTTATGTCGACGTCCGTAGCAACTACGGTGTCTTGCTGTTCATTTAGGCGACTGTTTGGGTCGATAGATCCGTCTAATTTTTGAGAAGGATCCACGTCAGCCGTCACCTTTTGAACTTTTTCGACGAAAGGAATGGGGCTGTTAGTAATGAAAACAGCAGTGCCTGCAGCGATACCTAGCCCCGTCACTACGCCAATTAAAAAGCCAGCAAAACCAGATGCAAAAGAAGATCGAGCCACGATTAACAATCCTTATGGTTATGCTTCTTCACGACGAGCCATGTACTCTGGAGCGCTAATACCTAAAAGCGCTAGACCATTACCTAATACTTGGCGGGTAGCAAAAAGAAGCGCGAGGCGAGCATTACGGTCAATATCATGATCGATGACAACACGTTCGGCGTTATAGAACGTATGGAAGGCAGCAGCCAGCTCTTTTAGGTAGTAGCAAAGCATATGAGGAGCATGTTCTTTTGCGGCCATCGTCAGGAGCGTCGGATATTCTGTGATCTTGGCCATCAATGCAGACGCTTGTTCGCTCGTTAAACTCGAGAGATCCGCTTTGAGGAATTCCTCAGCAGTTGGAACATGGAATCCCTTGTCTTTGGCATTGGCAAAAACGGAGCAGATGCGAGCGTGAGCGTATTGCAGATAGTAAACGGGATTTTCGTCGCTCTTTTGTTGGGCAAGATTGATGTCGAAAACAAACTCAGCATCAGCTTTGCGAGCGACTAAGAAGAATCGAGCGGCATCCTGACCAGCCATGTCAACCAAGTCACGAAGTGTGACGTAGTTCCCGGAACGCTTGCTCATCTTGACGGGTTGGCCATCTTTGACAACGGACAACATCTTGTGGAGGATGTATTCAGGGAATTCCTTTGGGATGTTCAGTTTGAGAACAGAGGCGCAACACTGAAGACCGCAACGAACACGAGCGATCGTACCGTGATGGTCTGAGCCTTGAATATTGACAGCTTTTGTAAAGCCACGTTCAAACTTAGCCAAGTGGTAAGCCACATCAGGTACGAAATATGTGAATGTACCATCAGCCTTGCGCATCACTCGATCTTTGTCATCGTGAATGCCAAGGTCTTCGCAGGCAGAAGTGTTGAGCCACAGAGCGCCTTCACTTTCGAAAGTGCGGCCAGAGTCAATCATAGCCTGTACGGCATTTTGTACTCGGCCAGATGCATACAGCGAGGATTCTAAATAGAAGTTGTCGAAGTGAACCCCCAGGGCAGCAAGGTCATCGTCTTGCTCGTTGCGAAGATAGGCCACACCGTATCGGCGGATGCAGTCGGTGTCTGTAATGTCCCCTTTTGAGTCGATAACGGTACCATCATGAGCGTGGACGGTTTTTTTATCTAAATAGTCACGAGCAATAGCAATGACGTATTCACCATGATAGGAGTTTTCAGGCATTTCGATAGCTTCGCCTTGCAATTGTTTAGCGCGCAGACGAATCGACTCGGCCAGATTGCCAATTTGAACCCCAGCATCGTTGTAATAGAATTCGCGAGTGACTTTCCAGCCTTGTGTAGTGAGCAAATTGGCTAGTACATCGCCGAGAGCACCTTGGCGAGCGTGACCTAAATGAAGGGGACCTGTGGGGTTGGCCGACACAAACTCAAGTAGAACAGACTGATTCTTGTGAGAATCATTGAAACCAAAGCGAGAGCCAGCAGAGATAACTTGACGAATAATTTCTTGTCGAGCACTATCCTGTACTCGGAAATTAATAAAACCAGGGCCAGCAATCTCGATAGACTTGATCAACTTGTGGCTTTCGTGATTGTCTTTTAAGGCATGAACGATGGAGGTTGCGATTTCGCGTGGGTTCTTTTTGAGAGCCCGAGCCAATTGCATTGCAACGGTACAAGCAATATCGCCATGTTCAGGATCTTTAGGTTTTTCGAGAACTACCTTTACGTCTGTAACGTCTAGGGTAGCGAGAGCGTCGGTAATGAGAGAGGTAAGAGCCTCTTTTTGCTGAGCAAGCATAATTTCGTCTTTAGTTAAAAGGGATTTATTCGCTTCAGTGTACCCGTAGACCTCGTAAATGTGTAAGAAGTAGACGGGGTAAAAATATTTCGGCCTGCCGTCCGTTCAGACAACAGGCCGACGATGCGATTCAAGAGACATTCAATGAATTAATGAGTGCGCTTGTCGTGAGTAATGAAAGCGTACGCAGAATGGTTGTGAATCGATTCAAAGTTTTCAGCTTCTACACAGTAAGCTACAACACGTTCTTCTTGATTGAGTGCGGCGGCCATGTCGCGAATTAGGTCTTCGACAAACTTAGGATGGTCGTAAGCGTATTCCGTGACATACTTTTCATCAGAACGTTTTAAGCGAGCCCAAAGCTGACAAGAGGCAGCCTTTTCGCTATAGGCAATTTGTTCTTCAAGGCTCATTGGTGCCTTAAGCTCCACGCTAGCAGTCAAACGAGAGCGTTGGTTATGTGCACCGTAACGCGAAATTTCTTTAGAGCACGGACACAGACTAGTTACGGGAGTTGCTGTTTCCTGACGAACGGTGATGACGCCATTCTTGGTATCTGCAATCCAGGCAGCTTCATAATTCATCAGACTGGTGAGTTTACTGACGGGGGCGCTTTTACGAATAAAGAAAGGAAAGCGCATTTCGATTGTTCCGTCGACAGCATCGAGGCGCTGTAACATGTCAACCATTAAAAGACGAACGGTATCGGCGTTTAATGGTTCTGCGTGCTCTTCGATGAGTGCGACGAAACGAGACATATGAGTTCCTTTTTTGTCAGCGGGAAGAGACACGGTCATTGAGACCTTTGCCACAGTGGAGAGTGTGCCTTGTGCGGTTTCGACGGTGATGGGAACCGTAATGCCTCGAACACCAACGCGATCGATGGCAATGTTGCGACCGTCACGAGCGGATTGAATGTCCGGCAATGTGTTTTTCTTATCTGTATCCATAGAAGTAAAGGCTCCCTTGGCTACTAGAGAACCTGTCTAATTAAGCTGTTCTTAAAGGGTATGATGCTTGGGAGCGAGCTTCACGATGCATAGACCTCGTAAAAGTGAGGGAGTGCTCGTCGCCAAACTATTATAAGTTGGTCTGATATCTTACAAAAACCTGAGAGGGTTATGTGGTCGGAAGTGCCAAAGTGTTTGAAAAACTTGCACGATTGTTTACAAACTCTAGGGTTGTCATGGGAAGGTTTGCCCCCATCTACAAAGAAATGAAGAGTCAATCCTTAAATTCTCAGTCATAAGACTTTTATACTTACAAGACAATTGCAGAGAGTTTGAGAAGATCTCATTGTGAGAATATCGTTACGGAGAGAAATATGCATCGGTTTGTTTTTCAGTATTCAGGGAATCCGTTAGTCCGCATTTTTATAGGACTAGCCTCGCTAGCCTTGTTTGCTGGGTTGGCTTTTCTGATGCTTCCAGTTGCGCTAGCGATTATTACTGCGGCAATAGTACTAGGTTTGGTCGCTTGGTGTTGGGCATGGTATCAAGCTAAAAAAATGGGAACTGAAGCTCCGTGGACTGAAAAGTTCCAAGAGACGTTACGCCAACGTGCGTATTCAAATCAACAAGGCGAATACACGTCAAGAACGTCTCGACAAACAGAACAAACAGTTGTCAGGATTGAAACGTCCGATAAAAAGAAATGGAAAATGGATGATGTCGAGGATATCGAGGCTAATCGTTGATAGTTATAGCAATGGGGAGATAAGGTAAGAAGCTCCTTCTTTAAGTCTTTCGATCAACGGTCGATGGTACCAAAGATCAGGATCAACAGGACTGCACTTTTCTGCATAAGAAAGGTGCAGTTTGTTTATGTTGTCAATGAATTCTCGATCAAAAATTAGAAGCATCATTTCAAAATTCAGATGAAGGCTACGGTTATCAAAATTGACCGTGCCAAAAAGAGCATATTCATCATCGACTGCGATTGATTTTGTGTGTAATAGACCACCGTGATAGAGCAAAATGCGAATACCAGCAGAAAGTAAATCATCGAAATAACGACGGGCGGCCCATGTGACAGCGGAGCTATCGGCAACAGCTGGCACAATGAGTGTGATTTTTACGCCTCGGTAAGCTGCGTTTAGTAGGGCGGTTGCAAGAACTTCATTGGGAACGAAGTACGGAGTAGTGATGGTGATACTGAAGCGAGCGGCGTTAATGGACTCAAGGAGTAGATGAAGATTGGGTTCTTTGGAGCCGTACGGGCCTGAAGGGACGGTGACGATGGTTGCCTCTCCGGGTTGTTCTATCAGATTCTGCTTAAGCTGTTGTAAATCAGAAGGATCGCCGTCTGGTTGGATAGCCCAGTCAACTAAAAAGGTAGTTTCAAGACTACGAACAGCAGGACCAGTTAAGCGAACCATAGCATCAACCCAAGGGCCGACGGTGTTGGCCATATCGTAGGTGTGTGGATCGATCATGTTGAGACTACCTGTGTATCCAATTCGATGATCGATGACAACAGTTTTGCGATGTAATCGCAGGTCGCCTCGTTGTAAACCGAAAACACGCAGAAAACGCATGGGCATAGCAGTCGAAATGGCAATGCCTTCAGATTGCAAGAGATTGTAGGTGGCACTTTTTAGGAAATTACGTGCCCCGAAATCATCAACTAGGATGCGAATTCGAATACCTCGCTTTTTTGCCCTAAGAAGGGCGGCGGCAACATGGTCTGCATAACCACCTTCAGCCCAAATATAGAACTCTAAGTCAATAGATTCTTTGGCATGCTCAATGTCGTGAACGATTGATGCAAAAGTCGCGTCGGCGGAAGAAAGAAGCTCTACTTTGTTTCCAGAGGTTGCTGGAAGATTAGCCATGCGCGTTGCTAAATGAATTAATGTGCGATGTCGAGCTAAATTGGATGGTAATGGCCCAGTAGGGGTTAGTTTGTGTTTGGCTAATTGCTTCCATTGCTGAAGAATCAGTCGAAAGCGTTTAGCTCGAATTTGTCCTATGGGTCTCTCTCCGAATAGAAGGTAAAGGATAAAGCCGAAGTAAGGGAGCAAGGTTGTAAGTAGAATCCAGGCGAAGGAAGAGCCAGGTGGATGTCGAGTAAGAATGACACGCAGGATGACGCAAGCAATGATGCCAATTTGAACAATGGCAGCAGTTGCGCCAAAGACTGACAGAGGATCTAGAACCGTCATCGGTAGAATCTCTTTGGTTGTACATGGGAGTTTCAGACAGTGTAGCGATTTTCTGCTAAATGGACTCTTAAGATAGGCTGCTGAAGCGAAAAACTAAGTATTTATGCTGAATTTTAAGTTTTTTTGAATAACAGTCTTGACATATCGAAGTGGAGGCTTCATAATTCAAATCCTCGCTACGGAGGGGTGCCCGAGTGGCTAAAGGGGGCAGACTGTAAATCTGTTGGCTTACGCCTACGATGGTTCGAATCCATCCCTCTCCACCAGCGAAACTTTCGCAAAGCGAATTTCTAATGCAGAGCGGAAGGACACAAGACCTAAACAAACAGTTTAAGGTTCCCTTCACCCGCTCCATGAAGCGTGCCCATGTGGCTCAGTGGTAGAGCACTCCCTTGGTAAGGGAGAGGTCATGCGTTCGATCCGCATCATGGGCACCACTAATTTTCCTAATTCTTCTAATTTATTCCAGTTCCTTCCCGGGACCTGGAAACTTGTTCAGGAGCCAAAGATGGCCAAGGGTAAGTTTGAACGTACCAAGCCCCACGTTAATGTGGGCACGATCGGTCACGTGGACCATGGTAAGACCACGCTGACGGCCGCTATCACCACGATTCTTTCCAAGGCTTTCGGCGGTGAAGCTAAGGCCTATGACCAGATCGACGCTGCTCCTGAAGAAAAGGCTCGCGGCATTACCATTAACACGTCTCACGTTGAATACGAAACGGAAACGCGTCACTATGCTCACGTTGACTGCCCGGGTCACGCTGACTATGTGAAGAACATGATTACTGGTGCTGCCCAGATGGACGGTGCTATTCTCGTTTGTTCCGCTGCTGACGGTCCGATGCCTCAGACGCGTGAACACATCCTTCTCGCTCGTCAGGTTGGCGTTCCCTACATCATCGTCTTCTTGAACAAGTGCGACATGGTTGACGACGAAGAACTTCTCGAACTCGTTGAAATGGAAGTTCGTGAACTTCTCTCCAACTATGACTTCCCGGGTGACACGATCCCGATCGTTAAGGGTTCCGCTAAGCTCGCTCTCGAAGGCGACCAGAGCCCGATCGGCGAACCGGCTATTCTCGAACTCGCCAAGCAGCTCGACACGTACATTCCGACGCCGGAACGTGCTGTTGACCAGCCGTTCCTTATGCCGATCGAAGATGTGTTCTCCATCTCTGGCCGTGGTACGGTTGTGACGGGTCGTGTTGAACGCGGTGTTATCCACGTTGGCGACGAAATTGAAATCGTTGGTATCAAGGCTACGGCTAAGACGACCTGCACGGGCGTTGAAATGTTCCGTAAGCTTCTTGACCAGGGTGAAGCTGGCGACAACGTTGGTATTCTTCTCCGTGGTACGAAGCGTGAAGACGTTGAACGTGGTCAAGTTCTCGCTAAGCCGGGTACGATCACCCCGCACACCCACTTCAAGGGCGAAGTTTACGTTCTTACGAAGGAAGAAGGTGGCCGTCATACCCCGTTCTTCAAGGGCTATCGTCCACAGTTCTACTTCCGTACGACGGACGTGACCGGTACGATCGAATTGCCGGAAGGCGTTGAAATGGTTATGCCTGGTGACAACATCGCCATGACCGTTAAGTTGATCTGCCCGATCGCTATGGAACAGGGTCTCCGCTTCGCTATCCGTGAAGGTGGCCACACTGTCGGTGCTGGCGTCGTTGCCTCTGTTATCGAATAAGTCTGAATTGGATTTGCGGTCAGATAAATTGACCGTCCAATAGGGGTATAGCTCAATCGGCAGAGCGACGGTCTCCAAAACCGTAGGTTGAGGGTTCGATTCCTTCTGCCCCTGCCAGCAAAAAAAGCCAAGCCGCGATCATAGATCGCGGCTTGGCTTTTTTGTCATGGGCTCGCATAAAGTTAGAGTTTTTCTGCCTCAAAGATGCGAGTTGCCGTTAAAATAGCAAACTTCTTTTGCTTTTTATTTTGACCGATAAGAGCTGTTTTCTTCTTATCGTGGGTCAGGAAACAATATGAACAATCAAAATGTAGAACCAAGCACGAGCAAGGCGGATACGGTGTTACTTACACTGGCAATCCTTTTTGCCGTCGTTGGTGTGATTGCCTTTTCTTTGCTGACGGATCAGACGCTAGCTGTGCGTTTGGCCGCTTTGGCTGGTGGCCTTGTTGCTGGTGTGGTTTTGGCTTGGTTTAGCCCATCTGGTAAGCACCTGCTTAACTATGGTCGTCAGTCTTGGGAAGAGTTGCGTCGTGTCGTATGGCCGACTCGTAAAGAAACGATAAACACAACAGGTCTGGTAATAGCTTTCGTTGTGGTAATTGCAGGGTTCCTCTTTATTTGCGACAAGCTAATTGAGTGGGGCCTTTATGACGTGTTGTTGCGTCTTTCTCTTTAATTAGTGAGGTTGGATCATGAGCGATAACAGCAAGAGGTGGTACACGATTCACGTTTATTCTTCTATGGAAAAAAGCGTGAAGAAGGCTCTTGAGGAACGCATTGCTCGTAGCGAGCTTCGTGAAAGCTTTGGCGAAGTGCTTCTTCCAGTGGAGCGCGTGCAGGAAGTTCGAAATGGCCGCAGCCATGTCACTGAACGTCGCATGTATCCGGGCTATGTGTTCATTGAAATGGAAATGAACGATGCAACCTGGCATTTAGTGAATTCCACCCCGCGAGTCATTGAATTCTTAGGCAATAATCATCCAGTTGTTTTGTCTGATGCAGAAGTTGCATCCATTATGGCTCAGATGGAACGTGGCTCTGAAAAGCCCCGTCCGAAGATTGAGTTCGAAATTGGCGAAGAAATTCGAGTTAAGACAGGACCCTTTAAAGATTTCAATGGTCGTATTGAGGCTGTTGACTATGACAAGAGCCGCTTGCAGGTTTTTGTCTCGATTTTCAGCCGAGAAACATTGGTTGACCTCGATTTTAACGAGGTAGAGAAGCTTTAAAAAAAAATGGTGATGCGCTTGCTCGATACAAAAAATGGTGGTATAGTGCACGCCTTTCTCACCTAAACATGGGGAGCTCGACTAGTTGAGCGATTGAACCCATAAGGAAATTTAACGATGGCTAAGAAGATCATCGGCTTTATCAAGCTGCAAGTTCCGGCTGGTAAGGCCAACCCCTCGCCTCCTATCGGTCCGGCTCTCGGTCAGCGCGGTCTGAACATTATGGAGTTCTGCAAGGCTTTTAACGCTAAGACGCAGGGCATGGAAGCTGGCCTTCCGATCCCGGTTGTGATTACTGCCTATGCCGACAAGAGCTTCACGTTTGTGATGAAGACTCCTCCGGCCGCTATCTTGATCAAGAAGGCTGCGAAGATTCAGAAGGGCTCTGGTCGTCCGAATACGGATAAGGTTGCTAAGATCACACGTGCTCAGGCTGAAGAAATCGCCAAGATGAAGGAACCTGATCTTACGGCTGCTGACGTTGACGCTGCTGTCCGCACGATTGCTGGTTCTGCTCGTTCCATGGGCGTTATTGTGGAGGGTCTGTAATGGCTAAGCTTAATAAGCGCATGAAGGCTCTCAACGCTAAGGTTGAAGCACAGAAGGTCTACACGGCTGTTGAAGCTCTTGACCTGATCAAGGAAACTGCTGTAGCTAAGTTCGACGAATCTGTTGACGTTGCTATTCAGCTCGGTATTGATCCTCGTAAGTCTGACCAGGCCGTTCGTGGCGCTGTTGTGATGCCGGAAGGCACGGGTAAGACTGTCCGTGTTGCTGTCTTCACGCAGGGTGCAAAGGCTGAAGAAGCTCTCGCCGCTGGTGCTGACGTTGTTGGTTTTGACGATCTCGCTGCCAAGGTTAAGGCTGGCGAACTCGACTTTGACGTTGTGATTGCTTCTCCGGATGCGATGCGCGTTGTCGGTCAGCTCGGTCAGATCCTTGGCCCGCGTGGTTTGATGCCGAATCCGAAGGTTGGCACGGTTACGCCGAACGTTGCTCAGGCTGTTAAGAATGCTAAGGCTGGTCAGGTTCAGTTCCGTGCCGACAAGGCTGGTATCATTCATGCTCCGATCGGTCGTGCTTCCTTCACGACAGAACGCTTGCAGAAGAACCTTGCTGCCTTGATCGACCAGTTGAACAAGCTTAAGCCTGCTTCTTCTAAGGGGCAGTATCTCCGCAAGGTTGCTGTCTCTTCTACGATGGGCATTGGTGTTCGCGTTGATATCGGTTCCATCAACGCTTAATGAACCATATTTTTTGAGGTCGACCCCTCATTTCATTAAGGAAACTTGATGAAGACGTTGATTAACGTCAACGAGGTCGGAAAAGAGAAATCTTTTCACTGAGGCCGTGAGGTCTCGAGGGCTTTGGGTGACGGCATTGGTTCACAATGTCGTCGCTGTCAAAGACCGCTGGAGAAATGAGGACCAAACGAGATTTGAAAGCAAAGTAATCTCGGCAGTCTGATTTTTTTAATGGACTTGTGAATTTCGTTGTTGACGCTTTCACAATGACAGAACTAACCGCCAAGTCGTCCAGCGCAGACGGTAAACCGAAGAGAGATATTGCGTTGTGTTTTCTCATCACAAATTAGATGTTTGTGAGTAAAAAATCAGCCAAAACTCTCAGAAGTATGCCGGTTATTTAGAAACCGGCGTTCTCGAAAGGGAACGCCTCTGAGTGGAGCCAGACCATGGGTCTTAATCGTCAAGATAAGGCTGCTGTCATTGAAGAAGTTGCTGGCATTGTTGCCAATTCTTCTTCGATCGTCATCGCCGAATACCGTGGGCTGAGCGTTGAGGCCGTCACGAAGCTTCGTGCTGAAGCACGTAAGAACAACGTGACGTTGCGTGTTGTCAAGAACACGTTGGTTCGCCGCGCCGTTGAAGGTACGGAATTTGCTGGGCTTGCTGATCAGTTTGTTGGTCCGCTCGTCTATGCTTTCTCCGCTGATCCGGTTGCTGCTGCCAAGGTTCTCGTCAATTTCGCCAAGGAAAACGACAAGCTCGTTATCAAGGGTGGCGCGATGGCCAACTCCGTCATGGATGTTGAAGCTGTCAAGCAGCTCGCTACGATGCCGAGCCGTGAAGAACTCCTTGCCAAGTTGATGGCTACGATGAACGAACCGATTGCCAAGTTTGTTCGTACCATCAACGAAGTCCCGGCTCGCTTTGTGCGTACCGTGGCTGCCGTGCGCGATGCCAAGGAACAGGCTGCTGCCTAATTTAAATTTAAACTAAACACTACGTAATACGGAGCTATAAAATGGCCCTTACCAATGAAGAAATCCTCGAAGCGATCGCTTCCAAGACCGTTCTCGAAATCTCCGAACTCATCAAGATGATGGAAGAAAAGTTCGGTGTGTCCGCTGCCGCTGCCGCTGTTGTTGCTGCTGGTCCTGCCGCTGAAGCTGGTGCCAAGGCTGAAGAAAAGTCCGAATTCGACGTCGTTCTCGAATCCGCTGGTTCCAACAAGATCGCTGTGATTAAGGTTGTTCGTGAAATGACTGGTCTCGGCCTCAAGGAAGCCAAGGATCTCGTCGAAGGCGCTCCGAAGGCTGTTAAGGAAGGCCTCCCGAAGGCTGACGCCGAAGCCGCTGCTAAGAAGCTCGAAGAAGCTGGCGCCAAGGTCGCTCTCAAGTAATTTTTACTTGATTTGACAAAACAAAGCGAGCAAAATATACTTGCTCGCTTTGTTACTTCAAGGTCTCCCTTTTGTGGGGGACTTTGAACTTTGTTCTTAGCTTTGAGAATACAGTTCAAAGTCTTTCTTCTTGATGAACCGTTTAACTTAAATTTCTCCCAATTCCGCCGCGCGGGTTCAGCCTACAAGCTGTGATTCCCGAGCGGCTTTTGGCGTCTATAAAGTTTGCGTTCATCACCTTTTGGTTCATCCTCAATGTCGAACGGAGTGTCCATGTCGTACTCGTTCACTGAAAAGAAGCGCATCCGCAAGAGCTTTGCCTCTCGCCCGAGCGTCCTTGAAGTGCCTTCCCTGCTTGATACTCAGCTTCGTTCCTACGAAGAATTCCTGCAGGCGGACGTTGCCCCGAAAAAACGTAACTCTGAGTTGGGTTTGCAGGCAGCGTTTACTTCCATTTTCCCGATCACTAGCCATAACGGTTACGCTCGTCTTCGTTTCGTCGATTACGAGCTTGCAGAACCTGAATTTGACGTTGCAGAGTGTCAACTTCGCGGCTTGACCTATTGCAGCCGACTTCGTGCCAAGATCCAATTAGAGATCTATGACCGTGATGCTGCCAAGCCGGAAACGGTTAAGGAAATCCGTGAAAATGATGTTTATATGGGCGAAATCCCTCTCATGACAGAGAAGGGTTCGTTCATTGTTAACGGTACCGAACGCGTGATCGTTAGCCAGTTGCATCGTTCGCCTGGTATTTTCTTTGAACACGATAAGGGTAAGACGCATTCTTCTGGTAAGTTGCTCTTCTCCGCTCGTGTCATTCCTTACCGTGGTTCTTGGCTTGATTTTGAATTTGACGCTAAGGATATCTTGTATTTCCGCGTTGACCGTCGTCGTAAGATGCCCGGTACGATTCTGCTTAAGGCTATTGGCCTTACGCCGGAAGATATTCTTGCGCGCTTCTTCAGCTTTGATCAGATTACGATTAATGTGAACAATGCAAGCTTGCCGTTTGTTCCTGAACGTTTGAAGGGGCAAACTGTTAGTTTCCCGATTGTCGCTGATGGCAAGGAAATCGTTCCTGCTGATAAGCGCATTACGGCAAAGCACATTCGTGACTTGACCAAGGCAGGTGTGACTGATATTCAAGTCCCTGATGATTATGTGATTGGTCGCGTACTTGGGAAGAATATTATTGATGAAGAAACTGGTGAAGTGATTGCGAATTGCAATGACGAAATTACACCAGATCTTTTAACCAAGCTTCGTATTTGTCGAATTTCGAAGATTGAAACGATCTTCACGAATGAGTTGGATCACGGTTCTTATATCTCGTCGACGCTGCGTTTAGATGATACGCCAGACCAGCTCGCCGCTCGTGTCGCTATCTATCGTATGATGCGTCCGGGTGAACCTCCAACGGAAGATGCGGTAGAGGCGCTCTTCAATCGTCTTTTCTTTGATGCTGAAGCCTACGATCTCTCTCGTGTTGGTCGTATGAAGGTGAATGCTCGTTTCGGTCGTGATGGTGCTACGGGTGCCATGACGCTCACTAAGGAAGACATCATCGATACGATGGCTGTTCTTGTTGCCCTTCGCAACGGTCAGGACGCTGTTGAACTGATCGATGAAAATGGTGTTAAGCGAAATTGCATCGTGAATGGCGTGGACGATATTGACCATCTTGGTAATCGTCGTGTTCGTTGTGTTGGTGAACTTGCAGAAAATCAGTTCCGCTCCGGTCTCGTACGCGTTGAGCGCGCTGTCAAGGAACGTTTAAACCAGGCTGAAAGTGATGGTTTGACTCCGCAGGATTTAATCAACTCTAAGCCAATTAGCGCTGCTATTCGCGAATTCTTCGGTTCTAGTCAGCTGTCTCAGTTCATGGATCAGACCAATCCATTGTCGGAAATCACGCATAAGCGTCGTATCTCCGCTCTTGGTCCTGGTGGTTTGACACGTGAACGTGCTGGCTTTGAAGTGCGTGACGTGCATCCGACTCATTATGGCCGTGTTTGTCCTATTGAAACGCCTGAAGGTCCGAACATTGGTTTGATCAATTCTTTGGCTCTTTACGCTCGTCTGAACGAATATGGCTTCTTAGAAACGCCGTATCGAAAGGTAGTTGATGGCGTTGCGACGCAGGAAATTTCGTACTTGTCCGCTATTGAAGAGGGTCGTTACATCATTGCTCAGGCTAATGCCGAAATGGATGCAGATGGTCGTCTCACGCAGGAACTCGTGTCTGCTCGTGACAACGGCGAATTCGTGCTTGCTAGCCCGGATCGTATTCACTACATGGACGTTGCGCCTTCTCAGATCGTTTCTTGCGCCGCTGCATTGATACCATTCTTGGAGCACGACGACGCAAACCGTGCTTTGATGGGTTCTAACATGCAACGTCAGGGTGTGCCTTGTTTGCGTCCTGAAAAGCCAGTTGTTGGTACGGGTATCGAACGCACTGTTGCTGTCGACTCAAAGACAACGGTTCAAGCTCGCCGCGGCGGTGTCGTGGACTATGTTGACGCGAACCGTGTGGTTATTCGTGTGAATGACGAAGAAAGCGTTGCTGGCGAGACTGGCGTTGATATTTACAATCTTCAGAAGTTCACCCGTTCCAATCAGTCTACGAACATCAATCAACGTCCGATTGTTGTGAAGGGTGACCGTGTGGCTGCTGGTGACGTTTTGGCTGATGGCGCTTCTACCGATACGGGTGAATTGGCTCTAGGTCAAAATATGTTGATTGCCTTCATGCCTTGGAATGGCTACAACTATGAAGACTCGGTGCTGATTTCTGAACGAGTTGTTGCTGATGATCGCTATACCTCCATTCATATCGAAGAGCTCTCTGTTGTTGCGCGCGATACGAAGTTGGGTGCAGAAGAAATCACTCGTGACATTTCCAATTTGTCTGAAAATCAGCTCTCTCGTCTTGATGACTCTGGCATTGTGTTCATCGGTGCAGAAGTCAAGGCTGGAGACGTGTTGGTTGGTAAGGTAACGCCGAAAGGTGAAACGCAGTTAACGCCTGAAGAAAAGCTGCTTCGTGTGATTTTCGGCGAAAAGGCTTCTGATGTTAAGGACACGTCTTTGCGTGTTCCGTCTGGCATGACGGGTACGGTTATTGACGTTCAGGTCTTTACACGTGATGGTGTTAAGCGCGATAAACGTGCTGAAAGCATTATTAGCGATGCCTTAAAGCGCTATCGTCGTGACTTAGACGACCAATTACGTATTGTCGAACGTGATGCGTTTGATCGTCTGCGTCGACAGTTGGTGGGTCAGAAAGTTGTTAGTGGTCCAGCTACATTCCCTGCGGGTACAGTTCTTACGGCTGAAATGATGGAAGCAGTTCCTGGTTATCAGCTGTTTGATATCTGTATGGAAAACGAAGCTGCCCAGAATCTGATCGACTTGACGTTGCGTACTATTCAGGATACCCGTGCCCAGAACGATCGTAAGTATCAGACAAAGTACGAAAAGTTGACGCGTGGTGATGAGTTGCCTCCGGGTGTTTTGAAGATGGTTAAGGTTTACATCGCTGAACGCCGTCGTTTACAGCCTGGTGACAAGATGGCCGGTCGTCACGGTAACAAGGGTGTGGTCTCAAAGATTTGCCCGGTTGAAGATATGCCATATATGGCTGATGGTCGTCCTGCCGACATCGTCCTGAATCCGTTGGGCGTGCCGTCTCGTATGAATATCGGTCAGGTTCTTGAAGTCCATTTGGGTTGGGCTGCTAAGGGTCTCGGCTGGCGTATTGAAGAAATGCTCAAGACGGAACAGGTTCGCCAAATTCGTTCGTTCTTGAATGAAGTGTATAACCGCACAGGCAAGACTGAAGATTTGGATAGCTTGACTGACGAAGAATTGATGGCGATGGCTAAGAATCTCCGTTCTGGGGTACCGTTTGCTACGCCAGTCTTCGATGGTGCAACTGAAGAACAGGTTCGCATGATGTTGGACTTAGCCTTCCCTGATGAAGAAGCGACTCGTTTGCAGTTGACTCCAGCTAAGACTCAGGCTCGACTCTATGACGGTCGTACTGGTGAACCGTTTGAACGTCCTGTGACCGTGGGCTTCATGCATTACTTGAAGTTGCATCATTTGGTTGATGACAAGATGCACGCTCGTTCGACGGGACCGTATTCCTTGGTTACCCAGCAACCGTTGGGTGGTAAGGCTCAGTTTGGTGGTCAGCGTTTCGGTGAAATGGAAGTTTGGGCTCTCGAGGCCTATGGTGCTTCCTATGTTCTTCAGGAAATGCTTACCGTTAAGTCTGACGACGTTAATGGCCGTACCAAGGTTTACGAAAACATCGTCAAGGGTGACCACAAGATTGAAGCGGGCATGCCTGAATCCTTCAACGTGTTGGTCAAAGAAATCCGGTCGTTGGGTATCGACATCGACCTCGTCAAGAACTAAGAGGAAATTAAGCGATGAGAATGCCGCTTAACGATATTTTCGACCAGGTTCAGTCGGAAGAACATTTCGACGCGATCCGTATCGGACTTGCTAGTCCTGAAAAGATCCACTCCTGGTCCTATGGTGAAGTCAAGAAGCCAGAAACGATCAACTATCGTACCCAGAAGCCGGAACGTGACGGTCTTTTCTGTGCCAAGATTTTTGGTCCCGTGAAGGACTACGAATGCCTTTGCGGCAAATATAAGCGTCTTAAGAATCGTGGTGTGATTTGCGAGAAGTGTGGCGTTGAAGTCACACTCGCAAAGGTTCGTCGCGAACGCATGGGTCATATCGATTTGGCTAGCCCAGTGGCTCACATTTGGTTCCTAAAGAGCCTTCCGAGCCGCATGGGCATGGTGCTCGATATTCCGTTGCGTGACATCGAGCGCGTGCTTTATTTCGAAGCCTACATCGTTGTCGATCCTGGTCTTTCTACGTTGGAACGTGGTCAGTTGCTTTCTGAAGAAGACTTCATTGCAGCAACTACCGAATTTGGTGATGACTTCGTGGCCATGATGGGCGCTGAAGCCATCGGTGAACTTCTTCGTACGATTGATATTGATCAGGAAGTCGAACGCCTCCGTAAAGAGTTGCGTGAAACGAATTCTGAAGCCAAGATCAAGAAGTTTGCTAAGCGCTTGAAGGTGCTTGAAGGTTTCCAGCGCTCTGGTATCAAGCCAGAATGGATGATCATGACGGTGTTACCTGTATTGCCGCCTGATCTCCGTCCGTTGGTTGCGCTTGATGGTGGTCGCTTTGCTACGTCCGACCTGAATGATCTGTATCGCCGCGTTATCAATCGTAATAACCGCTTAAAGCGCCTTCTTGAAATCAAGGCGCCGGACATTATTGTCCGTAACGAAAAGCGCATGCTTCAAGAAGCTGTCGATTCTTTGTTGGATAACGGTCGTCGTGGCAAAGCCATGACTGGCGCTAACAAGCGTCCGCTCAAGTCTCTTGCTGACATGATCAAGGGTAAGAGTGGTCGTTTCCGTCAGAACTTGTTAGGTAAGCGTGTTGACTACTCTGGTCGTTCTGTGATTACAGTTGGTCCTGAGTTGCGTTTGCATCAGTGCGGCTTGCCGAAGTTGATGGCGCTTGAACTCTTCAAGCCGTTCATCTTCAACAAGTTGGTGCTACGTGGCTTGGCTGTCACGCCGAAGGCCGCAAAGAAGATGGTTGAAAATCAAGATCCTGTGGTGTGGGATATCCTTGAAGAGGTTATTTATGAACACCCCGTGATGTTGAACCGTGCTCCGACTCTTCACCGTTTGGGTATTCAGGCTTTTGAACCAAAGCTTATCGAAGGTAAGGCACTTCAGTTGCACCCGTTGGTTTGCGCTGCTTTCAACGCTGACTTCGACGGTGACCAGATGGCTGTTCACGTGCCACTTTCTTTGGAAGCACAGCTTGAAGCTCGCGGTTTAATGATGGCTTCGAACAATGTGTTGTTCCCTGCTAACGGTGATCCGTCCATCGTTCCGTCTCAAGACATGGTGCTAGGTCTTTACTACGCGACACGCGAAAAGATCAACGGCAAGGGTGAAGGGATGTTCTTTGCCGATGTGGCGGAAGTTCAGCGTGCCTGGGATAACAAGGTTGTTGAACTTCAGACTCGTTGTACGGTTCGTATTCGTGAGTATGAACTTGACAAGGAAACAGGGGAAAAGACGGCTCGTATTATTCGTTATGAGACGACGGTGGGTCGTGCTCTCTTGTCCGAAATCCTTCCAGAGGGGATGAGTTTCAAGGAATTGAATATCACCCTTAAGAAGAAGGAAATTGCTAAGCTGATCAACCGTTGCTTCCGTAAGTGTGGTTTACGTGCCACGGTCATGTTTGCTGATAAACTCAAGGATAATGGCTATCGTTTGTCAACGCGTGCAGGTATTTCTATCTGTGTTGGCGACATGGCTGTGCCCGCTCAGAAGGAACAGTTGGTTCGTGCGGCCGAGCAGGAAGTGAAGGAAATCGAAGCGCAGTACACGTCAGGTCTTGTGACCCAGGGTGAACGCTACAACAAGGTGGTGGACATTTGGGGTCGTACGGCTGATCAGGTCGGTAAGGTCATGATGACCGAATTGTCTACTGAGCCAACAGTTGACCGTCATGGTAAGAAGGTTCGTCAGGAATCTTTCAACAGTGTGTACATGATGGCCGACTCTGGTGCTCGTGGTTCCGCCGCTCAGATTCGCCAGTTGGCTGGTATGCGTGGTTTGATGGCTAAGCCTGATGGTTCCATTATTGAAACTCCAATTACGGCTAACTTCCGTGAAGGCTTGAACGTTCTTCAGTACTTCATTTCTACTCATGGTGCGCGTAAAGGTTTGGCTGACACGGCCTTGAAGACAGCTAACTCGGGTTACTTGACACGTCGTCTCGTTGACGTCACGCAAGATCTTGTTGTTGTCGAAGACGATTGTGGTACCGATCACGGTGTTGAAATGCGCGCGCTTGTAGAAGGCGGTGAAGTGATTCAGGCCTTGCGAGATCGTGTGCTTGGACGCGTGACGGCTTTGGATGTTGAGAATCCAGATACTAACGAAGTGGTTATTTCAGCTGGGACGTTGATCGATGAAGATTACTGTGATCTGATCGACAAACTCGGTATCGACATGATCAAGGTTCGTACGCCGTTGACTTGTGAAACGCGTTATGGTCTCTGTGCTAAGTGCTATGGTCGTGATTTAGGTCGTGGTACGCTGGTCAATGCTGGTGAGTCTGTTGGTGTGATTGCCGCTCAGTCCATCGGTGAACCTGGTACTCAGTTGACTATGCGTACGTTCCATATTGGTGGTGCTGCATCTCGTGCTGCGGTTGCTTCTAGTGTTGAAGCTAAGTCAGCTGGTGTCGTGTCCTACTCGACATCCATGCGCTATGTGCGTTCCGCTAAGGGTGACCTCGTTGTTATTTCCCGTTCTGGCGAAATCGTAATTACCGAAAATGGTCGTGAACGTGAACGCCATAAGGTTCCTTACGGTGCCACCTTGCTTGTCATGCCTGACCAGGAGATTAAGGCGGGGCAGATGTTGGCGAACTGGGATCCGATGACGCGTCCGATTATCACGGAATACGCGGGTAAGATTAAGTTCGAAAACGTCATTGAAAACGTTACGGTAATGAATCAGGTCGACGAAGTTACTGGTTTGACCAGTCTTGTCGTGATTGACCCGAAGCGTTCGACAACGACCAAAGCTGCGAAGGGTAAGGCTCCGACCGCTGGAGTTTTGCGTCCATTAGTCCATCTTCTCGACGAAAATGGCAATGAAGTTAAGATCCCGGGTACTGATCACGCTGTGACGATTCAGTTGCCTGTTGGTGCTTTTGTTGTGGTTCGTGACGGACAGGAGATTGGCATGGGTGAAGTCCTTGCTCGTATTCCTGTTGAATCTCAAAAGACGCGAGATATTACTGGTGGTCTTCCACGCGTGGCTGAGTTGTTTGAAGCCCGTAGCCCGAAGGATGCTGGTATGTTGGCCGAAGTCACTGGTACCGTGACTTTTGGTAAGGAAACTAAGGGCAAGCAGCGTTTAATCATTACTGGCAGTGATGGTATTGCTCATGAGACCTTGATTAGCAAGGACAAGACGGTTCTTGTTCATGACGGTCAGGTTGTTCAGAAGGGTGAAGAAGTGGTCGACGGGCCTGTAGACCCACATGACATTCTTCGCTTGCTTGGTATTGAAGAACTAGCTCGCTATATCGTTGACGAAGTCCAGGACGTTTATCGTCTCCAGGGTGTGAAGATTAATGACAAACACATTGAAGTGATTGTACGTCAGATGCTTCGCCGTGTTCAGATTACCAATCCTGGTGATACACACTTCATCACTGGCGAGCAGGTTGAGCGTTCGGAAATGTTGGACGAAAACGATCGCGTGGTTGCTGAAGGAGGTCGTCCAGCGACCTATGACAATATCCTTTTAGGTATTACCAAGGCTTCGTTGTCGACCGATAGCTTTATTTCTGCCGCTTCGTTCCAGGAAACGACGCGCGTTCTGACTGAAGCTGCCATCATGGGTAAACGTGACGAGCTGCGCGGTCTGAAGGAAAACGTCATTGTGGGTCGATTGATTCCAGCTGGTACTGGTCTGGCTTACCACAATGCCCATAAAGCTCGTGAATTAGCTGAACGTCATGAGGCTGATGAGGCAGTGTACGAGGCAGAAGTTACGACGGAACTGTTTAGTCAACCAACTGCTTTAGTTGACCCGTTTGCTGCTTTAAATGCACCATTAACGCCAACTGACGAAGAGCAGAAATCTGACAAATAATCTAGATTAGATTTTTATCAATCGATGATTTGCGCCCACATCTGTAATAGGTGTGGGCGTTTTTACTATAAAAATCGTGCACTAGCACTTGACAGAGTGTAGTGTTTTGATCGAAAATCACATGCTTTTCGGAAGTGTCGACTGTTACGAATCGCCATTTTGCCTCTGCGGCTAGGTTGTTCGGGGAGAATAGGTGCTTCTGAAGCGTTTATAACCATAGCCTGTTGTAGACAGGTCTTTTTTTAGTTTTAGACGGACGTTTATGCCTACTATTAACCAGCTTGTTCGCAAGCCCCGTGAGCTCACGCACGACAAGAGCAAGAGCCCCGCTCTTAAGAACTGCCCGCAGAAGCGTGGCGTTTGCACTCGTGTGTATACCACGACCCCGAAGAAGCCGAACTCTGCTCTTCGTAAGGTCGCCAAGGTGCGCCTGACCAACGGTTTCGAAGTTATTTCGTACATCGGTGGTGAAGGCCACAACCTCCAGGAACACTCTGTCGTGTTGATTCGCGGCGGTCGTGTGAAGGACCTTCCTGGTGTTCGCTACCATATCGTTCGTGGCTCTCTGGATACCCAGGGCGTCAAGGATCGTAAGCAGGCCCGTTCCAAGTACGGTGCCAAGCGCCCGAAGGCCGCTTAATATTTCGCGGCGTCACGCCGTGGACAAACGGTTGAGTCAACGAAAATTGAGCAACCGAGTAAGTCGCGATCTATGGGATCGCTTTAACCAAAATTGTCCACAAATATCAAAATTGTGGATATAGACTGAAGACACGAAAGAGGAAATTCAAATGCCCCGTCGTCGCGAAGTACCGAAACGCGAAGTGCTTGCCGATCCGAAGTTCGGCAGCGTCGAAATCACCAAGTTCATCAACGTGATCATGCTTGATGGCAAGAAGGCCGTGGCCGAACGTATCGTTTACGGCGCCCTCCAGCAGATCGAAGAAAAGTCCGGCAAGAACGCGCTTGAAGTGTTTAACACCGCTCTCAACAACGTCCGTCCGCTGGTGGAAGTCAAGTCCCGCCGAGTGGGTGGTGCTAACTATCAGGTTCCGGTTGAAGTCCGTCCTGTCCGTCGTATGGCTCTTGCTATGCGCTGGCTCCGTGAATCTGCCAAGAAGCGTTCTGAAAAGTCCATGCCGCAGCGTCTCGCCGGCGAATTGCTCGACGCGGCCGAAGGCCGTGGCGGCGCCATGAAGAAGCGTGATGAAGTTCATCGTATGGCTGAAGCCAACAAGGCCTTCTCGCACTTCCGCTTCTAATTTCGATTCGCTGCATGAGGGATTCCCTCTCATGCAGCTTATTTAGTGAGGAACCTTAAATGGCTCGTCAAACCCCGATTTCGCGTTACCGCAACATCGGTATCTCTGCCCACATTGACGCGGGCAAGACCACCACGTCCGAACGTATTTTGTTCTACACCGGTGTCAATCATAAGATCGGTGAAGTGCATGATGGTGCTGCCACCATGGACTGGATGGAACAGGAACAGGAACGTGGTATTACGATTACTTCTGCTGCTACGACCGCTTTCTGGCGCGGTATGGAAATGCAGTGGGAACCGTACCGCTTGAACGTCATTGACACCCCGGGGCACGTTGACTTCACCGTTGAAGTTGAACGCTCTATGCGTGTTCTTGACGGCGCGTGCATGGTTTATTGCGCTGTTGGTGGTGTTCAGCCTCAGTCCGAAACCGTTTGGCGTCAGGCAAATAAGTACAAGGTCCCCCGTCTTGCCTTCGTGAACAAGATGGACCGTACCGGTGCTAACTTCTTCAAGGTCTATGACCAAATGAAGAAGCGTCTTAATGCCAATCCTGTGCCCATCGTTGTGCCTATCGGTGCTGAAGATCAGTTTGAAGGTGTTGTCGATCTGATCAAGATGAAGGGTATCATTTGGGATCCGAAGACCCAGGGTATGAAGTTCGATTACGTGGACATTCCTGCCAATCTTGTTGATGTGGCTAACGAATGGCACGAAAAGCTCGTTGAAAGCGCTGCTGAAGCTAGCGAAGAGCTTATGAACAAGTACCTCGAAGAAGGTGAATTGTCTGAAGAAGATATCATCGCTGGTATCCGTCAGCGTACGATCGCTTGCGAAATCCAGCCGATGCTTTGTGGTTCTGCCTTTAAGAACAAGGGTGTCCAGCGTATGCTTGATGCTGTTGTTCAGTTCTTGCCGTCCCCGGCTGACATTCCGCCGGTTGAGGGTTTTGACATGGATGAACAGCTGACAACGCGTCCGGCCGAAGACAATGCTCCGTTCTCCGCTCTCGCTTTCAAGATCATGACTGACCCGTATGTTGGTCAGCTCACCTTCTTACGCGTTTACTCTGGCGTACTTAATTCTGGTGATACGGTCATCAACTCCGTTAAGAGCCAGAAGGAACGTATTGGTCGTTTGTTGCAGATGCATGCTAACGACCGTAAGGAAATCAAGTTCGTTGAGGCCGGTGACATTGCCGCTGCTGTTGGCTTGAAGAATGTTACGACGGGTGACACGCTCTGCGCGATCGACGCTCCTATCATTCTCGAACGTATGGAATTCCCGGAACCGGTGATTTCTCAGGCTGTCGAACCGAAGACGAAGGCTGACCAGGAAAAGATGGCTCTTGCTTTGAATCGTCTTGCTCAGGAAGACCCGTCCTTCCGCGTTCGTACTGATGAAGAATCTGGTCAGACGATTATTTCTGGTATGGGCGAACTCCATCTTGAAATTCTCGTTGATCGTATGAAGCGTGAATTCAACGTTGAAGCTAGCGTTGGTAAGCCACAGGTGGCCTATCGCGAAACCATTCGTAGCACGGTTGAAAATGCTGAATGCAAGTTCGCTAAGCAGTCTGGTGGTCGTGGTCAGTATGGTCACGTTGTGCTTAAGCTTGAACCGCTTGAACCTGGCAAGGGTTTTGAATTCGTTGACGCTATTAAGGGCGGCGTGGTTCCTCGTGAATACATTCCGGCTGTCGAAAAGGGTGTGGAAGATACCCTCAAGGCTGGTGTGCTTGCTGGCTACCCCGTTGTTGACGTGAAGGTCACGCTCCACTTTGGTTCCTACCACGAAGTTGACTCTAACGAAAATGCCTTTAAGATGGCTGCTTCGATGGCCTTCAAGGAAGGTATGCGTAAGGCTACGCCGGTTCTCCTGGAACCGATCATGGCTGTTGAAGTCGAAACGCCGGAAGAAAAGATGGGCGACGTTATGGGCGACCTTTCTTCCCGTCGTGGTGTGATCCAGGGTATGGATGACTTGGTTGGTGGCGGCAAGAGCATTAAGGCTGAAGTTCCGTTGGCTGAAATGTTCGGCTACGCTACGCAGCTCCGCTCTTTGACGCAGGGTCGTGCAACGTACACGATGGAGTTCAAGCACTATGCTGAAGCTCCTCGCAACGTGGCTGATGCTGTTATCGCCGACAAGACCAAGTAAGATTACAATAGATCTGTTTTGTAACCCCTATTTTCTTAAGGACCTAAAATGGCCAAGGGTAAGTTTGAACGTACCAAGCCCCACGTTAATGTGGGCACGATCGGTCACGTGGACCATGGTAAGACCACGCTGACGGCCGCTATCACCACGATTCTTTCCAAGGCTTTCGGCGGTGAAGCTAAGGCCTATGACCAGATCGACGCTGCTCCTGAAGAAAAGGCTCGCGGCATTACCATTAACACGTCTCACGTTGAATACGAAACGGAAACGCGTCACTATGCTCACGTTGACTGCCCGGGTCACGCTGACTATGTGAAGAACATGATTACTGGTGCTGCCCAGATGGACGGTGCTATTCTCGTTTGTTCCGCTGCTGACGGTCCGATGCCTCAGACGCGTGAACACATCCTTCTCGCTCGTCAGGTTGGCGTTCCCTACATCATCGTCTTCTTGAACAAGTGCGACATGGTTGACGACGAAGAACTTCTCGAACTCGTTGAAATGGAAGTTCGTGAACTTCTCTCCAACTATGACTTCCCGGGTGACACGATCCCGATCGTTAAGGGTTCCGCTAAGCTCGCTCTCGAAGGCGACCAGAGCCCGATCGGCGAACCGGCTATTCTCGAACTCGCCAAGCAGCTCGACACGTACATTCCGACGCCGGAACGTGCTGTTGACCAGCCGTTCCTTATGCCGATCGAAGATGTGTTCTCCATCTCTGGCCGTGGTACGGTTGTGACGGGTCGTGTTGAACGCGGTGTTATCCACGTTGGCGACGAAATTGAAATCGTTGGTATCAAGGCTACGGCTAAGACGACCTGCACGGGCGTTGAAATGTTCCGTAAGCTTCTTGACCAGGGTGAAGCTGGCGACAACGTTGGTATTCTTCTCCGTGGTACGAAGCGTGAAGACGTTGAACGTGGTCAAGTTCTCGCTAAGCCGGGTACGATCACCCCGCACACCCACTTCAAGGGCGAAGTTTACGTTCTTACGAAGGAAGAAGGTGGCCGTCATACCCCGTTCTTCAAGGGCTATCGTCCACAGTTCTACTTCCGTACGACGGACGTGACCGGTACGATCGAATTGCCGGAAGGCGTTGAAATGGTTATGCCTGGTGACAACATCGCCATGACCGTTAAGTTGATCTGCCCGATCGCTATGGAACAGGGTCTCCGCTTCGCTATCCGTGAAGGTGGCCACACTGTCGGTGCTGGCGTCGTTGCCTCTGTTATCGAATAACTGAAAAAATTCAGTAATTTGACTTGATCGCTCGAGGGAGCGGGGTGTATACTCCGCTCCCTCTGTTCTTTTAATTGTTCTTTTATACAGGAATACGCAATGCAATCTCAGCGCATTCGCATCCGCCTCAAGGCGTATGACTACAAGTTGATCGACCAGTCCGCACTGGAAATTGTTGATACCGCTAAGCGCACCGGCGCTGTGGTTCGCGGTCCCGTTCCGCTTCCCACTCGCATCCAGCGCTTCGACATTCTTCGTTCCCCGCACGTGAACAAGACGTCTCGAGATCAGCTCGAAATTCGCACCCATCAGCGCCTTATGGATATCGTCGACCCGACCGATAAGACGGTTGACGCTCTCATGAAGCTCGACCTTCCCGCTGGCGTCGACGTCAAGATCAAGGTTCAGTAATCAAATTAAGATTGGTAGCTGAACATCAAAGAAAAGTCGCAAAATAGGTTGCAACAAATCAGATTCACAGCTACAATCGCGCCTTTCAGTCCAAACTATTAAATCGCGAGAGTTTGGCTTTTTCATGAAAACGGTCCCGGCCAATCGTAGCCGGGGTGGAGAAAACAATGAGTGATAAGCTCGGCATCGTCGGTCGCAAGATCGGCATGACGCGCATTTTCACGGAAGACGGTGTTTCCGTTCCCGTGACTGTGCTCGATGTGTCGAATAACCGTGTCACTATGGTGAAGACGGTTGAAACCGACGGCTACAATGCAATCCAAGTCGCGTTTGGCTCCAAGAAGCCCACGCGCGTGAGCAAGCCCCTTGCTGGCCATTATGCTAAGGCTGGCGTCGAAGCTGGTAGCATGCTCAAAGAGTTCCATATCGAAGCTGAACAGGTTGCCGAATTTAAGCCCGGCATGGCTCTCAAGGCCGAAATGTTCACGGAAGGTCAGAAGGTTGATGTGACTGGCACGACCATCGGTAAGGGTTTCCAAGGTGGTATCAAGCGCCATCACTTCTCGTCCAATCGCGCGTCTCACGGTAATTCCGTGACGACCCGTGCCCCTGGTTCTATCGGTAACCGTCAGGATCCGGGTCGCGTTTTCCCCGGCAAGCGTATGGCCGGTCATTTGGGCGATGTGCAGCGCACGACGCAGAACCTCATTATTGCGCGCGTTGACACTGAACGTCAGCTTCTGCTGGTTCGCGGTGCTGTTCCCGGCGCCAAGGGCGGCGAAGTGATCGTCCGTCCGGCTGTTAAGGCGTAAGGAGCGAAACAATGGAACTCAATATCCTGAACGAACAGGGTAAGACGGTTGTTGCCGCTGACGCCGTGTTCGGTCGTGAATACAATGAAGCCCTGGTGCACCAGATTGTGGTTGCTTTCCAGGCCAATGCTCGTCTTGGTACGCGTGCTCAGCTCACCCGTGAAGCTGTGCATCATTCCACTAAGAAGCCATGGCGCCAGAAGGGTACTGGTCGTGCCCGTTCTGGTATGACGTCTTCTCCGGTTTGGCGTGGAGGCGGTCGCGCTTTCCCGAATTCCCCGGATGAAAACTTTAGCCAGAAGGTTAACAAGAAGATGTATCGCGCTGCGATGGCCTCTATTTGGTCGAAGCTCGTAGCCGACGAACGTCTCGCTGTTGTCGAAACCTTCAAGGTTGAAATGCCGAAGACGAAGGCTTTTGCCACGCAGCTCAAGACGATGGGTCTGCAGAACAAGGTTCTTCTCGTTGTTGGCGCCGAAGAACTCGATGACAACCTCATCCTTGCTTCCCGCAACATGAAGGATGTGCTCGTTGTTCCGACCCGTTACGCCGATCCGCTCTGCCTCCTTTATTTCGACAAGGTGGTGGTTACGAAGGCTGCTGTGTCTGAGATTGAGGAGATGCTGGCATGAACCAGGAACGTCTTTTGAAGGTACTCGTTGCCCCGGTGATCTCCGAAAAGAGCACCATGGTCGCCGAGAAGCTCAACCAGGTTTCTTTTGTTGTCATTCCTGATGCCAACAAGGCCGAGGTTAAGGCTGCTGTTGAACTGCTCTTCAATGTGCAGGTCAAATCCGTTCAAATTCTGAACCTGAAGGGCAAGCAGAAGCGCTTTGGCCGCTTCATGGGTAAGCGTAACGACGTTCGCAAGGCCTATGTCACGCTCGCTCAGGGTCAGGAAATCAACTTCGCGCAAGAGGTGAAGTAATGGCTCTCGTCAAACTCAAGCCGACGTCCGCCGGTCGCCGTCATGCGGTTAAGGTTGTCAATAAGGAGCTCCACAAGGGTAAGCCTTGGGCTGCTCTGACCGAAAAGAAGAACCGCGGTTCCGGCCGTAACAACAATGGTCACATCACCTGCCGTCATAAGGGTGGTGGTTCTAAGCGCGCTTATCGTATCATCGATTTCAAGCGTCAGAAGGATGGTGTGCCCGCTCGCGTAGAACGTATCGAATACGATCCGAACCGTTCTGCTCACATCGCTTTGGTGTGCTATGCCGACGGTGAACGTTGCTACATCATCGCTCCGAAGGGTCTGACTGTTGGTCAGGAAATCATGAACGGTCCGGAATCTCCGATCAAGGTCGGTAACACGCTTCCGCTCCGCAACATCCCGGTCGGTTCTACGATTCACTGTATCGAATTGCTCCCGGGTAAGGGTGCTCAGATGGTTCGTGCCGCTGGCGCTTTTGCTCAGCTTGTTGCTCGTGAAGGCGAATACGCTCAGGTCCGCCTCCGCTCCGGCGAAGTTCGTCGCGTTCTCATCGAATGCCGCGCTACGATTGGTGCTGTTGGCAATGAAGAAAACAGCCTCCGTGAACTCGGTAAGGCTGGTGCGAAGCGTTGGCGCGGTGTTCGCCCGACGGTTCGTGGGGTTGCCATGAACCCGGTTGACCATCCGCATGGTGGTGGTGAAGGTAAGACCGGTACTGGTCGCGCTCCTGTCACTCCGTGGGGTCAGCTCACGAAGGGTTATCGTACCCGTAACTGCAAGCGCACCGATTCCATGATCGTTACGCGCCGTAACCGTAAATAAGGGGGCCTGAATGTCTCGTTCCTTGAAGAAAGGCCCGTTTGTTGACGGGCACCTGATGAAGAAGGTTGAAAACGCCCAGGCGAGTCGCGACAAGCGTCCGTTGAAGACCTGGTCTCGTCGTTCGACCATTCTTCCTGAGTTCATCGGTCTGACCATTGCCGTTCATAACGGCCGTCAGCATGTGCCGGTGTACATCAATGAAAACATGGTTGGCCATAAGCTCGGTGAATTTGCGAATACTCGCACGTTCAAGGGCCATGCCGCTGGTGACAAGAAGGTGGGTAAGTAAATGGAAACTACTGCTATTGTTCGTGGTGTCCGCCTTTCGGCTCAGAAGGGTCGTTTGGTTGCTGACCTCGTTCGCGGCAAGCCCGTGGGCAAGGCTCTTGCTATCCTCACCTTCACCCAGAAGAAGGCTGCGGTCATCATTAAGAAGGCTCTCGAAAGCGCTATTGCCAATGCCGAGCACAATGATGGTGCTGACATCGACACGCTCATCGTGACCAAGATTCACGTGGAAAAGGCTGCTACGCTCCGCCGTTTCGCTGCTCGTGCTAAGGGCCGCGGTACGCGCATCAACAAGCAGACTAGCCATATCTACATTTCCGTTGGCGACGCGAAAGCTAAGTAAAGGTGTACCATGGGTCAGAAAATTAATCCCACCGGCTTCCGTCTTCCCGTGACGCGCAATTGGACGTCGCGCTGGTATGCGGTTGGCCGTGATTTTTCCCGCACGCTCGGTGAAGACCTCGCTGTTCGCAGCTTCCTTATCAAGAAGCTCCGTAACGCCAGCGTGAGCCGTATTCTTATCGAACGTCCGGCTAACAATGCTCGTATCACGATCTTCTCTGCTCGTCCGGGTATCGTGATCGGTAAGCAAGGTGCTGATATTGAAGCTCTGAAGGCTGAAGTTCAGAAGATGATGGGCGTGCCAGTTCACGTCAACATCGAAGAAGTTCGTCGTCCGGAACTCGATGCCCAGCTCATCGCTGATGGCATCACTCAGCAGCTTGAAAAGCGTGTTATGTTCCGTCGCGCCATGAAGCGTGCTATGCAGAACGCTATGCGTCTCGGTGCCCTTGGCATCAAGATCATGTCCTCTGGCCGCCTCAACGGTGCTGATATCGCCCGTTGCGAATGGTATCGTGAAGGTCGTGTGCCTCTCCAGACCCTTCGCGCTAACATCGACTATGGCTTCTCAGAAGCTCTTACCACGTACGGTATCGTTGGTGTTAAGGTCTGGGTTTACAAGGGTGACAACTTTGGTCAGGAAGAAGCTGTTGAAGCTCCTCGTGAAGACCGTCGTAGCCGTCGCCCCGGTGACCGTGCTGGCAAGCCTGGCTCTCGCCGCAACAACGGTCGTCGCAATGAAACGAAGCAGCAGCGTAAGCCTGTTGCTAAGGACGGAGAATAACGATGCTGCAACCTAATCGTCGCAAATATCGTAAGGACCAGAAGGGCCGTAACTATGGTCTCGCTACTCGCGGTGCCAATGTTTCTTTCGGCGAATTCGGTCTGAAGACGCTCGAACGCGGTCGTATTACGGCTCGCCAGATTGAAGCTGCCCGTCGTGCTATTACGCGTCACATCAAGCGTGGTGGCCGTGTGTGGATCCGTGTGTTCCCGGACAAGCCCATCTCCAGCAAGCCTGCTGAAGTTCGTATGGGTAACGGTAAGGGTAATCCGGAGTACTGGGTTGCGCTGGTTCAGCCGGGCCGTGTGCTTTATGAAATGGACGGGGTTGACGAACAGCTCGCTCGCGAAGCTTTTGCTCTCGCCGCTGCTAAGCTGCCCGTGAAGACCACGTTTGTTGTCCGCCAGATCGGCATGTAAGGAGACGGACATGAACGCTAAGGAACTGCGCGCCAAAGATGAGGCCGCGCTCAAACAGGAACTGAATGACCTTCAGAACACGCATTTCAAGTTGCGTATGCAGAAGGCCACCCAGCAGCTTACGAACACGAGTTCGTTGCGCACGACGCGTCGTGATATCGCGCGCGTTCGCACGATCCTTACCCAGAAGGCGACCACGAAATGACGGAACAGACCAATGAGTCTCTGAACCGCACTCTTATCGGTACGGTTTCCAGTAGCAAGATGGAAAAGACCGTTACTGTTCTCGTTGAACGTAAGGTCAAGCATCCGCTGTATGGCAAGTATGTCGTTAAGAGCAAGAAGTATCATGCTCACGACGAACTAGGCTGCAACGAAGGCGACAAGGTTGAAATCGCTGAATCTCGTCCGATGTCCAAGACCAAGTCTTGGGTTGTGACGAAGATCCTCGAAAAGGCTGTTGTTCTCTAAGTTACAGTCCGGCGAAAAAAAACGCCAGATTCGCTTGCATGACATAAAACATTAGTTTATAGTTGCAAGCCAATCGCCCGGGATACCCCTAGCGGTGTGCCGGGCGATTACTTTTCTCGGGTTATGATTTGTCCGCCTCCCCTTGCATTTCGTAAGGCTTCCGAGACGGCCACATCTTAGCCTTCCTCCCGAAACGGGACCAATACTATCCGCTAATGTGGAATAAGTTGGGATTTTCTAAACCATGATTCAGATGCAAAGCCGACTGGACGTCGCCGATAACACCGGTGCCCGTTCAGTGATGTGTATCAAGGTGTTGGGCGGCTCTAAGCGCCGTTATGCCAACATCGGTGACGTCATCAAGGTGACTGTCAAAGAAGCGGCCCCGCGTGGTCGCGTAAAGAAGGGCGAAGTCTATAACGCGGTCGTTGTTCGTACCGCTCACGGTGTTCGCCGCCCGGATGGCTCCTCCATCAATTTTGATGGTAATGCCGCCGTTCTTCTCAACAGCAAGCTGGAGCCGATTGGCACCCGCATCTTCGGGCCGGTTACGCGTGAATTGCGTACCGAGCAGTTCATGAAGATCGTGTCGCTCGCTCCTGAAGTTATTTAATTAAGGAGAAGCGATGCAACGTATCCGTAAGGGTGACGAAGTTATCGTCATTGCTGGCCGTGACAAGGGCACGAAGGGCACCGTCCTCTCCCGCGTCGATGACCGCCATGTGATCGTCGAAGGCATTAACGTCGTTAAGAAGCACGTTCGTCCCAATCCGCAACTGGGTGTTGCTGGTGGTGTTGTCCAGAAGACCATGCCGATTGACCAGTCCAACGTTATGCTTGTTAACCCGGAAACGGGCAAGGGCGATCGCGTCGGCTTCAAAGAAGTCGATGGTAAGAAGGTTCGTGTGTTCAAGTCCAACGGTGCCGTTGTCGGCGCCAAGGCCTAATGAGGGTGACAATGTCTCGTTTTAGTTCTATGTATCACGACACCATTGTCCCCGAACTCATGAAGAAGTTCGGTTACAAGACCACGATGCAAGTTCCGCGTATCACGAAGATCACGTTGAACATGGGTGTCGGCGAAGCCGTTAACGATAAGAAGCTCATTGACGCCGCAGTTGGCGACATGACGAAGATCGCTGGTCAGAAGCCTGTGGTTACTCGTACCCGCAAGGCTATCGCGAACTTTAAGATTCGTGAAAACATGCCGATCGGTTGCATGGTGACGCTCCGTGGTGAACGTATGTATGACTTCCTGGATCGTCTCGTCACGGTGGCTTTCCCTCGTGTTCGCGACTTCCGTGGTGTCTCTGGTCGTGCTTTCGATGGCCGTGGTAACTACAACATCGGCTTGAAAGAACAGATCATTTTCCCGGAAATTGAGTACGACAAGATCGACCATCTCCGTGGGATGAATATTTCTATTACCACGACGGCGAAGTCCGACGAAGAAGCTAAGGCGCTTCTCGCTGGTTTTAACTTCCCGTTCCGCAACTGAGGTTGACGCAAAATGGCAAAACTTGCTCTGATTAACCGTGAAGCCAAGCGTGCTGCTACGGTTGCGAAGTACGCGGCCAAGCGCGCCGCCCTCAAGGCAATTATTAACGACGCTACCTGCTCGATGGAAGAACGCTTGGAAGCCCGCGCTAAATTGCAGGCACTCCCGCGCGACGCGAGCCCGGTCCGCCAACGCAATCGTTGTGCTTTGACCGGTCGTCCCCGTGGCACGTTCCGTAAGTTCGGTCTGTGCCGTGGCATGATTCGTGATGCCGCCATGCGCGGTGACATTCCTGGCCTTGTCAAGGCTAGCTGGTAAGCGAGGAGATTACGACAATGAGTATGAGTGATCCGATCGCCGACATGCTGACCCGCATCCGCAATGGTCAGATCGTCGAAAAGGCCGAAGTTGTGATGCCGTCCTCCAAGTTGAAGGTCGCTATCGCCAAGGTCCTTAAGGAAGAAGGTTACATCGACGGTTATACCGTCGTGGCCAATGATGGTAAGCCCGAACTTCACGTCGGTCTTAAGTATTATGCTGGCCGTCCCGTGATTGAACGCCTCGAACGCGTTTCTCGCCCGGGCCTTCGTATTTATAAGAACCACGGTTCTATCCCTCAGGTGATGAATGGTCTCGGTATTGCTATCGTTTCCACGCCGAAGGGTGTGATGACTGACCGCGCTGCTCGCGCTGCAGGCATCGGCGGTGAAGTTCTTTGCTACGTCGCCTAACCGAGGAGTGTGAAATGAGTCGAATTGCTAAGATTCCGGTTCAGATCGTTCAGGGTGTCACCTACACGATGACCGCTGAGAACATCACGGTTAAGGGTCCGCAGGGTGAAGTTTCTATGCATATTCTTCCTCTCGTGTCCATCACGGAAGAAGATGGTGCTTTGCACTTTAAGCAGACCGAAGAATCCCGTACTGCCAATGCTAACGTTGGTACGATGCGCGCTCTCGTTGCTGACATGGTTAAGGGTTGTTCCGTTGGCTTCCAAAAGAAGCTTCAGCTCATCGGCGTGGGCTATCGTGCCCAGGCTCAGGGTGATAAGCTCAACCTTTCTCTCGGCTTCTCCCACCCGGTCGTGCACCAAATGCCGGCTGGCGTGAAGTGCGAAACGCCGAGCCAGACTGAAATTCTGATCAAGGGCGCTGACAAGCAGAAGGTCGGTCAGACCGCTGCCGTCATTCGTTCGTATCGTGCTCCTGAACCTTATAAGGGCAAGGGTGTCCGTTATGCTGACGAAGTCGTTGTGATCAAGGAAACCAAGAAGAAGTAATCGGGGCGATACAAAATGATCAACAAGAAACAAAGCCGCTTGCGTCGTGCGCGTGCCACGCGCGCTCGCATTCTGTTGCAGAAGGTCGATCGCCTTACGGTTCATCGCACCAACCTGCACATCTACGCCAGCATCATCTCGGCCGACAATGGCCGTACGCTGGTTTCGGCCTCTACGGTCGAACCCGAAGTGCGTGCTCAGCTCGCGAACGTTTCTGGCCGCGGTGGCAACGTTGCCGCAGCCAAGCTCGTTGGCACGCGTCTTGCCGAAAAGGCCAAGGCTGCCGGTATTGAAACCTGCGCCTTCGACCGTTCCGGCTACCGTTACCATGGCCGTGTTGCTGCGCTCGCTGAAGCTGCGCGCGAAGCCGGTCTCAAGTTCTAAGGCAGGGCGAAATGGCTAAGGTTCAAGCTAAAAACCAGATGGTCGACGAACAGGGCGACGGTCTGCGCGAAAAGATGATCGCGGTTAACCGCGTGACGAAGGTTGTTAAGGGTGGTCGCATTCTTGCTTTTGCTGCTCTCACCGTTGTTGGTGATGGCGACGGCCGTGTTGGTATGGGTACGGGTAAGTCCCGCGAAGTGCCGCAGTCCGTTAGCAAGGCTATGGAACGTGCTCGTCACGACATGAAGCGCTTCCCGCTTAAGAACGGTACGATCCACCATGCTGTTGAAGGCCGTCATGGCGCTTCTCGCGTGATCATGATGCCGGCTCCGGAAGGGACCGGTGTGATCGCTGGTGGTCCGATGCGTGCTGTTTTCGAAGCTGTTGGTATTCGCAACGTTGTTGCTAAGGCCTACGGCTCCACGAACCCATACAATTTGGTTCGTGCCACCATCCAGGCTCTCAACAATCTGCGTAGCCCGGCCGAAATTGCTGCTAAGCGTGGCAAGACGGTTGAAGAGCTGCTCGGCTAATCAGGAGACCAAAACATGTCCGAAAAGAAGACCGTTAAGGTTACTCTTGTAAAGAGCCCCATCGGTACGAAGGCTGATCATCGCGCTACGCTCGCTGGTCTTGGTCTGAAGAAGATCAACCAGTCTCGCGTTCTCGAAGACACGCCCGCTGTCCGTGGCATGATCAACAAGGTTGCGTACCTCGTGCGCGCCGAATGATCGAAAGGATAACGAAATGCGTTTGAATACGATCAAGCCCGCTGAGGGCTCGAAGCACGCCCGTCACCGCGTTGGTCGCGGTGTTGGCAGCGGTTGGGGCAAAACTGCCGGCCGCGGTCATAAGGGTCAGAAGTCGCGTGCTGGCGGCTTCCACAAGGTCGGTTTTGAAGGCGGTCAGATGCCGATGTATCGTCGCCTTCCGAAACGTGGCTTTACCTCGCTTACCCGCAAGTTCTGCGAGGTGGTGCGTCTGTCCGACTTGGAACGTTTGGGCGTTGAAGAAATTGACTTGGCCGTCCTGAAGGCTGCTGGTGTCGTTTCTGCTCTCGCTCAGAACGCTCGTGTGATCCTCTCTGGTGCTATCACCCGTAAGGTCACCGTGCGTGGTCTTGGCGTCACCAAGGGTGCCCGTGCTGCTATTGAAGCTGCTGGTGGCTCCATTGTTGACAACGAATAAGACAGCTAACCAAAGAGGACACCGACGTGGCGACCAGCCCCAGCTCTAAGCAACAGTCGGGCCTCAGTAAGTACGGCGATCTTAAGGGTCGCCTGATCTTCTTAGCGCTCGCGCTCGTTGTTTACCGCATCGGTGCACATGTGCCGGTGCCAGGTATCGATCCCGATATGCTCAAGCAGCTCTTTGATGAGCAGCAGGGCGGCATTCTCGGGCTGTTCAACATGTTCTCCGGTGGCGCTTTATCGCGCTTCTCGGTGTTCGCGCTCGGTATCATGCCGTACATCTCTGCATCGATTATTATGCAGATGTTGTCCTATGTGTTACCGTCGCTCGAAGCATTGCGTAAGGAAGGCGAGTCCGGCCGCCGCAAGATCACTCAGTACACGCGCTATGGCACGTTGTTGTTGGGTCTCTTTCAGGGGTTCGGTATCGCTGTCGCACTCGAAACGCAGGTAGGCCTTGTGCTTGATCCGGGCTTTATGTTCCGTATCACAACCACGGTTTCGTTGCTGACGGGTACGATGTTCCTGATGTGGCTCGGTGAACAAATCACTGAGCGTGGTTTAGGTAACGGTATTTCGATTATCATTTTTGCTGGTATCGTGGCCGGACTCCCGAGCGGTACTTCTGGGTTATTCCAGTTGGTTTCCACGGGTGCTATCAGTCCCCTTGCAGCAATCTTTGTGATCGCAATTGTTTTGGCAGTGACCGCTTTTGTGGTCTTTGTTGAACGCGGTCAACGTCGTATTACTGTTAACTATGCTAAGCGTCAAATCGGTAATAAGATCTACGGAGGTCAGAGCTCTTACCTGCCTCTCAAGATGAATATGTCGGGCGTTATTCCTCCGATTTTCGCTTCATCATTGATCTTGTTCCCGGCGACCTTAGCTGGCTGGTTTACGACTGGTGACTCGACTCGCTGGATTCGTGACCTTGCCTCGGCACTTTCGCCAGGTCAGCCGCTGTATACCCTTTTGTATGCAGTGCTGATTGTATTCTTTGCTTATTTCTACACGGCGCTTGTTTTCAACCCGAAAGAAACGGCAGAGAATCTTAAAAAGAGTGGTGCGTTCATTCCGGGCATTCGTCCGGGGGATCAAACGGCTCGCTATATCGATCGAGTGCTTTTGCGCTTGACTCTTGGCGGTGCTGTGTACTTGGTCTTTGTGTGTCTCGTACCTGAATTCTTGAATCTCCGCTTTAACGTTCCCTTCTACTTCGGTGGTACTTCACTGTTGATTGTTGTGGTCGTGACGATGGACTTCATGAGTCAGGTTCAGGCCTACATGATGACTCACCAGTATGAAAGTTTGCTGCGGAAGACAAACTTCCGTGGTTTAGGTCAATCGAAGCGCTAACAAACGCGTTTAGATTGGCTACAATCAATCGATGCCTTGTTTTAGTCTTAACCACTGAAACAGCATGGAATGATCTCGAGGGCGCGGTCAGAAATGGCTTGCGCCCCCGATTTTCATTAAATTATTCAGGTTAAAACAAAAAAGAGTGCACTACGCTCTGTTTTGACTTGCAATTAACAGAAAGCTGTAGTATTCTTCTGCGCTTTCCTGCCATGTGGGCATTGTTATCCGTGCTTATGCACGTGGAGATGAGAATGAAGGTTAACGCTTCGGTCAAAAAGATGTGCCGCAAGTGCAAGATCATTAAGCGCAAAGGCGTGGTGCGTGTGATCTGTGCTGACCCGCGTCACAAGCAGCGTCAAGGCTAAAGAGGTAAAAAATGGCTCGTATCGCCGGTATTAATATTCCGCCGCAGCAGCATGCCGAAATCGGTCTCACTGCCATCTATGGCATCGGCCGTTCCCGTGCTCGCGTTATTCTGACGAACTGTGGCATTGAATTTTCCAAGAAGGTCAAGGATCTGACCGACGCCGATCTCGAAAAGATCCGCGAACAGGTCGGCCAGTTTACGGTTGAAGGCGACCTCCGTCGCGAAATTCAGCTTTCGATCAAGCGTTTGATCGACCTTGGCACCTATCGTGGTATGCGCCACCGCAAGGGTCTTCCCTGCCGCGGTCAGCGCACTCGTACGAATGCTCGCACCCGTAAAGGCCCGCGTAAGGCTGGTGTGACGCTCAAGAAGTAATAAAGGACAACTATGGCTGGCAATAATTCCAAGCAAGCTGCTTCGCAGCGTGCTCGTAAGAAGGTCAAGAAGGTTGTGACGGAAGGCATCGCTCACGTGCACGCCTCCTTCAACAACACGATCATCACGATCACTGACCGCCAGGGTAACGCCATTGCGGCGTCTTCCTCCGGCGCTCAGGGTTTCAAGGGTTCCCGTAAGTCCACTCCGTTTGCTGCTCAGGTAGCTGCTGACGTCGCTGGTAAGACGGCTCTTGAATATGGTCTTAAGAATGTCGAAGTCCGCATTTGGGGCCCTGGTCCTGGCCGCGAATCTTCTGTTCGCGCTCTTAATGCGCTCGGCATTCGTGTGACGTCTATTCAGGATGTGACGCCGATTCCGCATAACGGTGTTCGTCCTTCCAAGCGTCGCCGCGTCTAATTTTTATTTTTTCTGTTGAATCCCGTGTCCACATGCATACTGAGGCACGTGGACTGAATGTAGGGATACCTACAGGATAAGAGAGGCATTTTAAATGGCACGATATCTCGGTCCTAAGCTCAAGCTTTCGCGTCGCGAAGGTATTGATCTTAATTTGAAGAGCGCCCGTCGTTCGTTTGAGTCCAAGGTGAAGGACGCCGGTTCCAAGCCGGGCCAGCACGGTAAGATTTCCGGAGCCCGCACGTCCGACTACGGTACTCAGATGCGTGAAGCCCAGAAGGTTAAGCGCATTTACGGTGTGCTCGAACGTCAGTTCCGTCGTTACTTTGCGGAAGCTGATCGTATCACTGGTAATACCGGTGAAAACCTCATCGCTCTTTTGGAATCCCGTCTGGACAACGTGGTTTACCGCATGGGCTTCGGCTCAACGCGCGCTGAAGCACGCCAGGTGGTTTCCCACGGCGCTATCCTCGTCAACGGCAAGAAGGTAAATATTCCTTCCTATCACGTTAAGCCGGGCGATGTCATCTCCGTGCGTGAAAAGGCTCAGAAGCAGGTTCGTATTGCTGAAGCCCTTGACTTGGCTCAGCAGAACGGCTTCCCGGCCTGGGTCAGCGTTGATGCCAAGAAGTTCGAAGGCACGTTCAAGAACGTTCCGGCTCGCGATGAAGTCGCTTACGAAATCAACGAAGCTCTCATCGTCGAACGCTACTCCCGCTAATATCGCTAATGTTTTTGCGGGTCGTTTGTGTAGTGCGCAAACAGATCCGCATCCACTAGGCAGGAAAAGCTCTGAGAACGCGGTCATGCAAGTGGCCGCGTTTTCTCGCTACTTAATTAGAGTAGATTAAAGAAGCTTTCAAGTAAGCTTTTTTAATCTGATCTAAAATGGTCAAACGGTCTTGCAGAACCATGTCATTACATCTCGTTGATCGACGAATCTGTTTCTCCATTCATCTGTAAGTCTAACTAGCTTATAGGAATGTAAAGGTAATCACTATGGCTAATACCACTCTTTTGAAGCCCACTTCTGTTGAAGTTCAGGTTTCCGAAAATAATCCCAACCGTGCTGTAATCACACTCGAACCTTTCGAACGTGGTTATGGTCACACTCTTGGTAATGCTCTGCGTCGTATTCTCTTGAGCTCCATGATCGGTTTTGCTCCTACTGAAGCACAGATCACTGGTGTTGTTCACGAGTATTCCCAGATTGACGGTGTTCTCGAAGACGTTGTTGATATTTTGTTAAACCTCAAGGGCGTTGTCTTTAAGCTTGAAGGTCGAGACGAAGTCACTGTTATCCTTCGTAAGGATGGCGAAGGTGTTGTCACTGCAGCCGACTTTGAGCTTCCGCATGATGTTTCTGTGGTAAACCCCGAACATGTGATCGCTCATCTCTCCGGTGGTCGCCTTGAGATGCAGGTGAAGGTTGAAAAGGGTCGCGGCTATCAGCCTGGTGATGTCCGTGCTTTCCACGATGACTACTCTAAGGGTGGTATCGGTCGCATCATTATGGATGCTTCCTTCTCTCCGATTCATCGTGTTGCCTATCAGGTTCAAGCTGCACGCGTTGCTCAGCGTACCGATCTTGACAAGTTGGAAATGACGATTGAGACCAATGGTGCTGTTGGTCCAGAAGACGCACTTCGTGAAGCTGTCCGTATTCTTCAGGATCAGCTTGCTGTCTTTGGTTCTATCCATCAGGATACTACTACCGACGATAACGAGGAACCGGAAGAAGAAACGCCTCCGCCGCTCGATCCTATCCTTCTCCGTCCGGTTGACGATCTAGAACTTACCGTTCGTTCCGCTAACTGCCTTAAGGCAGAAAACATATACTACATTGGTGATCTTATCCAACGCACCGAAAATGAGTTGCTTAAGACCCCCAATCTTGGCCGTAAGTCCTTGAATGAAATCAAGGAAGTTCTCGCTGCTCACGGTCTTACGCTTGGTTCTCGTCTCGAAAACTGGCCGCCTGCCAATGAACGATAATGCCTTGCTCGTCTCTCGTTAGATAACTTTTTGAAGAATTTCTTTCGAATTTATTTGACGATGGTTGCGAGCTGTGCAATAATCGCCATGCTTTATGGCAATAGGGCGTGATCTAGTGATCGCGCCCTTCTCTTTCACCCGACCGCTTTTGATTCTCAAGAGATAGAAGACTCGGGGAAAGGTCAGTCGCTATGGCGACAAATTCATTCATAGACTTTATTAGGAAAGAATAAAATGCGTCACCGTCTTGGTCTCCGCAAGCTTAATCGTACTAGCGCTCACCGTCTCGCTATGCTTCGTAACATGATGTGCTCCCTCATCAAGCACGAAGCTATCAAGACCACCCTCCCGAAGGCTAAGGAACTTCGTCGCGTTGTTGAACCGATGATCACCCTCGCCAAGGATCCTACGCCGGCTAACAAGCGTCTTGCTTTCAACCGTCTTCGCGATCGTGAAGTTGTTGTTAAGCTCTTCAACGAAATCGGTCCGCGCTTTGCCAACCGTAACGGCGGTTACACCCGTATTCTCAAGATGGGCTTCCGAGTTGGCGATAACGCTCCGATGGCCTACATGGAACTTACCGAAAAGGCTACGGTTGTTGAAGAAGTCAAGTCAGAAGAATAATTTTCTTCCTTGATTTAAAATTTAAGGCTCGATCAAATGATCGAGCCTTTTGTATTTACGGGGGGCGTAATGGATGCAATGCGCATTGATAAGTGGCTTTGGGCTGCACGTTTTTTCAAGACGCGTTCTATTGCTCAAGTAGAAGTAGGTTTAGGCCGCGTTTTGCTTTCTGGCCAACGTTTAAAACCTTCTCGCGATGTCAAAGTTGGGGACTGTTTAGAGATTCATCGCGGAGAAGAAATATTTGTAGTTTATGTTGAAGGTTTGTCGAATACGCGAGGGCCAGCATCGGTAGCTCAGACGTTATATCGCGAAACAGAAACCAGTCTAAAAGCCCGCGAACAGCGCAAAGAAATGTTGCGTCTCGCGTCCGAGCCCTCACGGTTTATTACGCAAGGTCGCCCTACTAAACGTGATGGCCGCCTATTGAGGAAATTTCAGGAAGAATGGAATTAGTAATGAAGAAGAGCCTGCTCTATTGAAAAGCAGGCTCTTTTTACTTAGTTATGAAGTACGAGTCAGTGCTCTTTAGTAGTTGTAACCCTCACGGATCCAACGTGCAACATCCAAAGCGCAATATGTCAATATGCCATCGGCACCAGCACGTTTGAAGCAGACCATCGTTTCAAATGTGATTTTCTTTTCGTCAATAGCTCCTGCTTGGGCTGCAAACTTGATCATGGCATATTCGCCGGAAACATGGTAAGCGAAGGTAGGAGCTTTAAATTCCTGTTTAACACGCCAAAGGACATCAAGATATGGAACACCTGGTTTGACCATGACCATGTCAGCACCTTCTGCAAGATCTAAGCCTACTTCCCAAAGTGCTTCGTCGCCGTTAGCAGGATCTTGTTGGTAGACAGCTTTGTTCGATTTACCTAAGTTGGAAGAGGAACCTACTGCATCACGGAAGGGGCCGTAATAGGAGCTTGCGTACTTGGCAGAATAGGCCATGATTCGTGTATGAATTAAGCCTTCTTTTTCTAGACGATCACGGATGATGCCAATACGACCGTCCATCATATCGGACGGTGCGACAACATCAGCCCCAGCGCGAGCTTGCGCTAAGACTTGTTCAACCAGTACTTCAATGGTTTCATCGTTAAGTATGTAGCCTTCTTCATCAATCAGACCGTCCTGCCCGTGGGTAGTATAGGGGTCAAGAGCGACGTCACACATGATGCCTAATTGTGGATAGGCTTGCTTTAAAGCCTTTACGGCACGAGGAATGAGTCCATTGGAATTGGCTGCTTCACGACCATCAGGCGTCTTCAGTTCTTCTGCAATATGAGGGAAAAGTGCGAGCATTGGAATGCCAAGTTCAACGCATTCACCTGCTACTTTGAGAAGCTCGTCAATGCTCAAGCGATCAACGCCAGGCATAGACGGAACCGGTTCACGAAGCCCCGTCCCTTCGATTATAAAAACAGGAAGAATCAAATCGTTCGGTGTGACAACATTTTCTCGCATGAGGCGGCGGGAAAAGTCATCGTGACGCATACGACGCATACGTACGCTCGGATAGGCACCAAGTGTCTGCATTTTTTTATTCCTACAAAAGGTAAGGCTGACGTTTAAAGAAGTCAGTAATCAATAGGTGTTCCTTAACTTTAATCCCCTGGTCTTTCTTCAGCATTAAGTCCAAGCCAACTTTCCAAAACTGAAGCCAATTCAGCAGTCCCTTCTTTCTTCATTCCTGAAAATAATTGAACGGTGACATGAGGGCCAATTTCTGCTGCGCGTTTTTGAGCCATACGTAATGTGGTTCGGCGTTCCATGTTTTTTAATTGGTCTGCTTTATTTAATAACCAGTGCATCTTAACATTTGGACGTCCAGCCATAAATTCTATTAACCATTCATCCGTTGGCATGAATGGACGACGAGCATCCATGACAATAACAAGGCCAGTCATGGTCGGACGCTGAGCAATATATCCACCGACTAATTGTGACCAAGTTTTACGAGTGTCTTCGCTTGCTTTTGCAAAACCATAGCCTGGTAAGTCCACGAGATACCCAACATCATCACGGTTCCCTTGCTCATTCTTTTGAGAAAGTGCAAAAAAGTTGATCAATTGCGTACGTCCAGGTGTCTTACTAGCAAAGGCTAAACGCGTTTTACGGGTAAGGACATTGATTGTTGTCGATTTACCTGCGTTGGAGCGACCTGCAAATGCAATTTCAGGTGCTCCTTCGGGAGGGAGACCAGACAATTTAGCGGCTGAAATGACGAAACGGGCAGAGTCAAAAATACTCAAGGCGACCTCGATAAAAAAATAAAAGAGTGTCTCATTGTACTAGGTGAATCATTCCTTTTTGATGGAATGATTCACCTTAATCCTGGATATTAGGGAGCTTTACCAAAGACTTCATTTAACTGCATGGACACACGTACAAAGGTTGTGCGCATGGTCAGCTCTTTCAGTCGACGTGCACCTACATAGGTGCAGGCACTACGGACGCCACCAAGAATGTCTTGAACGGTTTGGTCGATAGGCCCTCTCGCAGGAATTAAAACTGCTTTCCCTTCGGCCGCTCGGTACTTGGCGACACCACCAGAGTATTTGTTCATTGCATTACGTGAGCTCATGCCATAGAAGCGCTTAAAGGTGCCTTGTTCTGTTTCAACAATTTCACCTGCGGATTCGTTGTGACCTGCTAGCATGCCGCCAAGCATCACAAAGTCTGCTCCACCGCCAAATGCTTTAGCTATGTCGCCTGGGACTGTACAACCACCGTCGGCACAGATGCGGCCTCCTAATCCATGCGCTGCATCAGCACACTCAATAATGGCTGAAAGTTGTGGATATCCAACTCCGGTCATCTTTCTGGTTGTACAAACAGAGCCAGGTCCGATCCCAACTTTGACAATGTCGGCCCCTGCCAAAAGCAATTCTTCAGTCATGTCTCCAGTAACCACATTCCCAGCCATGATGACCAGGTTGGGATAGCTTTCTCTAACCTTTTTGACAAAAGCAACGAAAGCTTCCGTATAGCCATTAGCCACATCAATACAAACGTATTGAATTGCTTCAGGTGCCTTTGTTATGGTTTGCTGGAACTTTTCCCAGTCCTGATTTCCAATCCCGAGAGAATAAAAAGCCGAAGATTTCTTTTCTAGCCGACTAAAGAAGTCGACATATTCATCATGCTCATAGTGCTTGTGAAGCGCGGTGGACATTTGATGGGTGGCTAGTGCGCTCGCCATTTCAAATGTGCCTGTAGTATCCATGTTTGCGGCGATAATGGGAATTCCATAGTACTTCACGGGGGAGTGCAAAAATTTGAATTCTCGCGTAATGTCTACTTCACTTCTGCTCGTGAGAGTTGAGCGCTTTGGGCGAATGAGAACGTCTTTAAAGTCAAGTTTGACGGAGTTTTCAAGGTGCATAAATGTCTCCTTGGAAATGAAGTGGATATGACCATATAACAGACACAAAAAACGCCGCATCTCAATAGTTACTGAGATCCGGCGTTTATATATTCTACGTTGAAATTCTCATAAAGAGCAAGCCTTTAAAAGGCTTGCGAGACTGGGTTAAAGATCTAAAAATCGTTCACCCTGAATCAGGTGTTCGTAAGTTTCTGGGTCTCGCAAAGGAATGACTTGATCACCATCGACGAGGATTTCCATGGGGAGTACACGACTGTTGTAGTGACAAGCCATACTGGCACCATAAGCTCCGGCATCCAAGACGGCCAACCAATCATTGGCTTTTACCGCCAGTTCTCGAGCACGACCTAAGAAATCAGAACTTTCACAGACTGGTCCTACGACATCCATGACTAATGGCTCTATGTCATGACGTTCTACGACTGGGACGATGTCCATCCAGGCTGAATAGAGAGCTGGTCGAATTAGGTCGTTCATTCCGCCTTCGACAATACAGAAATTACGTGTATCACCGTACTTTATGTATTGCACCTGAGTCATGAGTACGCCAGCATTTCCTACGATGGAGCGTCCAGGCTCAACGAGAAGTTTAATGTCACCGAATCCACGAGCTTTCAGTAACGCTTTAATTGGTTGAAGTAGGGTTTGTGGCGTCGGAGGGACATCTTCAGGACGGTATTGAATGCCTAGGCCACCACCGATATCAATGTGTGATAAGACGAGCCCTCGTGCTTTCAAGCGATCCATCGTATCGATAAGACGTGTGACAGAATCTAAATAAGGCTGGGTGTCAATGATTTGGCTTCCAATGTGTGCGTCAATACCTTTGATTTCAATACCAGGCATATTGGCGGCACGAAGGTAAATTGTTTCCGCGTGAGCAATAGGAATGCCAAACTTATTATTTTTGAGACCTGTCGAAATGTATGGGTGGGTTTTAGGGTCAACATCAGGATTGCATCGAATGGAGATAGGGGCTCTAAGTCCTAGAGACTGAGCTATTTCATTGATGCGTTCGAGTTCTGGTTCACTCTCGACGTTAAAACATCCAATTCCCTGTTTCAGAGCATAAGCAATTTCTTTACGAGTTTTGCCTACTCCTGAATAAACAATTTTGTGTGGGGTAAATCCTGCTCGTAAGGCACGAGCAATTTCACCACCACTGACGGTGTCAACTCCAGCCCCCAATTTAGCCAAGATCTGCAAAATACCCACAGTGGAATTGGCTTTCATGGCATAGCACACCTGATGAGGAACATCAGCTAAAGCTGACTGATAAGCCATGAAGTTAGTTTCAATTTGCGCACGGGAGTAAATGTATGTCGTTCTTTCTACCTCTTGCGCTATACGAGAGAGGGGTACGTTTTCACACCATAGTTCAACGCCTTGACGATGAAAGAAAGTATGTGGACGGCTACAGGCTGAGGTGTCGAAGGTCATGAGAAAAAAAGGTGTGTTAAAGTCCAGAAGAAGATTTTTGCATAGAGACTGGTGCTTGCTGATCGGGCATATAGAGGTCTCCCTTTTGACCGCAACCAGTTAGGCTGATGCAGAGTGTGGTGATAATGCCAACTAAAACGGCAGTTCTCAACATAGGAAATCCTTTCACAATGGATAAAGATACAGAATTTTTAACCGTCGCCGAAGCAGAAATGCAATCTTTAGAGGCATGGCTTGAACTAGCTTCTGAAGATGTTGATTGCATACGTAGCGGTAATGTACTCACGATTGAGCTTGAAAATGGCGAACAAGTAGTCGTCAATATTCAGACCCCTATGCGTGAGATTTGGTGTGCTTCTCGCTTTGGAGGGCATCATTTCTCTTTGCAACAAGGTGTATGGAAAGACTCTCGCTCAGGATTGACGCTCGAAGAAGTTGTTCGTGATGCATTAATGCGACTCGACGCGGAGCTTTAATCAAATAGCAAGTGTAGCGGTTATCGATTACGATAACCATAAGGAAAAAAGAGGAGATGCTTTCTTTGTGTACTAGATTCTCTTTTTAATTTTGTGATGGATATGAAGAAAAGGGAGTGTTGATAAAGTCAGGATGTCCTGAACTTTGTCACACTCCCTATATCTTTTTGAGTCTTTAGAAGATCTGATCTCGGACGAGCTCGGAGGTACTATTTTCACTTGAACTCATGAGGTCAGAGAAATCGGCACCGTGAATGGGGTCGCGATAAAAATATTCTCCGTTGGATTCTACAACGCTCTCTGGCATTTGACGCATGTAATTGGGTGTGTCTTTAAGTGTTGCCTTCATAAAGTCAATCCAAATTGGTAAGGCAAGACCGCCTCCGGTTTCACGTGAGCCAAGTGGCTTCGGAGTATCGTATCCCATCCAGGTCACGGCAACTAAGTTACCAGCATAGCCACAGAACCAAGCGTCGTGACTATCGTTTGTGGTTCCTGTTTTGCCGCCGATATCAGTTCGGCCGAGCATTTTTGTGGCACGAGCTGCAGTGCCATGTGTTGCTACACCATGTAGCAAACTATGCATGATGTAGGCATTGCGATCATCAATAGCTCGAATAGACTCATCCCCAGCGGTTCGATTAGTGGCACGCATCAAAGTTCGACCATCGACATCGGTGACACGTTCAATCAAGTAAGGTTGTACTCGATAGCCACCATTGGCAAAGACTGTGTATCCACCTAACATTTGCCAAGGCGTGACGCTACCTGCGCCTAATGCCATTGGAAGGTTAGCCAGTTGCTTTTCAGGTGGGAAGCCAAACTTACGAACGAATTCCTGCGCATATTCAGGGGTAATGGCCTGCATGATACGAATAGAAATCAAATTCTTGGACTTTTCCAACCCACGACGCAATGGCATAGGGCCATCAAAACGACCTTCATAGTTTTTAGGCGCCCAAATCTTATTACCTGTAAGCTTGGGATCAATACTGATTGGCGCATCGTTGATGATAGTGGCTGGTGTAAAGCCTTTATCTAAAGCAGCTGAATAGATAAATGGTTTAAATGACGAGCCAGGCTGACGCCAAGCTTGTGTGACGTGGTTGAACATGTTTAGGTTAAAGTCAAACCCACCCACTAATGCGCGTACTGCACCTGTATTAAAGTCGCCAGCGACAAACGCTGCTTCGACGCGAGGTACTTGGGCTAATGTCCATTGTTTGCCATTTGCAGAGCGCATCACGCGAATGATGGCACCAGGCTTGAGTGCTTTGTCGATATAGGCTTTCGAGACTTTACCAAGATGACGACGAGCAAATTTTAGGCTGTTCGCGTCAAGGGTTACAGTTTCATTGGCAGATATGGCAGCGGTAATACCCTTGGGGGTTGCCTCAATGACGATTGCAGGCAACATAAAGGGAGATGTGGTCGTTTTTTCTAAAGCCTGTCGGATGGTGGACGGGCGTTTTGATACGTCGCTTAAGTCGATATAACCTTCTGGGCCACGATAACCATATTTACGATCGTAGGAAATCAACTGACGACGAACGGCATCGACGGCGGTTTTTTGAGCTGCCATATCGATCGTGGTGTAAACGTTGATACCACGAGAATAGGTTTCTTCTTTGAAAATGTCATAGACCAACATACGAGCGAGCTCTGCCGCATATTTTGCGGTAATCGATTCTTCACTCATATTGGCGGCAACCATTTCCTGCTGCGTGGTCACACGACGAGTTTCCATGGGTTGAGCCTTTTCGGTCTCATAAGTGAGTTCGTCGATATAACCCAAGTCAAACATGCGGCGTAGGACATAGTTTTTTCGCATGGTTGCTCGCGTTGGATTCACGATGGGGTTATAAGCGGAGGGTGCTACAGGGAGACCAGCTAACGTAGCGGCTTCCCCCACAGAAATTTGGTCAAGTGAACGACCAAAATAGGTATGTGCTGCGCTTTGGAAACCGTAAGAACGTTGACCTAAATAAATTTGGTTTAAGTAAATTTCCAAAATCTGGTCCTTCGTCAAAGTTTGCTCGATTTTGAAGGACATGGCGATTTCGTAAAGTTTACGGGTGTAAGTGCGTTCGGATGATAAAAAGAAGTTACGCGCAACTTGCTGTGTAATCGTAGAGCCTCCTTGCCCACGACGTCCAGTGACGAGATTCGCGAACGCAGCACGTAAAATCCCTGTAATTTCGATCCCTGGATGCTCATAGAAGCCATCGTCTTCCGCAGCAAGGATTGCGTGTTTAACATGAGCAGGGATTTCTGTTAATCGGACAAAGTCACGACGTTCTTCGCCAAATTCACCAATGAGTTTGCCGTCAGCACTCCATACGCGTAAAGGAACGCAGGGGCGATAGTCGGCAACAGTGTCAATGGGAGGTAGTTGACGATAGATGAAAGCAAAAACAAAGACGGCTAGCAGAATACCCGAAGCTGCACCAGCCAAACAGATACCTAGAAACCACTTAAAAAAAGACGCGGTTTTTGAACTTTTACGCGTTGGCTTACGTGCTGGAGGTGTTTTTCGTTTAGTTTGAGTCACGAGAAGACTAGGTGATAAATAGCGCGAGTGACAACGTGTATGTCGTACGTTGCTTTCTACGCATGAATAATGGGAAATAAATCGATTGTAGTCGAGAACCTCGATTCACGACATGTTGAATCGTATGAGAGATTGCCATAAACACTCAGTTTTGTATGGATTTGCAAGTGTTAACTATCACTCGGCCGTGAGTTGTTGTTTTTTGGCTACTCTAAAAAGAGTAAAAAGTCGTGCAACAAAAGGAAGAAACGGAAGCTTTTCTCTTTCTAGTACTGAGGTTTCTCGTAAAGCGCGATAATAATTTCTTGCATTTGGAGCAAAGCGATTATGACAAATCCTATTTATCGCCTGCCTGTAACGGTTGAAGCTTCGTCCATTGATATTCTTGGTCATGTGAATAATCGAGAATATATTCGCTGGATGGAAGAGGTTGCAACGTTGCATGCGGCATCTAGGGGACAGACATTTGAAGCGCTTAAGGCTTCAGGTTGTGCTTGGGTCGTGCGTCAACACTGGATTGAGTATCTAAAACCAGCGTTGCTCGGGGATAAATTGGACGTTTATACATGGGTACAAACGATCCGCAGAATTTCATCGCTCAGAAGGTATGCGATTATGCGTCAAGGTGAACTACTAACGGTGGGCGCGACTGAATGGGTGTTTGTAAATTATGTGAGACGTCGTCCTATGGCGATCCCACCAAATGTACAAGAAGCTTTTCAGTTGTTGCCGCCAGAGGCGCTAGAGTTACAAGAAATGGGGATTAGCAGGATGGTGCGATTTGCGCCTAGTGTTGGTCTCTAATGATGCCAAGTGGATTAAAGGGCTATGGAATACACCGTAAAAATTGATGATTTGACATTTGGATATGGGGGGCAAACCATTCTACAAAACGTGTCCATGCGTTTTGGTGCAGGTAAAGTTGTCGCTATTATGGGCGGTTCAGGAATGGGGAAAACAACCTTGCTGAAGTTAATTGGCGGGTTGTTAACGCCACAAAGCGGTGAGATTACGATCGCTGGCGAGAAGATGTGTACAGGGGATCAAAAGAGCCTCTATCGTCTACGTCGTCGTATGGGGATGTTGTTTCAGTTTGGAGCGTTGTTTACTGATCTATCGGTTTTCGAGAACGTAGCATTTCCCATGCGTGAGCAGACGAATCTTGATGAAGAAACGATTCGAGATTTGGTTTTGATGAAGCTCAATGCCGTGGGTTTAAGAGGGGCTGCGCCTTTGATGCCGTCTGAGATTTCTGGGGGCATGGCTCGTCGTGTTGCTTTGGCGCGTGCCATTGCTTTGGATCCTGCGGTCATCATGTATGACGAACCTTTTGCTGGGTTAGACCCCATTTCGATGGGTGTGACTGCTAATTTGATTCGTCGTCTTAACGATGCCTTGCAAGCGACATCTATCATTGTGACTCATGACGTGGCTGAAACGTTTGAAATTGCAGACTATGTTTATATGATTAACGCAGGGCGTATTGCGGCTGAGGGGACTCCTGAGGTTTTGCGTCATACGGAAGAACCTTTTGTGAAGCAGTTTATTAATGCTTTACCTGATGGACCTGTGCGTTTTCACTATCCTGCGCCTACGATCGGTCAGGATTTCGGAGGTGAGAAGGCATGAGAAGTTTGATGACAAATGTGGGGCAATTGGTCGTAAGCATTTTTAGGCGTATTGGTCGCTTTGGTCTTTTTGCTTGGACTTTGATATTGCGTCTTAGCGGTGCTCGTTTGGCTCCTGTGATTCAGCAAATCCATTTTATTGGGAACTATTCACTGCTTATTATTGCTGTGTCTGGTCTTTTCGTGGGTTTTGTGTTGGGGTTACAAGGCTATTACGTATTGGTGACTTATGGGAGTGAGCAGGCTTTAGGGACGATGGTGGCTTTATCTCTAGTGAGAGAGTTAGGTCCTGTTGTGACTGCCCTTTTATTTGCGGGCCGTGCGGGTACGGCATTAACAGCCGAAATTGGTCTTATGCGTGCAGGTGAGCAACTGGCCGCTATGGAAATGATGGGGGTTGACCCTGTTAAGCGTGTATTGGCGCCAAGATTTATCGGAGCCTTCATCTCTATGCCGATCTTAGCTACGATTTTTTCTGCAGTTGGGATTATGGGGGCTTGGTTTGTCGGTGTTCAAATGATTGGAACTGACAGTGGTGCTTTCTGGAGCCAAATGCAAAGTGCAGTAGATATTTGGGACGATATTTTTAACGGCTTTATTAAAAGTGTGGTATTCGGGATTGCGGTTGCTCTTGTAGCTCTTTTTCATGGTTATGTTGCTCGCCCAACCCCTGATGGTGTTTCTAGAGCAACGACAAGTACCGTGGTGATTTCTTCACTTTTAGTGCTCGGTTTGGACTTTATTATGACGGCGTGGATGTTCACCACAGTCTAAAAACAAAAAGGATCTTAGGTTATGGACAAAAATCGCACCCTTGAATTTTATGTGGGGATCTTTGTGGTGTTGGGGTTTGTCGCCATGCTTTTTATGGCGCTTCAGGCTGCTAACTTAGGTAGTTTCACGTTTGGTCATAAGAGTTATACCGTGACCGCTGCGTTTGACAATATCGGTGGATTGAAGCCTCGTGCAGCGGTGAAGTCTGCAGGTGTGGTGGTGGGACGTGTACAGTCCGTCGTCTTTGATCCACAGAGCTTTCAGGCGGTGGTGACCATGGAGATTGATGCGGCTTATCCCTTCCCAACGGATAGTTCGGCGAAGATTTTAACGGCTGGTTTGTTAGGCGAGCAATACATTGGTATTGAGCCAGGTGCTGATGAAGGGAATCTTGCAAACGGAGATGAAATTCGTCGCACTCAAAGCGCAGTGGTTTTGGAATCGTTGATTAGTCAATTTCTCTATAACACCGCCGAAAAGTCGGCTAACGAGTGACGAACAATAAGGAGAAGCCAATGACGCCCTCGTTAAAAAAGTGGCTACCCGCGTCGGTCAGCATGGCTTTACTTGCGGGATGTGCTCAAGTGCCCCCGAATGCAGGTCAATCGCCTGAAGACCCGTACGAAAGCTTTAATCGCCAAATGTTTGCCTTTAACAATAACCTTGATCGTGCGGTGTTGAAGCCGGTGACGAAGGGTTATCGTTGGGTTGTCCCAGAAAAGGCTCGGGAAGGGATTTCTAATGTTATCGATAACTTAGGGGAACCGAATAATGCACTTAACAATTTCTTACAGGGAAAAGTAAGTGAAGGGATAACATCGAGCTTCCGATTCTTGTTGAATTCAACGTTAGGTATTGGTGGCCTTTTGGACGTCGCTACCTGGGTTGGTATGGAGCGAGCGCCTGAAGATTTTGGACAAACCTTGGGGGTTTGGGGCGTGGGGGAAGGGCCTTATCTTGTGTTGCCATTGCTCGGCCCTTCGGGTGGTCGCGATGTGTTCCGTTGGCCGGTCAGTGCGGCAACTGACCCAATGACTTACGTTCTATGGAATGAGGACTGGTATTGGCGCGTGAGTTATGCTGGGGTTGAGGCAGTGGATTTACGCTCGCGTATGATGGATGCTGGTCTGGACGATATGCGTGCCAATGTTGTTGATGAATATGTGGCAGTACGAAATGCATATCGTCAACAGCGTAGACATGCTATTGCAGACGGGACTCAGTCAGGCGAAGAAGAACTTGAGTCCTTGACGCCGCTTTCATTTGATGATGATACGTCTGATAACAATACTGTAAAGGAACCATAATGCAAAGACGAGATTTGATTTTAGCAACTGCTGTTAGCATGGCATTCGTTTCGTGTCCCGTGTTTGCGAAACAGGAACAGGACCCTTTCGAATGGGTTTTGTCTGTGAGTAACGGGATTTTGCAAGAAATAAAAGCTAATCCTCAGTTACATGCGGGTGACCCAGTGGCTTTACAGGCACTTGTCGACAACCGTGTGATGGCCTGCGTCGACTTTACGATGATGACTCGCATGACTGTGGGCCCGAAGTGGCGTCAAGCTTCACCAGAAGAGCGCCAACGTTTGATGACGGGTTTTGAAAAGCTTTTGATTCGTATTTATTCTGGCGCTCTCAAGAATGTGAAGGATCATACGTGTGAATTGCGACCAACGCGCAATCGCAAGGTCAAGGACGAAATGGTGATTCGTACGCTCTTGAAAGCGCAGGGGCAACCTGATATTGGCCTTGATTATCGAATTTACTGTAATAAAGCTGGCGAGTGGAAGATCGTTGACGTAAATGTAGAAGGTATTTGGATGGTTGAAAACTATCGATCCCAGTTTGCGTCCACATTGAATCAAGATGGTGTTCCAGGGTTGATTCGTCTTTTAGAAGAGAAAACTGATGCCTTGGTGGATGCTAATGCACAAAAGACCAAGTAACCTATGAAGTTCAATACATCTCACTTAACCTTTGTTGAAGCCTCGAAAGCTAAGGCACAAGTCGTTCAAGCTACGCGTAATGGTGATTACACGTTGGATTTTGAAGGTGTTGTTCGTGTTGATAGTACGGTGTTGGCACTGGCACTCTATGCCTATCGTCAAGCGAAAGCTGCGGGCAAAGAGTTAACTCTGCTATCTGTGCCGTCAGGGTTTATGGAGCTAGTAAAACTCTACGGTTTGGAGACTTTACTTAAACCTCATTAAAATAAGTCATGTTAACGGCGCGGCTATCCGCGCCGTTTCTATGTCAATTCTTGATTGACTCTACCATTGTGGGGGTGATTGTGTTAGTTTTCGGAAGGCATAACACCTTTTGAACTAGAGTCACGCTCTTACTCAACTTCTTACGAAAAAACACCATGCAACAGCTAAAAATCAATGGCGGTCACCGTCTTGTCGGCGAAATACGTGCTTCTGGAGCCAAGAATGCAACATTACCTATTTTGGCTGCTTCTTTGTTGACGGCAGATGATTTAGTGCTTCATAACGTGCCTGATTTGGCTGATGTGCGTACGATGCTAAAGTTGCTGGCTGGCATGGGTGTTAAAGTCCAGCGAGCAGGTACGGATGTTACTCTTAACGCGAGTACAGTGACGAGCACGATTGCTCCTTACGATTTAGTCAAGACGATGCGAGCCTCAGTGTTGACATTGTGTCCGTTGGTTGCGCGCTTTGGTAGTGCGGATGTGAGTTTGCCCGGGGGATGTGCTATTGGTGCCCGCCCAGTAGATCAGCATATTCGTGGCCTTCGTCAGTTAGGAGCGAAAGTTGAGATCGATCATGGATATGTGCGCGCGACATCATCGCGCTTGACAGGTGCACATATCGTGACAGATATGGTGACAGTGACAGGTACAGAAAACCTGGTGATGGCTGCTGTGTTAGCAGATGGATGCACTGTGATTGAGAACGCTGCTCGAGAACCTGAAGTTGTGGATCTTTGTAACTGTCTCAGTGCGATGGGAGCTCGCATTCAGGGGGCGGGAACACCTGTTCTCTATATTGAAGGGGTAAAGCAGCTTCATGGCGCAGAACATACAGTAATTGCTGATCGCATTGAGGCTGGTTCATTCTTTGTTGCATCAGTAGTGACGCAAGGCGACGTCTTGGTGACTCATTGTCAACCAGGTCATATGGAAGTTGTGTTGGATAAATTACGTCGTTGTGGTGCTCAACTCGATATTGGCAATGATTGGGTTCGTGTGCGTATGGACGGTCGTCCTCAGCCTGTGTCAATTCGTACTGTACCTCACCCAGGGTTTCCAACAGATATGCAGGCGCAGTTCATGACATTGAATTGTTTGGCTACAGGGACTGCTCATATTACAGAAACGATTTTTGAGAATCGTTTCATGCATGTGCCGGAACTTTTGCGTCTTGGTGCTCATATTACGATTGAAGGCCACACTGCAATTGTTGAAGGTGTGCCTGAGCTCACTGGTGCTACGATTATGGCAACCGACCTGCGTGCATCTGCATCGTTGGTGATTGCAGCGTTAGCAGCACAAGGGAGTAGTACTGTTGATCGTATTTATCACCTAGATCGCGGCTATGAGCGTATGGAAGATAAGTTGCGTCAGTTAGGTGCGGATATTGTGCGCGTTGACGATTGAAAAAAGCGTTAGCTAGGTGTGCTTATGCAAAACGGAGAAGCAAATGAGTTGGATTGATGAAGTTCACTTTAACGATGAAGGCTTGGTACCCGTCATTGTGCAGGATGCTGAGACGCGTCGTGTATTGATGTTTGCTTGGGCTAATAAAGAAGCGCTCGAAGAAACGGCGGCTACCGGGCGCGGCGTTTACTTCTCTAGATCTCGTGGTCAGGTTTGGTGTAAAGGCAAGTCGTCAGGCAATGAGCAACGTGTGTTAGGCATGCAACTTGATACAGATGGAAAGGCGGTTTTGTATCTTGTTGATCAGCAAGGAGGGGTAGCATGCCATACGGGGCATACAAGCTGCTTCTGGCGTGAGCTTGGTTCTGGTGGTTGGCGTGAATTTGAGCCTGTGATCCGCGCCCCAGAGGATATGTATCGATAACGATCAAATGAAGATATACCTAAGCGATGACGCTCATACCACTCTAAGGAAGTATAGTGAACATCAAAAAAACATCATAATGGCTTATCGCCTGAAAAGCTTGGGGATGGTAAGCTTAGGATAACGCTGATCATTACAATTGGTATTGTGCTTTAAAAGAATCCTTGTATGAAGCATGGGTTCGCAAGCATTACTCTTGATAGAGGTTTCCATGCAACTTGACGATTGTCTGTTTTGCCGGATCGCACGTGGAGAAATCCCCGCATCCAAGGTTTATGAAGATGAGGAAGTACTTGCTTTCCGAGACATCAATCCGAAGGCGCCGATTCATTTTCTGATTATCCCGAAAAAACATATTCAGTCTTTGGCTCAGGCTGAGCCTGAAGATTCTGTGCTTTTGGGTAAAATGCTCGGATTAACGCGTACGTTAGCATTGCAGGAAGGTGCAAAGAACGGCTTCCGCGTCATTATCAACACTGGTCGCGATGGCGGTCAGGAAGTTGGTCATTTACACATTCATGTTCTTGGCGGTCCTCAGCCTTGGACGAAATAATCTCAGGAGAGAAAAAATGGGTTCCCTTTCTATTTGGCACTGGTTGATCGTTTTGGTCATTGTTGTGCTGGTTTTTGGTACGGGCAAGCTTAAGAATATGGGTAAGGACCTTGGTGGTGCGATCAAGGGCTTTAAGGATGGTATGAAGGAAGGTGAAGAAGCGCCTAAGAAAGAAATTGCCCAAGATAAGGCTAACACCGTTGATGTGGAAGCCAAGGATAAGACGAACGCCTCTTAATCTGTTCAGATCTTGATCGTATAGAGATCAAGTGAAGATAGTGAGCGTATGATGCTTAAGCTAACGGCCGCGGCAGTCTTTGGGGCTGACCGCGGCTCTTTAGTGAAAGACAAGGATAAACATGTTTGACTTCGGTTTCAGTGAGATGTTGGTTATCGGTACGATTGCTCTTGTGGTACTTGGGCCAGAACGACTGCCGACAGTAGCTCGTACAGCGGGAGAATGGATTGGAAAAGCGCAGCGTTTTGTTGCACAGGTTAAATCCGACATCAACCGAGAGACGGAACTCGCAGAACTCAAACGGATTCAGGATGAGGCCAAGGTTCTCGCCAACGATGTGAAGTCTACGGTTGAGAAGTCCGCGTCCTCAATCGAAAAAGAGGTTCAATCTGTTTCGTTTAATACAAAAGATGCGGTATCCCAAGCGCAGGACAGCTTGAAAGAAATAGAAGAGTCTGTGAACAAAATGGCTTCGGCTGGCACTAGCGATGAAATCGCAGATTTCTACGGTTGGGGAGATAGCTCTACAACAGCTGAGCCGATGTACAAGTGGGAAGAGCCCAAGACCTTTACTAAGAGATATCATGCGGGGCCTTCGGTGGATGAGCTTGCACATGAAATTGCAAAGCTTCGTCGAGAGTTAGGCATGAGGGATGCTCAGTTGGGTGGCAATAATCGTCGTTTGGCCGCTCGCGCTAGAACGAATCGTCCTCGTATTTATCGATAAAACACAGCTATGGCAGAAAATCAAAAACAGCTTGAAGCTCCTGATGACCCCGCCAACGAACAACCGTTGGTGAGCCATTTGATAGAACTCCGAAATCGTACCGTTAAGTCCGCTATTGCCGTTTTGGTGGTCTTTGCTTGTCTTTCCCCTTTTATGAAGCAAATCTTTGACTTCTTGAGTCAGCCGTTGATGGTTGCGCTACCTCAAGGAGTGAAGTTGCTTGCTACTGGGGTGGTGGCTCCTTTTATGGTGCCACTAAAAGTTACGTTATTTGTGGCTTTTTTAATTGCGTTGCCGTTTGTACTCTATCAGTTGTGGGCCTATGTGGCTCCTGCGCTTTATCGTAGAGAAAAACGCCTGGCGCTTCCAATTTTAGTGTCATCGATTACGATGTTTGCGGTTGGGATGGCGTATTGCTATTTCGTTGTTTTCCGCATGGTTTTCCAATTTATTGCTGGTTTCTCACCTGATAGCGTGAACTTTGCACCAGACATCGATTCTTATTTCAGCTTTGTGTTGACGATGTTTGTGGCTTTCGGTTTGACGTTTGAGGTGCCGATTGTTGTGATGGTGCTTAACCATGTCGGTTTAGCATCTTATGAAAAGCTAGTGAAAGCACGCCCGTTTGTGATTGTTGGTGCTTTTGTGATTGCTGCCATTTTTACACCGCCAGATGTGCTTTCTCAGTTGCTCTTAGCTTTGCCGTTGGTTATTTTGTTCCAAGCGGGCATTTGGCTTGTGAAGTTCTTCGGAAAAACTCAGGAAGATATCGATGCCATGCCAGATGACAAAGACGAATAAATTTTAGATAAGAAAACGCGCCTTCTAGGCGCGTTTTCTATTTAGGGCACGGTACTAATGGTGTCAATGGTAGCCGATCCGCTTTGTGCACGTTCGATAGCATTCTTTGGACGCTCGCCTGGAGTGACTGTTAAAGTGACGAGTTGCGTTCCTCGAAGTACTTCCACTTCTACAGGAATGCCTGGTTTTAGTGCTGCGATGATTTGAAGTACGCGATTGACGTGAAAAATTTCTTCGCCATTAATTTTTTTCAAAATATCGAAAGCATGGAGTCCAGCTTGAGCAGCGGGACTTTTGCTAAGGACGTGACTTACCATCACTCCTTGCGAGACGGCGAGTCCTAAATCTTGAGCGAACTCTCGGGAGAGCTGACGTGGGACAAAACCAAAATATCCACGTTCAACAACTTTGCCTTCCATGAGGCTCGGTAGTACGCGCTCGATGATGGAGCTTGGAATAGCAAAACCGATACCGATAAAGCCGTCAGATTGCTCAGGGGAGAAAATGGCTGTATTGATGCCAATGAGCTCTCCTTGAGCATTAATAAGAGCACCTCCCGAATTTCCTTGGTTAATGGCAGCGTCTGTTTGAATGAAGTCTTCGTAATTGTTGAGCCCTAAACCATGACGTCCTAATGCGGAAATAATGCCTGCTGTAACTGTTTGCCCGACATCAAAGGGGTTCCCAATAGCTAACACGGATTGCCCAATACGCAATCGTGTGCTATCACCAATAGTCACTGTTGGCAGATCTTTTTCATGAATCTGTAGAAGTGCTAGATCTGTTTCGGGGTCACTCCCAACAAGGGTTGCTTCTATTTGGCGACCGTCTGGTAGGCCTACAAAGAGGCCTTTGATTGCCATGACAACATGATAATTTGTTAGGACGTGACCGTCGGTTGATACAATAACCCCGCTACCAAGCGTATCGAAATCTTGTTCAGGCAAGCTATTCCAGTTGGTGCCAATTTGTTCGGCTCGTGCGCCTGGATCATCGTGACGAGTAAAGATGGTAACAACTGCAGGTGCGGCTTTACTGACAGCTTCACTAAAATCAGGGACGGTAAGCCCACTCGCTTTGTTCGAAGAGGGCAACCATGTTGGTTGCCAATTGGTGGTGAGGGTGGCTACGGTTACAATGCCAAGACCAACTGTGACAGATTGGGCAAAAGCTAGCCACAACTTACGGATCATGGAAACTTGCTCCGAACAAAAAAGACTAAAAAAGGAAAGGATACATTATGCAGACTCGTGCATTGATTGACTACTTAAATGAGTATCTTTGCGTTTCAATTTTCAAAGATTACGCCCCCAATGGCCTTCAAGTGGAAGGGAAACCAGAAATCAAGCGCATTGTGATTGGTGTTAGTGCAAGCCAAGCGCTCATTGATTATGCGGTCTCGGTCGGCGCAGACTGTGTTTTGGTACATCATGGGTGGTTTTGGAAGGGGGAAAAATCAGAAATCACAGGGATGAAGTATCGACGATTGAAGTCATTGATATCTGCAGATATCAATTTGATTGCTTATCATTTACCGTTAGATGCTCATCCTGAAGTCGGGAACAATGTTCAAATTGCTCGTCTTTTAGGTCTTACGATTACAGAACAAATGGGACATTATGATCTGTTGTGCTTGGGGACGCTAAATGATGGTCCGATGCCGTTAGATCGGTTTGTCAAAGTTGTAGAGACGGCTTTTGGACGTAAGCCTTTAGTGTTAGGGAAGCCGGTTGATGAAGTGCGTCGAGTTGGATGGTGTTCTGGAGCAGCTCAGGATGAAATAGTTGATGCTGCACTTCAGGGGTGTGATGTTTATCTTTCTGGCGAAGTGTCTGAACGTACTACGTATGAAGCTCGAGAAAACGGTATTGTATATTTGGCTACAGGTCATTATGCAACAGAAAAGTGTGGTATTCAGGCTTTAGGTAGGCATTTGGAGACAGTGTTTCCTGAGCTTGAGGTTAGCTTTTTCCTGGATGAAAACCCTGTTTAAGAGGGTGAGTGTCTACATAAATAACCGTTGCAAGTGAACGGAAATACGTGGAGGAATTAGATTTCGGAAATTTTTTTCAACTTTTTGCTACAATCTATGATCACTGTAGTAACCGCTTTTTTGTGGCTGTTTGTAAATGGCCATAAAGGAAAGATTGTATGATGCTTCTTTTCTCGGGTATGACTTGTCCGTTTTCTCATAGTTGCCGTTTCGTGTTGTATGAAAAGGGTTGCGACTTTGAAGTTCATGAAGTTGACATGTTCAATCCGATCGATCTTAGCGCCTATAACCCCTATGGCGAAGTCCCAATTCTTCGGGAACGCGAGATGACGCTCTATACTGCTGAAGTCATCAATATGTATATTGATGACCGCTTCCCTCATCCTCAGTTGATGCCGCCTGAACCTGTTCAGCGCGCACGTGCACGCTTGTTCATGCACGTGCTCAATGTTGAAGTGTTTAGATATGTCCGCGTGCTCGAGAATCGCGACATGTCTGAAGACCAACACAACGTTGCTCGCCGCAAGTTGCGTGATAACCTGTGCATGTTTGCACAACGCTTGCGAAACGGCGGTTTTATTCTTGAGGATGGCTTCTCGCTGTTGGATACGATGTTAGCACCTGTGCTTTGGCGTTTAGGTCACTATGAAATCGAAATGCCTGATACGGCAGCGCAGCTGATGACTTATGGTGAACGTCTCTTCTCGCGTCCTGCTTTTATTGACTCCATGACGCCAGCTGAGCGTGTCATGCGTCGCTAAGGTGATTCATTGGTAATTTCAAAGGAAATGGCTGAGGGTTTTTAACCGTCGGCCTTTCTTTTACATATTAAAAGGATTCACAATGATGCAAGCTTCCAATCCGAAGCCTATGAAGCCTTACTTGATCAATGCTGTGCTCGATTATTGCCGAGATACAGGAATGTCGCCTTATGTGATGGTGGCTGTCGATCATGCTTGTCAGGTTCCGATGGAGTATGTGCGCGATGATCGCATTGTTTTTGATGTGACTGATGAAGCTGTGAATCGTTTGGTAGTTACAGACGAGGCGTTAAGTTTTCAAGCGCGATTTGGTGAAAGTAACGACATCTTTGATGTTTATGTACCATTGAATCGCATTATTGCTGTGACGCCGTTGGAATGCCCACAGTTTGCTTTGCATTTTGAGGTCACTGACTCTGTCATCGCGGAAAAGCCGCAAGAAGTAACAACCAATACGCCTCCTGTGCGCCGTCCAATGCGTGTGAAGTAAGGTACTGTAAAAAATTTGCCTATAACAGTCGATAAGATGCTATAATCTTTCACTCAGCCTCTTTAGCTCAGTTGGTAGAGCAACCGCCTTGTAAGCGGTAGGTCATCTGTTCGAGTCAGTTAAGGGGCACCAAACACTAGACCCGTGCCGTGCTATGCGGTGCGGGTCTTTCTTTTCCTACAAGTCGTTTTCAAGGATTTTAGCTTATGCCGCCGTTTCACGCGGTGCCGTCTTGACCCCTTTAAGCCTGTGTTTTCAAGTAGCCAATGTAGTAGCCAAAACGGCGCGCGAATACCGTACCCCAAAATGAGGTCGTGCATAGCATGGGTTTACAAAGGTTTCATAAGACAGAGGGTTTGCAAAGAAAAGTGCTACCATCCGAAGCGGGTGTTAGGGGCGACGTCCCATAGTGACACGGTCATTTCCACCATAATCCTTGACACTTCGTATAGCAGCAAGACCGTAGGAGCGGAAAAGATCGGCTACGGCTTCAGCTTGATCCCACCCGTGTTCAACCAGTAACCAACCACCAATATCGAGATGTTCAATGGCGTGAGCTACAATTTCATGTAGACAAGAGAGGCCATCTACGCCATCCGTGAGTGCTGTTTGTGGTTCGTGTTGCAATGCTGGAAGGTGTTCGTCATTTGGACGAATATAAGGTGGGTTACTAAGAATTAAATCGAACTTTTCGTTGTCTTTGATGGGGTTCCACCAAGAGCCTAAACGGAAATCAATATCGGCTTCTAAAGCTTCGGCATTGTTTTTTGCAATAGCAAGAGCAGCTTCAGAAAAATCTGTAGCGGTCACTTGTGAGCCAGGGCATTCTTTCGCGATTGTAATGGCAATGCACCCACTTCCTGTTCCCATGTCTAGGACTTTTGGGCGTTCTGGCGTCACCATGAGGGCTTGTTCAATAAGCACTTCAGTATCAGGGCGAGGTATCAGGACATTAGGATCAACAGTAAAGTAACGACCAAAAAATTCTTGATGACCGATTAAATAAGGAACAGGGACACCATCAAGACGCATTGAAACAAACATATCAAACGTCATGACTGTTGTATCGGTTAACTCATCATCATCATGGGCAATGAGATATTCTTTTGGCTTATCGAGAATATGGGCTAAAAGAATAAAAGCTTCAAAGCGACCAATTTTGGGAATCGCATCGGCAATCAAAGCCCGGACGGTATTGCGTTTTACTTCAGTCATGACGTGAGAATGTCTCTGTTAAGCCAGGGCAGCTAACTGTTCGGCTTGATGTTGAGTGGTAAGCGCCGTAATAATTTCAGCGATGTCACCATCCATAATAGCCTCAAGACGATAAAGCGTGAGGTTTATGCGGTGATCTGTCACACGTCCCTGAGGATAATTGTATGTTCTAATGCGTTCAGAGCGATCGCCTGAGCCGATTAAACTCTTACGCTCGCTGGCTTCTTTTGCTTGTTGTTCTGCAACTTGAGCGGCATGAATGCGTGAAGCAAGTATAGCCATGGCTCGTGCTTTGTTTTGGGTTTGACTGCGTTCGTCCTGGCATTCTACGACGAGCCCTGTTGGCAAATGTGTAATGCGAACTGCGGAGTCTGTTTTTTGCACGTGCTGGCCGCCAGCCCCAGAGGCACGGAAGACGTCAATGCGCAAATCGGCTGGATTGAGATCGACTTCTTCGATTTCGTCTAATTCAGGAAGGACAGCAACTGTGCAAGCAGAGGTGTGAACACGTCCTTGGCTTTCAGTAACAGGAACGCGCTGAACACGATGGCCACCTGATTCAAATTTCAGACGTGAATAAGCACCTTCGCCGATAATTCGAACGATGACTTCTTTGTAGCCACCTAATTCACTTTCATTTTTCGAGACAATCTCAGTTTGCCAGTTTTGTGTTTCAGCATAGCGAAGATACATACGCAACAAATCACCAGCAAAAATTGCGGATTCATCGCCGCCAGTACCTGCGCGGATTTCGAGGAAGATATTTCGGCTGTCGTTGGGATCCTTGGGCAATAGCAGAATTTGAAGTTCGTGTTCGATAACTTCTAATTTGGCTTGTGAAGCATGGACTTCTTCTTGTGCAAAGTCCTTCATATCGGGATCTTGTAGCATTTCTTTTGCAGTCTGAAGATCCAATTCTGTTTGTTCTAATTCGTGATGTTTTTGGACAACAGGCTCAATGTCTGCACGCTCCTTGGTGAGAGTTCGGAATTTTGTCATATCTTGCGCGCACTCTGGCGCGGCCAACATACCGTCGATTTCTTCAAGGCGGCGTGCCAGTTGGCGTAGTTTCAATCGCATGTTGTCGTTGATCATCTTGGCAGCAAATCAAAAAAAGTGTTAAGCCTCTAAGAATAGCTAAAAAAAGAGGAACCCGTAGGTTCCTCGATGATTTATCGGTCATGACGACGATAAAAACGATTCAATAATCGTTCCATCAAGTCTCGATCTTCGTCGCATAACCCTTCGGCGTTACGCAAAAGAATTGTGGGGTCATGCGTGAGTTTGTTGGTCAAACCGTGCGCTAACATAGCTAATACTTCTTCGGGATCGTCACCGTGATGAAGATGACGAAGGGCTCGTGCTAATTCGGCATCTCGTAACATATGGGCGCGATCGCGTAGGGATTGAATATAAGGCACGGTTTCGCGTTGGCGAAGCCATTCGGCAAAGTCATTCATACGCAAGCTAATGATCGTTTCAGCTTGTGTGATTGCAGCTTGACGGCTAGCCAAACCTTGATTGACGACTTTACCTAAATCATCAACAGTATAAACATACACGTCATCGAGACTATCAATTTCTGGTTCCACGTCACGTGGCACGGCCAAGTCTACAATGAACATTGGGCGATGCTTACGTTCAGCAATAGCGCGTTCAATCATGCCTAGACCGATAATAGGCAAGGCAGAAGCCGTACAAGAAACGATCACGTCGTAACGAGCGATTTGTTCCGGAAGGTCAGCTAAGCGTATCGCATCTGCATGCACTGTACATGCAAGTGTTTGGCCGCGTTCCAGCGTACGGTTAGCAATTGTGATGGATTTCGGATTTTGTGCGGCAAAGTGTGCGGCACAAAGTTCGATCATTTCGCCTGCGCCCACAAACAATACGCGTTCGTCGTTGAGATTGCCAAAAAGGCGTAACGCTAAACGCACGGCGGCTGCGGCTAAACTGACAGAGTTAGCGCCAATTGCAGTGGCAGTTCGTACTTCTTTGGCAACAGTGAATGTGGATTGAAAAAGATGATTGAGCATCGTGCCGAGGCCATGGGCGTCACGCGCCATTTTTTCGGCTTTTTTCATTTGTCCCACAATTTGAGTTTCGCCTAACACCATGGAGTCGAGACCAGAGGCAACACGGAAGGTGTGCTTGGCAGCCTCTTCTTGTTCAAAGATATAGACGTGTGGTTCTAACTCGGAGCGACTGACATGCTTACGATCGCAAATAAAATCAAGAATAGCGTCTTTGGCAGCGTCCGCATTTTCGGCAACACAATAGAGTTCGGTACGGTTGCACGTAGACAGAATGGCGGCTTCATGAACCCCCCCCATCTGAGTGCTAGAAAATCGCTCGCGCAGATGGCTGATAGTTTCGGCAACTTCATCGGGGCCGAAGGCTACGCGCTCACGAACGGAAACTGGCGCGGTAGTATGGTTAAGACCTATAGCAAGCAGATGCATCGCGACGGTAAATGGAAATGATGAGTTGCTACGTCGTGTAGCAACAATGTTTAACATAATGCGCGAATTATATAGGGCTTAACGTTGTATTTAGCTTAAGAAAGTTTGAGGATCTGAAGGGGTGTGAAAGAGATGACTCACGAAACAGACACTGATGGCCTTTCTTTGGCCACAAAGCGAGCTAGGGCAGAGGTTCGACGCCGGGCGGTATTGAGTGCTGGAGCGACATTGGTACCTCTGCCTGGTTTGGATGTGGCAGTTGATGTAGGTGCGTTGGTGAGCATGTTTAATACAGTCAACCGAATTTATTATTTGAGTCCTGAGCAAATAGCACAGTTGAATACAGAGGACCGTATCGCTGTATTTAAAGTGATGAGTCGTGTGGGTTCAACGTTTGCGGGGAAATATGTGTCTAGTTCCATGGTGCTTGGTCTAGTAAAGCAGGTAGGGGCTCGTTGGGCGAGTGGTCGACTAGCTCGGTGGGTTCCTGTTATCGGGCAAGGTACGGCAGCGGCCTTGTCATATGGGATGTTTATGTGGTTAGGAGACTCGCATATCAAAGAATGTCTTGCGATTCGTCGGGAAGTTAAATTGTTAATGTTGAAATATACGAAGGAGGATGTATGAGTACCACAGGAGAAGGTGAAACGCCGATGCTTAGAGAGGGTTCTGCCTTGGTTTTGTTTTCAGGTGGTCAGGACTCTACGACTTGTTTGGCCTGGGCGCTTGAGCGTTTTGAGCGCGTTGAAACAATAGGTTTTAATTATGGGCAGCGCCATCAAGTGGAATTGATGTGTCGAGAAAAGCTCTTGATAAAGATGAGAGACTTAAAGCCTACTTGGGATGATCGTTTAGGCAAAGACCATATGTTGGATATGGGACTTTTGGGACAGATTAGTGACTGTGCCTTAACTCAAGAGCAGGCAATTGCATTTTCACAGCAAGGAGTGCCGAATACATTTGTACCTGGACGTAATTTATTGTTTTTTACGTTTGCTGCGACTGTTGCTTATCGTCGTGGTATTAAAACCTTAGTGGGTGGTATGTGTGAAACCGATTATTCTGGTTATGCAGATTGTCGGGACAATACGCTTAAAAGTTTGCAGGTAGCTCTTTCATTAGGCTTGGATCGGTCAGTGGTGATTGAAACTCCGCTGATGTGGCTCACCAAAGCGCAAACTTGGACATTAGCTGAAACTTTAGGAGGCGAAGCTTTGGTGAATGTTGTTCGCTGGGATACCCATACATGTTATACAGGGGATCGTGCTCATAAGCATCCTTGGGGGTATGGTTGTGGAGAGTGTCCAGCGTGTGTACTGAGGAAACAGGGGTGGGATGCTTATTGTCAGGCAAGTCAACAATAAACATTAATGAGTGACATGTAAGGGTGCTGATCTAGTACCCTTATTGTTCTCTAGAAATTTTAAGATGAAAAAAAAGCAGGCTGAATAATCAGTCTGCTCGTCATGGTGGCTGGGGACGGAATCGAACCGCCGACACGCGGATTTTCAATCCGCTGCTCTACCAACTGAGCTACCCAGCCACATGCGAGACGACAATTATATCCCTGTGAGAAAAAAAAAGCAAGAGCCTATGTGTAAAAAGTCAAAAAAATCGGAAGTCAAGTTCACGACAATTTTTTACGAACTTAGGCTAAAAATTTTCTGGATTTTAAGCGCGACGGAATTAGGGTGAGATAGACTTCGTACGATTTAGGCAAAAGAGCCTGTTATAGGTTAGAAATATGTCGAAAAAGAAATTGCTTGTTGCATTAGGCGTCTGTTTTGCAGCAGGCGTGTGTACTCAGACGTTGGCTGCAACACCTAAGAGTGTTGAGACTGCTCTCTTAAAAAATACAGGACTTCAGGCTGAGGAAGTTCGTACAAGTCCTATGCCAGGGGTCTGGGAAGTTTTAGTCGAAGACCGTATTTATTATGTAGATGACACAGCACGTTATGTGCTTTTTGGTCGAATGATTGATACTGTCTCACAGGTTGACTTAACGAATGAGCGCATTCGTGAGGTTGCAAGATCACGTTGGAAGGATTGGCCTGTGAAGGATGCTGTGAAACAGGTGTTTGGTACTGGTGAACGTGAACTAGTGGTCTTTTCCGATGCGAACTGTACTTTCTGTCGAACGATGGAACGTGTTTATGCGCAGGTGGGTAATCTGACGGTCTATACGTTTATTACACCGATGTTGCGTGGCGAAACGAATGCTCGAGAAATTGTTTGCTCTAAGGACCCTGCTAAGGCTTGGCACGAGTGGATGAAGAACAGTATTCGACCCGCAGCAGTCCCTTCTAGTTGTGATACGAGTGTTTTACAGCGCAATTTATTACTTGCGAATCGATTCAATGTAACTGGGGCGCCGACCTTTTTCTTTAAGACAGGTGACCGTCATACTGGAGCGTTGTCTCCTCAACAACTCGAAAATATGTTGACTGCGCAATAATCAGTAAACCAGCATGTAAAAAAGACGTGCGCTTTTGGGCGACACGTCTTTTTTACATCTTACTGAACTGTAAAGGACTCTGGATTCTGTCCATTTGGGACTAAAATCCAGGCTTCCGTGTTACTTTTCTGGCGACCTGCTTTTGCGCCAGCTTGGTCACCAAAGCCCCAGAAGAAGTCAAATCGTATCGGCCCACGTATTGCTCCGCCAGTGTCTTGCGCAATAACTGGGCGTGTAATTTTAAGTGTAGGATTGGTTTGGTGTGCATCCACAATAAATGGCGTGCCGAGTAGCCAGTAGCGAAGGTCAACTGCGACACTTGCTTTCGGTGTGAGAGGAATGCCTTGAGCGCCTGTAGGGCCTAAGTTGGGCGCGATCGTACGCTCAGCAAAGAAAACATAGCTCGGATTTTGTGCTAGGGCCTCGTCGACCTGATTAGGATGGGTTTTAGCCCAATGTTGGATACGTTGCATTGAGAGTTCATGGCTTTTGAAAAATCCTTTTTGAATGAGCCAAGTTCCAATGGCGAGATAGCGATGACCGTTTTGGTCGGCAAAGCCGACTCTCATATGTGAGCCATCCGGAAGTTGAATCCGACCAGAACCCTGGATGTGCAGAAAAAAGGCGGCAACAGGATCATCAACCCATGCAATGGCGTAAGGCTGGAGATCTTGGCGCTTTTGAATGCTAGCTCGATCGTCATAAGGAATTACGCGCTGCCCATCAAGTTTGCCTCGAAGTCGTAAGCCTTTGAGTTGAGGATATAAAGAACCTAAATCAATCGTAAGTAAATCATCGGGAACTCTATAGAGGGGGTACTGGAAAGGTCCTCCTTTCGTACGGCTACCTCGCAGGAGCGGTTCGTAGTATCCCGTCATCAATCCTTGCGTTGAGGGTATAGCTTCGCCAGGCTGAGTAATGATGACTTGCCAAGGCGTGAAGTTGTTTAAAAAGAAGCGCTGCGCTCCAATGGGATCTGTCTGGATGGCTTGACGACAGACTTCGGTCCAGCGAGTATCTTGTTCCATCACTTTACAAGATGCTTGAAAGGCAGATAGCGCCGGTTCCCAAGCGTGTTCTTCTATAAGTGGGAGATCGTTGAAATGACTTTGAATAAAGGTCACTTCAGCTTTTTTGCTACCGACTGGCTTTTGAGACGGTTTTTCTGACGTATCTACTGTCGTACAGGCAGTGAGTGCGCATAAGGTTGAAAGAGCAAGGAAGCGAAGAACAACTCGGAATGACATAACTGTGATAGGCGACAAACAAAAAAACATCCGCAACTAAACAAGTGGCACGTTGATTCTAGGCGATGTGTTTAACAACGGTTGTAAAAAATCGGCGAGTTACTTTAGAAAACTCGAAGTCATAGTTAACTGTCGGTACAATGACAAGAGTTTTAACGGACCGCAATCAAGCGGAGAAAGGAATATTCATCATGCGTCAATGTCGTATTGCTCCTTCGATTCTTTCAGCAGATTTTGCTCGTCTCGGTCAAGAGGTGAGCGATGTGATTGCCGGAGGGGCGGACTGGATTCATTTTGATGTGATGGACAATCATTATGTCCCCAATTTGACCGTGGGTCCCTTGGTATTGAAAGCCATTCGCTCTTACTCGACGGTTCCTGTCGATGTGCATCTGATGGTGGAACCTGTTGATGAATTAGTGCCTGCTTTTGCGAAAGCTGGGGCTGACATTATTACGTTCCATTGCGAAGCATCGCGTCATGTTGATCGTACGTTGCAATTGATTCGCGATCATGGGTTGAAGGCGGGTTTGGTCTTCAATCCTGCGACGCCTCTAACGTACCTTGATTATGAATTGGATCGCTTGGATGTTGTTCTGTTGATGAGTGTGAATCCAGGTTTTGGTGGTCAAAGCTTTATTGAGTCGACGATGGAAAAGATTGCTCAAGTGCGGAGGCGTCTTGATCGTTACGAGGCAGAAACAGGGCGTCGAATTGTCTTAGAAGTTGATGGCGGTATTAAACCTTCTAATATTGCAAAGGTAGCTGCGGCAGGTGCGGATACGTTTGTTGCTGGTTCAGCAGTTTTTGGAGCGGGCTCTGCAGAGGGATATGCTCAGGTCATCTCTCAAATGAAGGCTGCAGTCGCTCAGTTGGATTAAATGAACATGCAAAAGGTTAAAGCAGTACTCTTTGATTTGGATGGGACGCTCGTCAACTCGTTGCCAGAAATTTATCAAGGGGTATCAAAGGCTGTGGCATCGATGGGGTACCAAGTGCCTTGCGAGGTTGTGGTGAGCGCGATGATTGGACGAGGCATTAGTGTCTTGGTCGATCGTCTTTGTGTGCATCTAGGTATCAGCTTAACAAGTGAAGCTCGTCAAACGTTATTTTCTCGTTTGTTAGCTGCTTGGGAAGAGGCGGGGGGACGCTATGTCACGTTTTATCCAGGCGTGATGGATGCCATTGTTGCTTTGCGTGCGAAAGGCGTAAAGACCGCTTTAGTAACGAATAAGATTCATAGTTTGACTGTTGAGTTTATTGAGGGGCGTGGTATTGCTCACCTTTTTGATGCGGTAGTTGCTGGTGACGATTGCCCTAACAATAAACCTGCTCCTGACATGCTATTTAAGGCTCTGGAGATGTTGGAGGTTGATGCGGCAGAAGCCATTATGGTCGGCGATAGTCGAAATGACGCATTAGCAGGTCGCGCGGCGGGTGTGTCAGTTGCTTTGGTGGAGACTGGGTACAACGAAGGGGTCTCAATTGTCGATTGGGCGAGAGAAGCTGGGTTTACAAAAGTTTATCCAAGTGCTCGTAAGGTCTGCGAAAAAATTATCACAACAGGACAACTATAAAAATGAAAAAGACTTTATCACTGCTTGGTATGGCGGCATTGTTGGTAGTAAGCCCTGTTTCTGCGTCAGAAATGGTGGGAATAAATATTTGCTATCAGAAAGCGAGTGACGACATAGAGAAGATTAACGCTTGCCTAGAAAAAGAGTTGAAGTACATTCAAGCCGAGCACAAGGATGCCGTTGAGCGCGTGACGGTGATTGCTAAGTCGTGGGATAAGCCCAATCGCAATCGAGTGCGTTGGGACAAGCAAATGAAGGCAAACCAAGCTTTTGAGGCGTATGTTAAACGGGAATGTGACTTCATTAAAAATACGACGAAAGGGAACCGTATCATGGAAGAAAATGCGCAGTTAGCGTGTCGCATCAATCTCTATCGCATGCGTACCGATATGTTGGAAAATCGGTTTCTTAGTTCTTCAAGAGAGTAGCACTGTGTTAAACAGTTTGTTTGCACCAGTGGTGCCGGACTTTACGTTGCCACGAAGCGGGGTTTGGCAGGCGATATTAGAACGGTTTTTGGCCTCTCCGACAGGACAGCGGCTAATGTGCGACATTCAGGAATATATTGAAGCTGGAAAACAGATTTATCCGCCTCAAGTTTTCAGAGCGTTCGATATTACGCCCGCAGAAGCGGTCACAGTAGTCATCCTAGGGCAAGATCCTTACCATGGTTTTGGTCAGGCAGAAGGGTTGGCTTTTTCCGTTCCAAATGGTGTGAAGGTACCTCCATCGTTACGTAATTTAAAAAAAGAATTACACCGCGATCTGCACTTGCCTATTACGCCTAATGGCTCTTTGATTTCATGGGCGCAGCAAGGCGTGTTGCTGCTTAATGCCATTTTGACTGTTGAGGCAGATCTAGCGGCGAGTCACCGTAACTTAGGATGGCAACAGTTGACGGATGAGGTGATAGCGGCCATATCAGAAATGTCTGATCATGTGGTGTTTATGTTGTGGGGTAATTTTGCCCAAAGTAAGCGCCCTTTGATTGACGAGTCTAAACATTTAGTGTTGTGTGCCAATCACCCTTCCCCACTATCCGCCAACCGTCCACCGGTGCCATTTTTGGGGTGTGGGCATTTCAGCGCAGCCAACGAGTGGTTGACTGCGCATGGTAAAAAGGCTATTGATTGGCAGTTCTAAGCCAGTTGAGTCCAAGGGGTGTTGGCTCTGAGACTGTTAAAGAGCCACACCCAGATTTTGGTTCAAGAGGGATTGCGAGTTTAGCAGCTCGTAAAACCTGTTCTCTGAAAAAGTGAATTTCAGCGATGGTGCCTCTTGCTTGAGAAATTAGCCGATCAAAGTCAGTCACTTTAATTTGATAACCGTTGAAAGCGACCAATTTGTCTTTTGCAAAAAGACCTGCTTGAAAAGCGGCACCTTCTGAGTGTGTATACCTTACAGTGATAAAGTCACGACTAGTATCAACAAAAAGTCCTAGTAGTGATTGGCATAAGGGCGTGTTTTGTGGGGCTTTTTCAGTGAATCCAAGGTGGGCTAAAGTGTCAGTCCATGTGGAATACCAAAGATCGGAGTCAGAGGTTTCGGTGAGCGAGATAAAGCGCTCAACTAAAAGCTGAGGAATCCACTTGCTGAGGAACGTACCGTCAGCAAGTCCACGGTGCTCATGATTTGTAAGGGCCTCTTCAAACCAATTGCGTAACACAGTATCAAGCGATTGTTGATTGTTTGACTGGTGGCGTAAAGCAACGTCTAACATAAATGCGAGTTGAGCACCTTTGCCATAGTAAGATGTTTGAGCATAAGGGCTGTCATCCGTTTGTTTATAAAGATGTACCCAGGCGTTAAAACTTGCGCTCGCAAGGGATTCATGATTAAACCCCTCACGTTCTCGAACTCGATTAAAGCGTTGACTCAGTAGATAAAGGAACTTTTCTTGATTGATTGTTCCTGCACGATAAGGAATTAAATTTTCGTAGTAAGAGGTAAAGCCTTCAAAAACCCATAAGTCATGAGTGTGCGATTCTCGATCTAATGAGTAGGGTAAAAAAGCTTGAGGTCGGAGAAATTTAACTAGCCAAGCATGAAAGTACTCATGGGAAACGAGTGTTAAAAAGTCAGGGTAGGCATCGGGTGCGGTGTCTTCGTGAAGCCCAGGTAAAGAGACTGCGTCATACTGGAGGACGCAGGAGGCTTCATGTTCGAGTCCTCCGTAAAGATGAGCACCTAAATGTAGGTGGAAGAGATATCGTGCGAACGGTACCTGCCCCCAAAAGTTTATTGTGGTGCTAATGATCGCCAAAAAGTCGTTTCGGATACGATCTAAATCGAGCAAAGTGACCGATTGCCCAGAAATGATAATTTGATGTGGAATATTTTGATATTGAAGTTCGATCAGAGCAGAGGGCGTGCCTCTTTTGATGAGCGTAAACGGGGCGTCTAGTAAGGATGCGTAGTTGGGTGCTAGGAAATGGTGAGTGGTCGACGAAACGAGAGTTGTATAGATCTCATACTCAGGGGCGTTAAATTCGACGTGGATAGCCGTTTGCGCATAGTTATCTGGTGCGATAAATAAGGCTGAAGGATTAATAAAACCTCGCCCATCGTCAAGCCAAGCGTCGTGAATACCCGTACTATAAGCAAAAGCATTCCAAGTGATAGTAACAGTGGTGCCCTTGACAAGATTTGAAATAGTCCAATGATTTTTGTCTAGTTGTGTCAAAGTGCCGTGAGACGTGTGAAGATTGCGAAGACGACCAGCGTAATCGCGAATCAGATAGCTCCCACTAGTCCAATTAGGAAGGGTCAAGAGAAGATCGGAATCTTTAGCTACAAGAGATAGAGAGATATGAAATAAATGTGAGGAGGGGATCGGAGTAAGGTTGTAGTAAAGCATGAGAAAAAACTTGACAAATAAAAAACTCTTATGTATAGTACGCCTTCTATCTTGATTGAACAATGTTTTGACTGGTTAATCAAGACAGGTCGACGAAAAAAGGTTTCAAAAAAAAATTGACAACTGAAAAAATCGTTGATAGAATTAAAAACCTACGTCAAATAAATCACGTAGTAAGTTCTTTAAAAATCAGAATTCAACGAACCGATAAGTGTGAACATCGGCAGTTTC
>JAHHRH010000030.1 GCA_020025915.1 Sutterella sp.
CGCGGACGAAGCTCGTTAGCCTGTGGGGAGTCTGAGAAGAATGCTCAGGCTCAAGGGAATCATTGTTTATGGATGTTTATTCAGCAACCTTTGCTTTTGCGGTAGCTTTTTTTTGGGCTTTTGCTTCCAGACGTGCCACTTCAGCTTCATAGGCTTCAATAATCATGAGCCAAGGGGCAACACCTGTGCCAAAAACAGAACCAGCAATATCAGCCATTTCTTTAGTCATAGGGGCTTTGCCAGTTAAGACAGCCTCTAGGGCGTCTGGGGGCATCGCAAACCATCTCGCCCCGACTTCAAGCGGTGTGTCTTCAAGGACTTGCGCCAAAGTTAAGCCTGGGTGCACTGGCCCATTGGGGGCATTGGTTGCCCCACCACGACCTCGACGAGTAGGTTTTTGATTACGCGAATTTTTCTTGGGTGTTGCCATAAAATTATCTCCTAATCTAGCTATTTTAATGCGAAACTTTTGAAGCGACCAAAATCGTGATTAGAGCTTGATTTTGCTTTCTGTGACGTCGCTTTTTGAGTGGCTGAAATTGTCCGTTTTGAGCTTTTGGAATTTCGTGTGACTCGATAAATACCAAATTTTTTGCTTTTTTATTGATTGACATCAATGAGATGCCAAAATCTTTGGTTTTGGCTCCGGGAAGCCGATTTTTATAAACTTGCGTTGATTTGTGTCCAAAGATTGCTATCGAAGTGAGAAACCCTCAGAGGCAAGGCGTTTTTCACAAATATCGCTCGATCAATTTAAGACCTAACTATCAAGTTATAAGGCTAATAGGAATAACCTATGATATCATGAAAAATACCTCGACATAGGTAGGGAATTTGCCTTATGGAGATGAAATCAACTTCTGCCGTATATTTTCTTGACCGCACTGTTCTTTCCTCTCGCTCACGGCATTGCTGATAAAGGCTGAGCCAGACGAAGAGGCGACGGTGTTAGGTTGACACTATTCTGGCTGGCGTGAGGAGAACCTTTACTTTTTTAAAGGAGCCGCCGACGCGACGGCCACCTTCATGAGATCGACAACGATCTTTCTCGGAGAATAAAAAATGCACAAAACAGAATTTGTCAATGCCCTTATGGCTAAGACGGAACTTAAGAAAGCTGATGTGGTCAAGCTCGTTGACGCCTACAGCGAAGTTGTCATGGAAGCCCTCGAAAAGGGTGACGACATCCGTCTCATCGGCTTTGGTACGTTCAGCGTCTCTGAACGTGCTGCCCGTACAGGTCGCAACCCGCACACCGGTGCTACCCTTGAAATCCCAGCTTCCCGTGGTGCTCGTTTCACGGCTTCCCGCAATTTCAAGGAAAAGCTCAACGCCAAGTAATTGGGCTTTGACCGTCGGAGGGTTGAGAGCCTGATTTGCTCGACCTTTCCCGCTAAGGGCGCTCCTCTTTGTTGAGAGCGCCTTTTTTTACCCAATTGCGGCGAAAGGCTTCGTCCTTTAAGGCGGAGATATAAGCCGCGCAGTTTTAGGTTAATCAGGCGTCTCCTGATTTTCGATGTATGTCTTAATCATCGAGAGAGGAGTTCCGCCGCAGCTTGCGGCGAAATACGAAGGCGAGCACAAGCAGGATCCAAAGCCTCTTTCGAACCGAGTCTGCGATTGCTTTCGGATCATTCGGCTAGAAACGCCCTTGAGGCTGTTGACGAGCTTCGAAACGGAAACAGTGGGAGGATAGTTCAGCAATAGGTGGATATGATCTCGCTCGCCGTTCATTTCGACAAGCTCTGCATTGAAATCCTTGCAGACGCCCTCAACGATGTCTTTGAGGAATCCAAGTTGGTCTGCTGAAAAGCGTATACGCCTGTATTTGGTCACGAAGACCAAATGAACGTGCATCATGAATATACACTGTCTTCACTTTCGGACATAGATGTTTTGCATCGTACCTCCTTTAGAAAGATCAAGTATATTATGGATATGATTATACGCCAAGGCTTTTCGTTCAAACTGAAACCCACTTGAAGATCAAGAACATGACAGCATCGGCGAAGGGAACTGTTGATGAGCCGGGTAGTCGTGTTGCACAAAAGAGCGGTCTCAACCGTTCCATTCTCGATCAAGGTTGGGGAATGTTTTTCTCCAAGCTTGATTGGAAGGCGTTGAGACTGGGCGGACACGTGCATAAGGTGCCGCCCCGGAATACTAGTCGCACCTGCCCGATATGCGGCTGTGTTTCCAAAGACAATCGCAAGACGCAGGCATCGTTCGAATGCGTCTCCTGCGGACATCAGGGGAACGCGGACGTGGTAGCTGCGATCAACATTAAAGAGCGCGGACGAAGCTCGTTAGCCTGTGGGGAGTCTGAGAAGAATGCTCAGGCTCAAGTGAATTCGGGTCGGTCTAAAACCGACGCCGAATCTGCAGCAGGAATCCACCGAAGTGATCAGCAGCGCAAGCTACTGACACAGTAGAGACTCTCCGTCGTTCACGACGGAGAGAACGTCAATGTGGAGATGGCGTGGCATATTGCTGATCCTTTTATCATTGTGAGATTTGGGTTTCTGGCCTTTGATATGCTTCATCCAAGCTGTGGGAACGACGCTTCATGTCGTGACCGGTGATATTGGCTAAGCTCGACTCGAAACCGAACGCAACGCCCGTGAGCGGACCACTCTACTCCTCTATAATGCTCAGATCAGTAGTTTTATTGCATGGAGGCTCGATTGTCTGCTTGTGCACCATCCAATACGATGCTCGGTAAGAGTACGGAATATATCGATACTTATAGTCCTCAGTTATTGACGCCGATTTCTCGTTCGCTTGGTCGCGACGTGGTTGGCGTTCATACCTTTAAAGGGGTTGACGTTTGGCGTCTCTATGAAATCACATGGATTAATGCTAACGGTATGCCTGTTGTGGCAGCTGGCGAAATTCATGTGCCTGCGATGAGTCCCTTTATTGTCGAATCGAAGTCCCTCAAACTCTATATCGGTAGTTTGACGCAGACGGTAATTGACTCGGTTGAAGAAGCTGCCGCTTTGATTCAGCGTGACGTCTCGAAGTGTATAGGTGCCGAAGTGGCAGTTCACATTGCGCCGCTTTCCGTATGGGCACATCCCGTTGAAAAGGTGCCTGGTATTCTCTTAGAAGAAGTTGTCACTGATTTGACCTGCTCGACCTATGAGCCAGATGCGAGCCTTTTGTCATTGGTTGATGGTGACGAAGTGGTTGAAGAAACGTTGTCGTCTAATCTCTTACGCTCTCGCTGCCCGGTGACGGGGCAACCCGACCACGCGTCTTTAATTATTCAGTATCGTGGTCGTAAGATCGATCGTCGCGCAATGTTGGCTTATATCGTTTCGTACCGTCGTCATCAGGGCTTTCATGAGCAATGTGCCGAACAGATCTTTGTCGATATCATGAATCGCTTATCCCCTGAAAGCTTATCGGTCTTTGCGTGCTTCACGCGTCGAGGCGGGATTGACATTAGTCCCTTCCGTTCGACGAACTTGGAAGCGCCTTCTCACATCATTAGGACGCCTCGGCAATGAGTTGGCTCAAGATTTCGACACGCAGTCGATATGCTCTACGCTTTGTTGTCGAAGTGGCCTCGCAAGACATTGTGCGAGGTCAGATGGAACACCGTGGCCGGATCTTTATTTCGATTCGTGAAGCAGCCAATCGTCAGGATATCTCGTGGCGTTATCTTGAACAGGTCGCGCCAGCCTTGATTAGCGACAAGATCCTCGAAAGTGTACGAGGGCCGACCGGCGGCTATCGCTTAGCTAGACCCGCTAACAAAATTACGGTGGCCGATGTGCTTCGCTCGACAGAGATCGCGCTTTCGAGCATAACGTGTGTTGATTCGCCGGGCGAATGTGATCGCCAAGCGCGTTGCCCAACGACTCGCTTTTGGCAAGGGCTCTCAGATGCCGTCGGGCAGTATTTAGAAAGCGTGACGATTGCGGACCTCCTTCAAGAAACAGATCGCGAAGGGTTGCCAATCTTTCAGCCTAACCAACCTGCGACCGTAAAGCCAAAGCGTCCGCGTGGGCGGCCACGCAAATATCCATTGCCTGGTGCTGAGCCTCAGAAGGCCAATTAGTTGATAAAGGGTGTCATTTGGGTTCAATCAGCCCAATGTTGACACCCTCTTTCTTTGTTGCGCGGGCTTCCGGATGGTTTTTCGCGCTAGGTAATACCTATACTCAAGTCGGGGCTTAAAGTGCTCAAGGCCTTGCGCTTCAAGGAAACTACTAAGGTCTCTAAGAGAGTGGAAGGTTATAATAAGACGAAACTAAAAAGCGTATGAAAACGCGGATCATTTTTCATACTTTCATACGGCATAATCCCCTCACCTCTGGAACCCCTCATGCGACCTCATCGCCTCATGCAAGCCGTGGCTTGCGCCCTTCCCTCTTTATGCACTTTTTCTGCCTCTGCTCAACAACTCCCCGCTGTCACAGTGGTAGGTGTTGTGCCTTCATCGCAAAGCACTTCAGTTGAAGCTGGCTTTGGTGTCATGAAAAACGTCGTGACGGCACAGGCACTCCAAAATCAAAATGCCATGGACTTTAATGACACGTTGAAGAACGTCCCTGGCGTGATGACGACTTCGACTACCATGTTAGGTAGTCAGACAGGGGCATCCTTATTTATTCGTGGGCGTGGCGCAAGTCACCCTAGTCCCGATTTGCTCGTGCAGTTTGATGGCGTGCCGCGTATGGGCGCGCTTTATGGTCAGACCATGGGTGACGGTATCGCCGTGAATACGATTCGTGATGTTGAAGTCTTTACGAGCCCGGCCCCGGCTTATTTTGGTTCTGGATATGCGCTTGTGAATGTGAAGCCTGCCTATATGAATCAGGACGGACACTTTGGCGAAATATCGCTCGCTGGAGGGTCACACCAAAGCTTTAGAGAGTCTCTGACGGCTGGGCTCAAAGAAGGCGCTTTTGACTTCTATGCCGCACAAAGTTGGTTGTCAACCGACGGGCACCGAGATCATTCGCGTGCAAATCAGCAAAACTACTACGTCAATATGGGGCTCGCTTTGAATGATCATTGGGAAGCGCGTCTCTTAGTCAATCAAGTATATGGTCAGACGCAAGAGCCATTAAGTACGCTAGATCGCGATCCTACGCATCAGGACATGTCTTTGCCGCGTTATGACACCAATGCGACCTTTACGACGGTGTCACTTAACCACCAGTATGATCGTGCCGATGGTTACCTAAAGCTCTATTGGAACGACACGACCTTTGACATTAAAAACGAAAATTTTGGCCAAGCCGATTCTGAACAAAAGATTCGCCTTTATGGCCTACGTGCTCGGGAAACCTTGTTCCCGACCGATGAAACCCAAGTGATGTTTGGGTTCGATCTTGATCGACAGGTTCTTCAGAATTCGCAACTCAAGATAACGACAGGCCAAACAACTGTTTGGGATTTCCCTGATGTGTCCGTCTTTTCGCCCTACGCAGCGCTAAGCCACTTGGTTGGTGACGAAGCATCTTGGTGGGTAAAACCGAGCGCCGGTTTAAGATGGTTTCACAACAATCTCTTTGGTAATCAGACCGCACCTCAGGCAGGCTTGACTATTGGGTACGCAGAGACGTCGTTGTCTCTTGATTATGCCCGTGGCGTCAACTATCCCTCGCCCGTGGTTTTGCAAGGGGCGTTGCACTCTGGCAAGTGGGCTAACGTCAAGCCCGAAATCGTAGACCATTATGAACTTCGCTTGTCGCACGATTGGGATCAGGTTGCCTCAACGAGTGTTGCTGTCTTTGATGACCGTGGTCGAGATCGCTTCCGTGCCTTTATGAGCCCAAACTCAGGATGGCTCAATCAGATGAACGATCCGATTGGTCGATATAAGATCACGGGCGTTGAAGTCGCGGGTACCCTAAAGCCCGTGGATACCCTTGAAGTCTTCGGGTCGGCTACCTGGATGAAGGTCAGTGCCACGGGAGCGGATCACAAAACAGCGACGCATATGCCCTACACACCTAAGCTCATGATGAAGGCTGGGGTTGATTGGACGTTTATGCCCCGTACTCGACTTTATGCCGATATTCAGCATATGCGAGACGTTTATGCCGGTACCACAGTTCGTGGTGGTTCCAACCCCTTTGGCATGAAAGATGGCACAAAACTCAAGGATATTACGCTCCTTAATGCGCGTTTAAGCCGAACATTTGATGATTCGTCTTGGTCTCTCAAGGATTCGGAAGTCTTTATTGCCGTTGATAACCTGTTAGACCATCAATATTGTTACCAAGATGGCTATCCGATGCCAGGCATGACCTGGTTGGTCGGGACAACCCTTCGCTTCGAATAAACAATCATAAGGACAACCATGGCACAAACGAACGCTAAAGCGCAGTTTTTTGATGAACATGCCAAAGGGTGGGAAGAACGAAACTATCCCCCTGAAGTACGTGCGCGTCTTGTGCCTTTGGTGGCGTCTTTCCCTCTCAAAGACGGAGACACCGTCTTAGATGTGGGTTGCGGTGAAGGGGTGTTGGTACCTTACTTGCGTGAGCATGTGGGTGAGACCGGTCGTTTGATCGAGCTCGATCCTTCTGAGGTAATGCTCCGAGGGGTAGCCCAAAAGGATCACGGTCGACCCTGGTTATTGAAAGCTGCGGTGGAATCGATTCCCCTACTCTCAGAATCGATCGATACGGTGATTGCCTTTGCGTGTTTTCCGCATTTTGAAGATGCCAAACGTGCCGTTAAGGAAATATTTAGAGTCACCAAGTCTGGGGGCTTTGTGGTTGTGGCTCATCTATTAAGCCGCGAAGAACTTCGTCAGCATCATGCACAACATTTTCAGGTTGAGCATGACGTATTGCCTGATGATCTTACGATGCGTACGCTCTTTGAAGTCGCCGGTTGGCACGATGTCACGATTGAAGAGGCTCCTGGGCTTTATCGTCTTGTGGCGCATAAACCTTAAAGCGAGGAACTCATGGTTCGTCGTGCTTTATTAAAAGGTTTATTGAGTGCTTGTGCGTATTCGTCGGTAGGCGCTTCGATGGGAATATGGTCTCAGGGCGTGTTTGCGCAAAAGTCTTATTCGAATGTAACAAACGAGACGGCTACGCGCTTTGTGGTGGGGACGTCGCTTATTGCAGATATTTTGTCTGACCTTTTGCCTGAGGCTAAGATCTTGACCCTTTCGCAAGGATCAAGCTGCCCAATGCATGGTGATATGAAGTCTCAGGACGCCTTTGCTGCGTCTGAAGCGGACATGATTTTGATTCATGACTTTCAGACAAATATCCCGGCGATCCATGGCATCTTAACAGCCGCGTCGCATCCTGGACTACGGTTAGAAATCCTTAAGGTAGGTGGCAATTGGATGACACCACCCGTTCAAAAAGCTGCGTCACAAATGATCGCTCAAAGTTTAGCCAAGGCGTTTCCTGCGATCACGGCGATAGTGAATGCGAATCTCGCCCAGCGTCTAACGAAAATTGATGCGTTAACACTTGAACTCGAAACGCAGTTATCACCGATGCGTGGTTGTCCGGTGATTGCTTCTGAACGACAAGCAGACTTTTTGGTGTGGGCAGGCTTCAAGGTTGAAGCGACCTATATGACAGCACAAGACTTGAGTCCAATGGCGCTCATTCAATTGATTCGTTTAGGGCGTGACAAAGGGATTGTGGCTATTATTGATAACCAACAATCGGGCGCAAATTTGGGTGGCGCTTTGGCGTCTGAATTAAAGATTCCGCATGTAACACTTTCGAATTTTCCTGTGCCCAATACCCACGAGTCCACCTTCTATTCGCTATTACAGGCCAACGTGGTTCGTTTGTCGGCTGCTACTTCGAAAGTGCTTTCACACCCATGACGCCGTCTGCAAAACCTTTAGCTGAGCTTCAAAACGTGTCCGTGCGAGCTCAGCATCAAACCATTTTGTCTGACGTGTCGCTTTCAATACATTCGGGCGACTTTATGGGATTGATTGGCCCTAATGGTGCAGGTAAAACTACCCTTCTCGGGCTTTTTAATGGACTTACAAAGGCGTCAAACGGCTATGTACGATTCGAAGGCTCACTTTTGACCCCGTTCACACAACGTCGGTTGCGACTTGATATTGGGTACGTGTTTCAGTCAATCCTGGTGGACAAACAAATGCCCGTGACGGTTTTTGAAACGGTGCTCTCTGGTACCTTTGGTCGCTTAGGGCTTTTTAGACGACCTGGTGATCAAGAACGACGGCTCGCACAAACGTGCCTTGAGGCTGTTGGTCTTCCTGATTTAGCTGATCGCCCTTTGGGTGCGTTGTCGGGGGGGCAATTACAGCGTGTCGCGATTGCTCGCGCTTTAGCCCAGCGCCCAAAACTTCTTCTGCTCGATGAACCGACGTCTGCTTTGGACTGGGAAGCGCAGCGCGCCATTTTGCATTTAATTGCTGATTTACAAAAGTCCTATGGCTTTGCGGTGGTGATGGCGACACATGACTTAAATGCGGTGTTGCAACTCTGTGAACAAGCGATTCTTTTGGAAGCTGGTCGTGTGTTGGCCGTAGGAGATAGTCAATCCGTGATGACAGCAGAGCGCTTGTCGACGCTTTATCGAGTGCCTATCGACGTGAGTCATGTCAATGATCGCCCAGTGGTGCTCTTTTAAGGGACTGACGGTATGGATTGGCTTCAATATGAATTCATGCAACGAGCCCTTGCTATGGGGCTCTTGTCTGGTGCTACCTGTGGGGTGCTTGGCGTCTTTATTGCTCTGTGGCGTATTGGGTTTATTGGGATCTGCATTTCGCATGCCGCCTTTGCGGGGGCTTTGTTGGCTCTTTGGGGTGGGTTGCCAGCGCTTCCCGGTGCCTTGATTGGGAGCGTGGGCGCAGCGAGCGTCGCGGGGTCTTTGACACGTAAAGCTACTTTTACGCCTGACGCGGCGGTAAGTATTATTTTTTCTGTCATGTTGAGTTTGGCGATTTTGGCGTTGGGTATGTTGCCTGCGAGCCAAACGGATGGCCTTACGTTCCTTTGGGGGAATTTATTAACTGCTCAATGGTCTGATATTGCCGTGATGGGGGGCATTACCGTGGCGCTTGTTGGTTTTCTGTGGTTTTTCTTTAAAGAGATTCAAGCGACCTTGACGCAGCGTGAAGCCGCCGAAGCGATGGGGTTACCCGTCAAAACCATTTATTACGGCAGTCTCACGCTTTTGAGTTTAATCGTGGCGTTTTCGTTGCAATCTATTGGCGGATTATTAATCTATGCCTTGATGGTAACGCCTGCTGTCACCGCGCTACAGTTGTGTTCGAGTCTCAAGGCGACCTTTTGGTCTGCGGGAGGCTTTGGGGCATTGTCGGTTGTGATCGGGTTGGTCGCTTCAACTGCTTGGGCCATCCCCACAGGTGTGGCGATTGTCTTGAGTGCTACAGTGCTTTTGATGGTGGCTTATGTTATCTCGCCCAAACGCCATTCGTTTCGTCAGTCTTAATGGGTGAAGCATGACGAAAGACGCTCCTCGTTGGCTGATGCTTGGCGGCTTAGTGGTTGTGGGACATTTGGGCGCTTTTGGGTTGATACAAAGTGCTGTGCCTGAGACCCCATCTACGATGCTTGGACAGACGAACATCATCACGGCGATGGTGAGTGTTGAAGATGACAGTCATCATAGAGAGCCCCTTAATGACCAAACGGAGGCCTCAGCTAAACCCGCGTTAGCCGATACCAAGTTGTTTGAATCTACGTTGGTTGATCCACCGCCAAGTACACCAGCCACAATGTCTAAAGCGAATGAAGATAACGCCGTTAAGCCTCAAAAGGTTGAACCTAAAGTGGCACAGAGGTCTCAGTCACGATTACAGCCTCAGGTGACGAAGCCCGCACCGTCTAGGCCAGTCAAGACGAACTCACTGCCGCCTCGATCTATGAATCCCAAGACCACTTCAGGTGAAGAGACTGGTCGTGGTGAGATGACAGGTACAGCGCCATCAGGCGCTAGTGCCCAAACTTTTGTTGGGCCATCGGCTTCTGCGGACTATCTCAATAACCCGTATCCTAAGTACCCCAAGGTTAGTCTCATGCGTAAAGAAGTCGGAACCGTATGGTTGACGCTTACTGTGACAGCTGAGGGCTTCGCGAAGGACGTTCAAGTCAAACAAACGAGCGGCTATCCTCGCCTTGATAAAGCAGCATTAGAAGCGGTCAAGAGGTGGCGCTTTAGACCAGCACGGCGCTTTGAGCAACCAGTCGACGCCGAATACGAACTCCCTATTCACTTCAAACTCAAAGAATAAAATGGTTTTTGAAAGTATCATCGAACTTTGGCAAAACGCTGACGGAGTGATTCGCGGCTGTACCCTTCTCCTCTTTGTGATGTCTGTGTTGGCTTGGACCGTGATCTTAGGACGTGCTTGGCATTATGGCTGTTTTTCTCGTCAGTATTTAAGACCGCAGGGCGCTATGCCTAGTAGCATACAGCGTGTACAAGCGTTTCAAGGGAATGCTGAGCAACGTCACCTAACACTTCAAACCGCTGTGGATGAAGAAGGATTACGGTTGAGTGGCGGCCTGGTGATTCCAGCGCTCGTGGGTTCAACGGCACCATTTGTTGGTCTTTTGGGTACCGTTTGGGGTATTTATTTAACCATGATTAAGCTTAGTAGCCAAGGTAGCCAAGAACGCCTCTTGACGATTGCTGATGTTGCGGGTCCTGTGGGGGAAACGCTCATTATGACGGCTTTGGGGTTGGCGGTAGCGATTCCCGCCGTCATAGGCTACAACCTCTTAGAAAAATGGCGTCAGCGATTAGTTGTACAACTTGCCATCCAAGTGAATCGTTGGTTGGTAGAAGAGACCTATCAGTCAAGTCACGATGAGACACAGAAGGTTCGTGCATGACACCGATACGCCCTAGTCAAACGAGTGGCTCCAATAGTTTGATCACTGATATGAATGTGACTCCGATGGTCGATGTGATGTTGGTGCTCCTTGTGATTTTTATGATCACAGCCCCTTTGATGTTTCGCTATCAACCTTTAGATTTGCCTAAAGAACCGCTTGAAGCCACCCAATCAGATGCCTCGATGGTTACCTTGTCGATTACAGCCGATGGAGCGCTTTTTGTGGATGGCATTGAAATCTCAGAAGATGATTTTGTGAGCTTGATGTCGGCCAAAGGGGCCAAGGCTACGTTCTCTGGCCTACGAATCATGGCCGATACCTCCCTACCCTATGGACGCTTACTCCACGTCATGCGCCTATTGCAAGCCACAGGTATTACGAAAATGACGTTTGTGTCAGCACCCAATGCGCCTTAAAGGTACGAGCGCTATTTAAGCAACATGTCGAAGGATAAACATACGAAGGATAAACATACAAATCCAGGTGATGTTGGATCCGATCAAAGCATAGTTGGCCGGATCCTTTATTTATGCAAGTTGTCCGCAGGTGGGACAGCGACGACGGCGCCCCACTTTGATCGTATCAAATCGCATCGAGAGCGCGTCAACAAAGAGAAGCTGACCGCAGAGCGTAGAGCCAATGCCCGCTGCAATCTTCAAGGCTTCGCAGGCTTGCATCGTGCCAATGATGCCTGTGACGGCTGAAAATACGCCAACGTCGGCAGCCTTAACGTCGTTACTTGCATCATCTTCTTCAAAAATACATTCAAAGCAAGGGGACGCAGGGTTCGTCGGATCAAAGACTGTTAATTGGCCTGTAAAACGGACGGCGGACGCAAAGACCAGTGGTTTACCCGCTTCTCTCGCTGCCCGTGACACTGCAATACGCGTGGCGAGATTGTCAGTACAGTCCAAAATCACGTCTGCTTTTTTGACGAGCGTCTTTAACCGAATCGAATCGGCATAGTCAGTAACAGGCGTAACCACACAGTGGGGCGTGAGACGTGCAACGGCCTCAAGCGCACTCACTGCTTTGTTGAGTCCCACTGCGCTCGTGCAATGAAGAATCTGACGACTTAAATTGGAGGTTGAGACGGTATCGGAGTCTACGACAGTAATGCGGCCAGCACCCGCTGCTGCCAAGTACATGATGGCCGGAGACCCTAAGCCCCCAGCGCCAATCACTAAGAAGTGCGCTTGACTAATGGCCTTTTGGCCTTCTTCGCCGAGTTCACGTAAAAGCATTTGGCGGCTGACACGTTCACGCAAATCACCGTTCATCGTGAAGTCCACAGGCTTTGTGCTATTTTTGATCATTCTCTGTTGCTCCACAATTTAGACGTAGAGCGCCGTCGAGAGATAGCGTTCGCCCGAGTCTGGAAGCATCACCACAATGGTTTTGCCCTTCATTTCAGGACGTAATGCCACTTGGGTGGCTGCCCAAAGCACGGCACCACTTGAAATACCGACCAAGAAGCCTTCCTTTTGCGGTAACGCGCGAGCAGTTGCCAAAGCGTCTTCGTTACTTACTGGAATGACTTCGTCGACCACTGATCCATCGTAGTTTTTTGGAATGAAGTTGGCACCAATACCCTGAATAGCATGCGGACCCGCAATGCCCTTTGAAATCAAAGGACTGGCTTTCGGTTCAACCGCCACAACACGAATATTGGGGTTCTTGGATTTGAGAAAGCGTCCCGTGCCACTGACGGTACCACCCGTACCGACACCTGCAATAAAGCAGTCGATCTTACCCTCCGTATCTGTCCAGATTTCGGGACCCGTGGTCTGCATATGGGCTTTAGGGTTGTCGGGATTATCAAATTGGCTCGGGATAAAGCTTCCAGGAATTTCTTTAGCCAAAGCTTCTGCTTTTTCAACAGCACCGGCCATGCCTTTAGCGCCTTCAGTTAAGACTACTTCACCACCATAGGCTTGAAGGAGTTTACGGCGTTCAATGCTCATGGTTTCAGGTATCGTAAAGATGGCGCGATAGCCTCGAGCGGCGGCGATGCTCGCTAGCCCAATACCAGTATTACCAGACGTTGGTTCAATAATGACGGCGCCCGGCTTTAATTTGCCCGTCTTCTCGGCTTCACGAATCATCGAGAGCGCAATACGATCTTTGGCGCTTCCTGCCGGGTTAAAGCTTTCAACCTTAGCCAAAAGCGTAGCTTCAAGGTCATGAGCTTTAACCCAGCGGTTGAGTTGCACTAAGGGGGTTGAGCCGACGAGCTCGGTGATCGAATCGTAGATCGGCATATCACATGTCCTTTTTACTTTGTCACCATCGGATGGCCATTTGAAGCCACTATAAATTTCAAAACGCGTAGAATACATCCAATGTGAACGAATAACAGATCGTTCAAGTATAGGGGGAAGGTATCACGCTACGCAATGACGACAATGCCTTGTTACGCTTTACCAAGGTTCGTTGATTTGATTGTCTGTGAAATCATGATGGCTTAATGTCAATCATTTATTGCCAGTCTCCTCAAGCTCACGTAGCGCTTCATTTACCACAACTTGACGTTCTCTCCGTCGTGAACGGCGGAGATTCTATTCTTGTGTGATGTACTGGTCGATCGATTGATTAAAACGGTCGGCGAGGTATGGAAATGTGATATTTTTCATCGTGCCATATATAGACCTATACGACATCACAAATCCAAACCGTATCGCATCGAAACAATTGTCTACATTAGGTTACGAAGGTCAAGCAACAAAGCCCCGATGAAGGGGCTTTGTTATTTCGACTAAGTGGTCATTCTAATCTATCGTTGACGGAAGGCTCTCAAATCAGCGGCCGCATTTCGTAATATTCGTTCGGTCGTCTCCCAGTCGATACAAGCATCTGTGACAGAGACACCGTACTTGAGTTCAGAGAGATCCGAAGGAATCTTTTGATTGCCAGCATTGATGTTACTTTCGAGCATCACACCGCAAATCGATTGGTTGCCGTTCAATATTTGCGTCAAGCAGTCATGCAAAACGAAGGGCTGCAGTTCATGGTTCTTCATGCTATTGGCATGTGAGCAGTCAACGATGATGCGTTTTGCGAGCCCTGCCTTTTCAAGGGCTTTTTCGGCAAGCATGATGCTCACCGTATCGTAGTTCGGACGGCCCCCGCCACCGCGCAAGACTAAGTGGCCATAACGGTTACCGCGCGTATAGACCACGGCACTACGACCGTCTTCATACATACCCAAGAAGTGGTGACCTGTCATACTCGACTTGATGGCGTTGATGGCCGTGTCGAGTGAGCCATCTGTACTGTTTTTAAAGCCAACAGGCGCAGACAAGCCACTGGCCATTTCACGGTGTGTTTGGCTCTCTGACGTGCGTGCTCCAATGGCGTACCAACTGATCAGTTCCCCTAAGTACTGAGGGCTAAATGGATCAAGCGCTTCGGTCGCCAAGGGTAATCCCGTTTCGGTGATATCTAGTAAGAGCTGGCGAGCCTTCAACATCCCTTCGGCAATTTGAAATGAACCATCCATATGCGGGTCATTGACATAGCCCTTCCAACCCGTCACGGTACGGGGCTTTTCAAAGTAGACGCGCATCACTAAAAGTAATTGGTCCGAGACTTCTTCAGACAACTTGGCGAGACGCTCGGCGTAATCCATAGCGGCCATCGGGTCATGTATCGAACAAGGCCCCGTAATCACCAATAGACGCTTATCTTCTCCGCGAAGCACCTTACGAATCGCACTACGGCCTTGACGAACAACTTCAGCGGTACGATCGGTCATCGGCGCATTCTGTTTAATCTCTGCTGGCGACGCCATCGCTGTGAATCGCTCAATATTAAGGTCTTCAAGTTCGTCAGTAAGGATAGGTTGCATTTCTTGCATGTTGCATATCTCCGGTCACCCTCCTCGGCACTGAAGGATGACGCAAGTTCTTTTACCTGTTACCTTATCGTCGCAGATTTTGAGAAGGTTTGCGTCAGGAAAGTGTCTTAGTTGACATAGCATCAGTTTGTGTGATGTCCCTTTTTTTCAATAGGCATACTGATCTATGACAACCATACTTCACTAAGAACGCTACACCACCAGTCACCGCTCTGGTTGTGTGACTTTACGCAAGAACATTAAGTGGCTTTCATATTCATCAAAGACCGCATGAATGAGTTGCGCTTCTGTCCATCCCATGACGTCATAGTCACGACTCCCTTCTTTTAGGATGATTTCAGCCCGAGCATATTGACTCGGAAGGTCTTCTCTAAATCCGGGAGAGTTGTCTGCTGCAATGCTACATTCAGGTAACGCGTATCGGCATAACTTGATTGAGAGGACAAAGTCTGGATGACCGTCAATAGCGATCCTAAAGTCCACACGCTCAAAACCTTCAGACGCTTCAGCGATGAGGCCTTCTCGTCTCAAGGCTGTTGCCAGATGGGTTAATGCTGGCGCAGCGGCCTCACGTAAGTATCGAGAGACACGTTTGTCGTCAGGATAGAAGACCAATTTTTTTAAACATTTTTGCCAAGCTTTACGGCTACTGGTTAATGTCATTAAGGCGTTGCCTTGATTCCAACCTGCTCGTGATGAAGGTGCGCAAGCAGTAGATAGTCGGCTTCGACGTTTTAAGTCATCCATGTGAAGTGACCTCATAAGTCCTACAAGCGCGACCAATAAAATGATGGCAAACGGTAATGCTGTGATCAGGGTTAAGGTTTGCAAGGCATTGAGTCCACCTGAAATCAACAAAGCTAACGCAACAAGCCCAATTAAGGCGCTCCACAAACTCGTTGTCCAACGGTCGTCTCTTTCGCGCCACCAGACATCAGTTGGTCAACGACCAAAGTACCACTATCGGCGGACGTGACAAAGAAAATCACAACCATAAGCATACCGACAAAACTTAATAAGGTTGACGCAGGAAAATACGAAAAGAACTTAGATAAAGCGACTGATCAGCTAAGACCGCTTCTGCAAGTGCTGCGTGGTGTAATTCGCTGATCAAATATATCGCCTTATTTCCGAACCCAGTCATCCACAAGAACGTGAAGATAGCTGGCACAACTAAAACACCAAGAACGAACTCTCGAATGGTACGCCCTCGTGAAATACGCGCAATAAACAGTCCAACAAAGGGTGACCACGACAGCCACCACGCCCAATAAAGAAGCGTCCAACCTCCGAGCCAATCAGGGTCGGCCGGCGTATAACTGTATAGGTTGAACAAATGGCCCGCGCATTCTCGCTCGTTCACTGGCGAGTCAAGCGTGCCGACGATTTTGTGAATTTCTCCGTAAGGCTTTAGAGGTTTTAATTGCCTTTTCGCTGGGAGGGGTCTGTTGTTGTTCGATATATCGCTTCACAACCTCAATGCTCGCTCCTGCGCAAGAGACTACACAATAACTGGGCGACCAGAAGTGCTTTCCCCAAAGCATTGTTTGGATGCGATCTGCGTATTCGCGTCTAATGATGTAGGAGGACTTGCCTTTGAGTTTACTGACTAAATTCGCAACGGCAACCTTCGGGTGAACAGAAATCATCATATGTATATGGTCATGTTCACCGCCAAACTCTAACAGCTCGCAATCCATTTGATCACAGGTTTCGGCCATGATCTCTTTAGTTCTATCAAGCATCTCTTTTGTAAATACGCCTCGCCTGTATTTTGTAACAAAGACGAGATGAATTTCGTTTTTGTATAAACAGCTTCTACCAGTTCTCCATCCGTACATTTCAATCCTCAGACTA
>JAHHRH010000031.1 GCA_020025915.1 Sutterella sp.
CATCTCTCCACCTTGCGATTTCGATAGCCTCTCGGCACCATGAAGGATCTCCCCAAGTACCACACATGCGCTTCCCGTCCTACCTGCCAGATCTACGTAACGACTTTCCGTATTGGTACTGGGTTATCTGAATTTGGCCAGCTCTCCCAGCCGTTACGCCTCGTATCAGATTCCTGTTCGTCAGGCTAACGTTTTGCTATCGGCTTCCTTCATCAGGTCGTTACCTTCCTAACTCTGCCGAGTCACTAGACCTTCCCCAAATCGGGAGGTCAGTGGACTTTCACCACATAAACACACGTGCGCTGCTGGGCGTACAAACAAAAATAGGTCGCTTCTCGGTGAGAGAAGCGACCTTGAGTAGGCGCAATGAAGCTTAAGTCAAATTAGCGGTTTAAAGCGCGATAGCCGATGTCGGAACGCATCTGCATACCATCGAACTTAACCTGTTGAGCGGCAGCGTAGGCGCTCTTTTGTGCGGTAGCGATGGACTCGCCCAAGCCGACAACGCAAAGGACGCGACCGCCAGAGACTGTTGTCAAACCTTTGTCGTTAATGGCGGTACCGGCGTGGAAGACCATCTGTTCAGAAGTGTTGTCAGGCAACGCTTCGATAAGCGCCCCCTTTTCAGGTTTGGCCGGATAGCCGCGAGCGGCGCAAACAACACCAAGAGCCGTGCGACGATCCCATTCGAGTTCAACTTCATCAAGCTTGCCGTCAATGGCAGCTTCCATGATGAGGGAGAAGTCGTTCTTGATGCGCATCATGATGGGTTGCGTTTCGGGATCACCCATACGGCAGTTAAATTCAAGAGTACGAACAACTGGTTTGCCGTCGGCATTGTGCGAAATCATGAGACCAGCATAAAGGAAGCCCGTATAGCGAATGCCGTCTGCGGCCATGCCCTGAACGGTCGGACGAATGATTTCACGCATCACCTGAGCATGAATGTCAGGCGTGACCACTGGTGCCGGAGAGTAGGCACCCATGCCACCCGTGTTGGGACCCTGGTCAGCGTCTAGGAGACGTTTGTGGTCCTGAGAGGTTGCCATGGGGAGGATGTGTTCGCCATCGACCATCACGATGAACGAAGCTTCTTCACCATCGAGGAAGTCTTCAATAACCACGCGAGCACCTGCGTTACCAAACTGATGGCCTTCGAGCATCATGTCGATGGCGTCGTGAGCTTCTTCTTCAGTCATGGCAACGACCACACCCTTACCTGCGGCAAGACCGTCAGCCTTAATCACGATCGGAGCGCCCTTACGACGAACGTAGGCGTGAGCGGCTTCAGGATCAGTGAAGGACTCATAGTCAGCCGTTGGAATGTTGTGGCGCTTCATGAAGGCCTTGGCAAAGTCCTTGGAGCTTTCAAGCTGAGCTGCAGCCTGAGTCGGGCCAAAAATACGAAGACCAGCGGCGCGGAACTGATCCACGATGCCTGCAGCGAGCGGAGCTTCAGGACCCACAACCGTGAAAGCAATGTCGTTGGTCTTAACAAATTCGATCAGTTTATCGATCGCCGTAATCGGGAGGTTTTCAAGACGAGGCGTCAAAGCCGTGCCAGCGTTGCCAGGGGCCACGAAAACTTTAGTCACACGATCGCTCTGAGCAAGACGCCAGGCGAGCGCATGTTCGCGACCGCCATTGCCAACAACGAGAAGGTTCATTTTATGGTCTCTTAAAAACTGATCGGCGGTGTCGCCGGGGTTGGGGAGGGGACTCCCATAAAAAAACGAATGTGTCTTTGGGCAAAGACATAGAGGATGTGGCGCTATTGTACCGCCCACAGGTGAAATTTGTATGCTTTGCAAGTCGATAAAAGCAAAGCCCGTCCAATTGAACGGGCTTTATGCATCAAGATGCGCGAACGAAATTATTCTTCGTCATCAAAGGAGGCAGACGTGTAAACCTGCTGAACGTCATCGAGATCTTCGAGCATGTCAATCATCTTCTGCATCTTTTCAGCATCAGCACCAGTTAACTTCGTTTCGTTAAGGGCCTTGTAGGTGATTTCAGCGATTGCCGGGGTGATGCCAGCGGCTTCGAAGGCCTTTTGAACGTCATCAAAGGCTGTGGGGTCGCAGGTCACTTCGATAGAACCGTCTTCGTCGCTCACGACGTCATCAGCACCAGCTTCAAGCGCAATTTCCATGACGGCATCTTCCGTAGTGACACCGGGCGCAAAGAGGAATTCGCCGATGTGCTTGAACATGAAGGACACAGAGCCTTCGGTACCGAGGTTGCCGCCGTGCTTCGTCAAAGCGTGACGAACGTCAGCAACGGTACGAACACGGTTGTCCGTCGTGCAGTCAATGATCAGGGCAGCGCCGCCAACACCGTAGCCTTCGTAACGAATTTCTTCGTAAGAGACACCAGGCAATTGACCCGTACCCTTGAGAATAGCGTTGCTGATCGTGTCCTTGGGCACATTGCCACCGCGAGCCTTGTTCAATGCAAGACGGAGACGGGAGTTGGTGTCAGGATCGCCACCGCCCATGCGAGCGGCCACGATGATTTCACGAACCAGCTTCGTCCAAAGGTTGGAGCGCTTGGCGTCTTGGCGACCTTTACGATGCTGGATGTTGGCCCATTTGGAATGACCTGCCATGATAATCCTTTCGCTAGTAATGAGTAGTAAGGCTGTGTACCCGGGCATGTCGATGTGCATCGAATGCAGACTAAAGAAGGGGATACAAGCCCAAAATCTAAAGAATGAGGGTCCGTCCATACAGCCGTTACAGCGGCGGCCAATGTCGGAGAGGACTCAATATTCTAAAGCAAAAAGGAGTAGCACGCGATTAGCGAACTACTCCTTCGATGTTATGTTACTTCTTGTGTCTACTTAAGGATGCGAGAAATCACGTTAGCCCAAACAGCGAGCCCCTTGTCGAGTGCCTTTTCATCAATGTCGAACTTGGCCGTGTGGTGACCAGAAGGACGGTCAGCCCCAAGGACGAAGAAAGCCGCTTTACCACCATGTTCCTGAACGCGACGAGCAATGATGGTGGCGTCTTCAGAACCACCGAAGTTCATCGGTTCGGTACGAGCAGTCATGCCGTCTACAGCATTTACAGCTTCCGTCAAGAGTTCAACCAAGCTCGGGTCGTTTGTCAGGTCTACAGCTTCACCCATCTTTTCGATGGTGTATTCGCAGTTCTGGCTGATTGCGCAACCCTTGATGATGGAGACAGCGGAGTCGTACATGTACTGATTGATTTCACCCGTTTCGCCACGAACTTCCATCTTCATGGTGGCATGCGAAGGAATGACGTTACGACCTTCACCAGCGGTGAGCTGACCGACGTTGATGCGGGTCATACCACTGCCGTGACGAGCAATACCCATGAGTTGAACGAAGGCGTTACAGGCGGCAGCCATGGCGTTGCGACCTGCGTTCGGTTCGACACCTGCGTGAGCGGGACGACCCGTGTAGGTAACGTCAAGCTTAGTGGTGCAGAGGAAGCCGTACGGATTTACAGAGACTTCACCAGACTTACACATCATGGCGATATGAGCGCCCAAGAAGATGTCTGCATCATCAACAATGCCAGAGGCGGCCATACCAGCAGCGCCACGAACCCCTTCTTCAGCAGGTTGGAAGAGGATCTTGATCTTACCGTTCATTTCGTCACGGTGATCGGCAAACCAGTGAGCAACTGCCAAGCCTGTTGATGTATGAGCATCATGACCACAAGCGTGCATCAAACCAGGACGTTTGGAGATAAAGCCTTCGTGAGCCGGAATATGACTGTCGTCGGTAGATTCGGTAACAGGGACGCAGTCGATGTCAAAGCGAACAGCCAACATGGGGCCTGGGCGCCCCGTGTCCATTACACCAACGCAACCCGTCAAACCATCCATTTCAGCGAGGAGTTCTTCGCTAACACCGTTTTCGCGTGCAAACTGAAGACCAGCTTCAACGACCTTCATGCTACGGCCGAGGCAGTTGTCGGGGTTAATGACCTTTTTACCGAGAAGGACTTCATAACCATATTCACGGAGCTTATTCACAATAAAAGCGGTCGTTGTGAATTCACTCCAGCCTTCTTCAGGCATCGTGTGGAGATGGCGGCGAATTTCAATCAATTGGTCGTGGTATGCGTTAGTGCAATTCATTGGTCTATACCTCATTGAGTGAATGGATATCTTCTACCTCCGAAAGATAAGGGAGAGGCATTTTTGACAGAAGATATTCGATACGAAAATTATCGATCTCTGGGCACGGTTACGCATTGGGATAAACCGTAGGTTCTGTGAAGGATTGGGGGAAAACGTTAATACGGCTAGCGAATTTGTTTGTTGCGTTAAAAGCATTAATGAAACGTCAAAGCCTTTCTGTCTTTTGGGTTGAATCAATGATTTGTCGCTTTCGTTCTCTCACCAAGGGGGTAGGAGGTAATACCTTGGTAGTATGTCAAGAATGGCCTAACACCATCTTGTCACGATGGTGTCTTTAGGTATGGTTTTGACAAAGGAGAGAAAAGATGTCGTTAACCAAGGGATTGCAAATTGAAGGCCTGAAATATGCCAAGGCAATTCTTGATACAGTTCGGCGTATGTCTGCTGATACGCTTGGCGTGACTCGCCAGGGCTATAGCGAATTAGAAACAGATGTATTGCATTATCTTCAGGGTTTAGGCCGCGATCTTGACCTTGAAATTCACTGTGACGATGCTGGAAATGTGTGGATGACACTACCCGGACGTGATCGTTCGTTGCCAGCATTGGTCTCAGGTAGTCACGTTGACAGTGTTCCTCAAGGTGGCAACTATGACGGTTTAGCTGGTGTAACAGCAGCGTTGACGGTTGCGTGGTGGATGCGTCGTCATCAATTCCAACCAGAGCGCGATTACACCGTGCTCATGATGCGTTGTGAAGAAAGCTCTTTCTTTGGTAAAGCCTATGTTGGTTCTTTGGGCATGATGGGACGTTTGACGCCGGCAGACCTTTTATTGCGCCATCGCACCCAGGATATTACGTTAGGTCAATCCATTTCTTCCTGTGGTCTGGATGCTAATGCGCTGACGACGGGTAAGCCTGTGATTGATCTTGAAAAGTTTGGCTCGTTTATTGAACTGCATATTGAACAAGGTCCGACACTGACGAGTAACGAGGATGTTCGTGTGGGTGTTGTGACCGGGATTCGCGGCAATGTGCGTCACAAGAATGTGGTTTGCCATGGCGAAACTGCACACTCTGGTGCCGTGAATAAGGAATTTCGTCATGATGCAGTCATGGCGACAGCTACGTTGATTCATCGATTAGAAAATGCTTGGCAGGCATGGCTCGACAAGGGTGAAGATTTAGTCGTTACAGTTGGCGTGATCCGAACTAGCGCAACGGCGGCGATCTCTGTCATTCCTGGTGAAGTGAGCTTTACGATCGATATGCGTAGTTTGAGCGCCGATACCTGCGAGCGTTTCCATGCCTTGATGCTTCAAGAAGCAGAAAAGATTGAAAAAGAGCGTGGCGTGCGCTTTGTCTTTGATAAAGAACTTTATACGGCACCTGGTGAAGTTGATCAGGCGCTTTCTGATCGTCTTTACGCGGCCGCAGAAGCAAATCAGATTCCTTGCATGCGTTTGCCTTCAGGGGCTGGTCATGATGCTGCTGTGATTGGTGCTGCTGGCATCCCTGTTGCTATGATCTTTGTGGCTAACCAGAATGGTTCCCATAATCCGCATGAAGAAATGCAGATGAAGGATTTCATGACGGGTGTTGATCTGTTGTGGCAGACGGTTCGTACGTTTGATTGAGGCGCGTGATGGAAAGAAACAGACCGGTTTCGGTTGTTCTCGTAGATGAATATCCTCTCTTTCGTAAAGCAATGGCAGACTTGTTGGTTTCGACTGGCGAGTTTCAGGTGCTTGGACAGACGAGTGAAGGTGATACAGCCTTGGGGTTAGCATCCTTGGGGCCAGATATTGTGGTCATGAGTCTCGAAGCAGAGGAGTATTCTGCACTCGATCTACTCAAAGAAATTAAATACCGTCAGCGTAATACGCGCGTTGTGATGGTCATGAGTTCAGCTAATAGTTCAGGTCAACTCATGCGTGCAATTCGTTTAGACGCCAATGGATATTTGCTTCGAACTATTTCGCCGACGGATTTCATTGAGCAAATGAAGAAAACGGCTAATGGTGGCATGGCGGCAAGTGAAAAAGTGACGACCGCTCTAGCTGAAAAGTTGCGTGGCGACACTTATGCTATCGAAGAAGTTCGCAAGGTCAGCGCCTTGACGAGTCGAGAGCAAGATGTATTGGGTTATGTTGCTTCAGGGATTTCTAATCAAGAAATAGCGAAGCGTTTAGGGATCTCCGAAGGAACGGTAAAAGTTCATGTGAAGCATACGCTGAAAAAACTCAATTTCCGCTCTCGTGTCGAGCTAGCTGTTTGGGCTGCAGAGCATGGCTTTAAGGTGAAGACAAAGCCTGCTTGAGTGTTTGATTGATTGACGAAAAAAATCCCCGAAGCGCTGTAGGTTTCGGGGATTTTTTTGGTTCATCTCGGAAGTCCGGGGAACGCAGCCTTGACTTTTAAATAAAAGTAGTAGTCGTCGTGGAAGCCGTAAGCACGTCGCTTAATTTGCTTGATTCGATTGTTGACTCCTTCAAGAACAGAAGTGTTGATTTCGTATTGGCATGAAGCGACGATTCCATCGATGTAATTGCGCAGGTTTTGCGCAAAAGCCACTAAAGGTTTAATTCTGCTGTGAGCTGCGCGGTAGATCCAATCAAGAACCAAAGCGATGGCTTGTGGCCGCGTTCCCAGCCCCCATAGGTGTCTAAGTTCATCCCCCATCAGATAGCACTTCAAAAGTGGTGAATTCAGTTTTGCAAGGTCTGCGAGTTTGGTGTGTTCATGCTCCGAAAGTTCTTCTGGACGCTTGTACAAGAGGTACCTAGAGCCTTTAACTACTTTTCGAAGATCTGGGATGTGCTTAAGTTTGTTTGCTGCATCTACCCTAACGCGATCTATCACTTTTCTGCCGTAATTAGCCAGTACGTGAAAAAGGTCATACACGACAACAGCGTGTGGACATTGTTTTTTTACTTCATGATCAAAGGCCGTGCTTTGATCCATGGCGACTGCTTTGATATCAGCTTTTTGCTCTTCCGTCAAAAGAGCAAAAAACGAAGCAAGTGTCTTTTTCGATCTTCCTGGCCCGACCCAAAGTACTCGCTTTGTATCCAAGGAAAACACGACGGTTGCGTACTTATGGTGGCGATGAATCGCAAATTCGTCCACTGCTAAGCAGTGAGATCCATCCCATTTAAATTCACCAAAGCGTCTCTCTAGCTTGTCTTTATCAATTTTTTTGACGGTATCCCAGGAGAGGTTGGTTTCCTGAGCTGCATAGGCTACAGTTTCTTCCTCAGTACGATGTTCAATGTGTTTATGAAGCCGCTCTGTATGGCGCTGATAACGAGGAATCCAGTCGATATATTCCATGCACTTCTTGTGGCAATGTTCGCACTCCACACGACGGACAATGATTTCTAAGTCAACAAAATAACCAAGGATCGTACACTCAGTGACTCGTCGAGTCGTATATTCGTGGATTAAGGGTGCCTCGTGGTGGCAATACGAACAGATTGGCATCTGCTCTTTAGTTGCCTCTAGCCGAAGCAATAAAGTCTTTTTGCCATCTATAGGAGATTTTCGTATTTCGAACGCAGTAATGTGAAAACCAGGCCAAGGATCCAGGGACTCAAAGAGTTGCTCTACAATGCTAGTCATAGCGCTCACTCCACAATGCAAATCTTTTTTCGACAATTAGAATTTGCCTTATTTTTGGAATGAGCGCTACTTTTTTTGTTGGGAAGTTCGACGACGCTTTTATTTAAAAGTCAAGGCTGCGTTCCCCGGACTTCCGAGATGAACCATTTTTTTGGTCGCCAATACGATTCGTTGAAGAATAAGGATTAAGTGGTGATGTCAAAACATTGAAGGGATGGCGTCTCTCAACACCATCCCTTCTTTGTGAGTCTTGGAATCAAGGGGTCAGCTGATTCTATCTACGACATCTGTTGTCCTCAATGTCGTTATTTTAGATGTAGCCGTAGATCATGCCGAGGCAGTAACCCGTAACCGTAGCGGTCAACACACCAATCAAGCCAGGCATGATGAAGGAGTGGTTGATCACGAAGCGGCCGATGTGCGTCGTACCAGAGCGGTCGAACTGAAGGGCGGCCAAGTCGGACGGATACGTCGGAAGAATGTAGTAACCGTAGCAAGCTGCGGCGCAGGAAACCACGAGGCCCGGGGGAACACCGATGGCGAGACCAACCGGAACGATCGTAGCAACGGCGGCAGCCTGAGAGTTCACGAGCTTAGACGTGAGGATCAGGACCAAAGCGTAAGCCCACGGATATTGGCGGACGAGTTCGGTAAGAACAGCCTTGAGGTCGCTAAGGTGAGCAGCAAACATTGTGTCAGCCATCCAGGCTACACCGAACACAGCGCTAATGGCAACGCAACCAGCAGAGAAGACCGGGGTCTTGGAGATGGAAGAAGCACGGGTCTTGCAGAAGATCACGATGAGAGCACCGCAAGCCAACATGAACATCTGGATGATCAGCGTCATAGAGAGAGCTTTCTTGCCAATGATCGGACGGAGTTCAGGGAACATACCGAACACAGCCACGATAGCAACGGTAGCAAGGAAGATGTAGAGGGAGGCCCACTGTTCAGGACGGAACTTCACGCCGATAAGGGTGGTCGTTTCGCCGTAAACATACTTACGCTGTTCTGGGTCAGCAATGAGCTTTTGGAATTCTTCGTCCTTGTCAAGGTCCTTACCGCGGAAAACGGAGAAGATGGACACAGCGAGAAGACCAACCAAAGCACCTGGGATGACGATGCTGAAGAGCTGAACGAAACCGAAAGCTTCGCCGCCAACCTGATAACCGTCAAGCAAGGAGATCATGGACACAGCAGCCACAGCAGCCGGCGAGCAGATCACGGACATCTGGGAAGCGATGGTAGATGCGGCCATCGGACGTTCTGGACGGATACCATTCTTAATGGCGACGTCGTAAATAATGGGGAGCATCGTGTACACAACGTGACCCGTGCCGCAGAGAAGGGCGAGGAACCAGCAAAGGTACGGAGCGAGGAAGCAGATTGCGCGCGGATGTTTACGAAGCATACGTTCAGCAATCTGAAGGAGACAGTCGAGACCGCCAGCGGCCTGGAGAGCTGCAGAGGCACAGATCACCGACAAGATCGTCAAGATAACGGATGTCGGAGCCTTACCAGGATTGAGGCCGAAGCCAAAGACGAGGGTGATGACGCCGATACCACCAATCAGGCCGAGCGCCATACCGCCCTTACGGGCACCATAGAAGAGGGCAACCAGAACGATGACTAGTTGCAGCCAAAAGTCTAAACCGAGCATTTTTATTCTCGCAGTCAAGTTGTGAGGATAATGCTAATTGTGGCTGTTCTTGTCCCTCTTTGGAGGTATTTTTAATACTCTTTTGATCTATGGCTAGAAGTATGTAAAGAAAGTGATTTTCTTTACAGAAAAATCTTGTTACGTTTGGTGGTAACCCTTAAGGGCGCTCTCTAACAGGGAAATTGCTTATCTCTATAATACTCATAGAAACCCGAATATCAGACTGAGTGGATATTGCCTCGAAACTTCGGAATTTTTAGGGTGTTATAAAGGGTGGTTTTTCACTAATACGAAATGGATAAATTTAAGTGGTAATCAGTATCCCAAAGTGAGTAGATTGTATACAAAATAGGGTGCCGTCTCTTCGAGAGAGAAGGCACCCTATGGTGTGATCAGTAACGATTAACTAATCAGGCTTTTTTGCAGGTGATCGTGATGGGCTTGAGCTGCTGGAAGAAGTCGTTGCCCTTATCGTCAACCAAGATGAAGGCCGGGAAATTTTCAACTTCGATCTTATAGACGGCTTCCATACCGAGTTCTGGATATTCGATGCATTCAATGCTCTTGATGGAGTCGCTCGATAAGACTGCGGCCACACCACCAATCGTACCGAGATAGAAACCGCCATGCTTCTTGCAGGCATCCGTCACGACCTGGGTACGATTACCCTTGGCAATCATGACAAGAGAACCACCGTTTGCCTGGAACGGATCAACATACGGATCCATACGGTTAGCTGTCGTGGGCCCCATGGAGCCGCAGGGATAACCTTCAGGTGTCTTCGCTGGGCCTGCATAAAGCACCGGATGATTCTTGATGTAGTCAGGCAAGCCCTCGCCACGGTCAAGACGTTCCTTGATGCGAGCGTGGGCGATGTCGCGAGCCACAATGATCGTACCCTTCAAGAGTAAGCGAGTAGAAACTGGGTACTTGGTCAAATCAGCCAAGACTTCCTGCATCGGACGGTTAAGGTCGATGGAGACGCCGCCAGCTTCGCCTGGCTTACGGAGTTCTTCAGGGATCAAACGAGCAGGATTATCATCGAGTTTTTCGATCCAAAGGCCTTCGCTATTGATCTTACACTTGACATTACGGTCGGCAGAGCAGCTGACACCCATACCAATCGGGCAGCTAGCGCCGTGACGCGGCAGACGGATCACTCGAATGTCGTGAGCCATGTACTTACCGCCAAATTGTGCGCCGAGACCGATCTTCCAAGCTTCTTCAAGGAGCTTCTGTTCGAGCTCAACGTCACGGAAAGCACGACCCGTTTCGTCACCCGTCGTGGGGAGGCCGTCATAGTAGTGGCAAGAAGCCAACTTCACGGTCAACATCGTGCGTTCGGCAGATGTGCCACCGATGACGAAGGCGATATGGTACGGCGGGCAAGCTGCAGTACCAAGACTCTTCATCTTTTCAATGAGATAGGGAACCAACTTGGCTGGATTCAGAACGGCCTTGGTTTCCTGATAGAGATAGGACTTATTGGCGGAGCCGCCACCCTTCACAACGCAAAGGAACTTATATTCATTACCTTTCGTCGCTTCAATGTCAATCTGGGCAGGGAGGTTGCATTTCGTGTTGACTTCGTCATACATCGTCAAAGGTGCATTTTGAGATTGACGCAGAGCTTCTTCGGTGTAGGTCTTGTAGACACCCTTAGAAAGGGCTTCTTCATCACAGAAACCCGTCCAGACCCCCTGACCCTTTTCGCCGTGAATAATGGCCGTACCCGTATCCTGGCAGAACGGAAGGACACCCTTGGCAGCCGTTTCAGCATTACGCAGGAATGTCAAAGCGACATACTTATCGTTTTCGGTGGCTTCGGGGTCGGAGAGAATCTTAGCCACTTGTTCGTTGTGTTCACGACGAAGCATGAAGTTGACGTCACGGAAGGCGCGATTCATCAACTTGGTAAGGCCTTCGGCCTCAACCTTCAAAATTGGGTGACCTTCGAATTCACTAACGCTAACGTGTTCTTTGGTTAATAGGTAGTACTCGGTCTTATCTTCGCCGGTTTGGAACATGGGGGCATATTTAAATGTGGGAGTCTGAGCCATGGTATATAAGCCTTTTATTTGGTTGGAGCGACAAAGAGAAGGATGTCGCTAATCAGTGTGCTCGTTTATGGCAAATAAATATCACGGGTCCTGACGAGCATCAACTATCACCAATTATCTACCCCTTTTAGCGTATGTTAAAGGGGGAAAATTCCGTAAAGGCTTAAAGTTTGCCTGTTTTGTTGACAAGATCATAGCATTCAAACCAATCTTAACGTTCCTTTTGAGGCTCTAGGTAAGTCAAGCGTTCAAAAGTCTGCCACGTTCTAAGGTTAAAACACGATCGACATGGGCAAAAGCACGGGATGAGTCTGAGGCAACGAGCGCAATGTTTTGCGTGTCAGATACCCATTTAGAGATACACGTTAACACGGAATTTTCAGATTGACTCGACAGTTGAGTACTCGGCTCATCCAATAAAATGACTCGCGGTTGCTGTACGAAGAGCTGAGCAAGTTCGAGCATTCTCATTTGAGATGGGGTCAGAGAAGAAATTGGCGATTGAGCAACAGCGATCAGCTTACTTCGTTCCAGGGCTTCATGGATACGTTCCTTGGCGTCATGAGGGAGTTTCCACGAATTTTGGATCATGCCAAACTGGACAAATTGCATGACGGACATATCTCGAGAGACAAACGAGCGAGGAAGCGGCTGAAGAATGCAGTTTCGATCGAAGGTTTGGAGACCTTCAGAGAGCTCCATTCCGCCAGAATGGCCAATAGCGCCAGATAATGCTCGAATTAAGCTCGTTTTACCTGCACCAATCATGCCGGTTAACAAGTTGACAGTGGCGGCGGTTAGTGTGACTGAAAGGTCAATGATGGCAGGTATGTCGTGGTAAGCAACATTAAAGTTGGAAAGACGCAGTTGAAGCATGATGGTTGAGGAGGGTTTAGTTGAGTGTCAGCCATGATATGAAATTAGCTTCAGCGATGGAATTAGTCAAAAGATGAAATGACCTAGTTCAAAAGTACGATATTTGGCTATGGGATGTAGGTCAACTTGATATTGTTGACTTGAGGATGGAGATAACGGTGTGCCACGATCAAAGGGAGTCCTCGACGGTCGTTGAACGTTTCGCGACTAAGAAGAAGGGGCGTGCTAACAGGAATGCTAAGCTGATCTGCGACTGTTCGATTGGCTAACGTAATTTCAAAAGTTTGCTCAATGCGACTACAACGAATGTCAGCGTGGTGTTCCAGGAGTTCTATCACGGAGAGGTCAGTGTTTTGAGTGAGAATAGGGACGATATCTCGAGCCGTATCTCTCATCCAACTGTTGGTATAGCTAATTAGGGTGCCATCAGTTTCGAGGGTGAGGTACGAGAGGGTCAGAATGGGCGTACGTATATTGAAACCTGTTTGTTCAGCGGTGACCTCATCACAAATATGGCGTGAGATGCCTAACAGCTGACGCGTTTGATGGGTACCAAAGAACGGATTCACTTGCACTTTCCAGACCGTTTCTTGTCCAGTTGCAATGACACGCGTGCCTTGACGAGGCTTTCGGCTGATCAGCCCCAGGGTCTCGAGTTCGTCGAGTGCTTCTCGAACGGTGTATCGGCTAACGTCGTATTGCTTCATCAGCGCCATTTCGGTCGGCAAGCGGGTGCCGATGGGGTAGAGGCCAGAAATAATATCGTTAGCTAGTGTTTGGGCAATGAGGCGCCAAAGTGGTGTGCGAGCAGAGGGACTGTGTGGCATAGCTATTAAAAAACTCCCGTCGAATCTTATCCGACGGGAGTTTTATGGTCAATCAGTAGATCGTCAAGGCTGAAGGAGAACTAACACTTATCAGCCTCAGTACTGATTATTTGTACCAGCTGTTGCCTTCCGTGATCACGTAGCGGGTAGCTTCCTGACCAGCTTCAACCTGTTCGAGACCGATGGAGTAGTTCTTCCAAGCGGTGAGCGTACCGCAGATGATCATGGCGAGAGCGATGAAGAGGAAGGTCTTACGCAAGCCAGCGCGGTCGTCGCCACCAGCCTGGTCGATCACGTTGCGGTCGGCATTCTTCGTGAAGATGTCCCACTTAACAGCGAGACGATAAAGACCGATCATGCCGTGGAGTTCGGTGATGACGAGGAACACGAAGGTGTAAAGCATGCCCATGTGATAGGTATGAACACCGATGAGGTTCACGTCAAAGCCATGCGGGTTCGTGAGCATGGACATCAAGTGCGGGAACACGAAGATGAAGAGGAGGAAAGCCGTGGTGAGCTGAACCATCCAAAGCGTCGTGTCTTCGTGACGGAGCATGCTGTAATGAGCCTTGATGTCACGGAACTGACGATAGGACGTCGGGAAGCGACGAAGAGCGCAGAAAGCATGAACAACGACGAGCAACGTGATGAAGCCAACGAAGATCACGTGAAGGGCAGGAATATCCGTGCCAGCGAGGAACATACCGCCAGACGTGTTGATCAAGTTAGCAAAGAGGTCCTTGCTGATCTGAACAGAGCTGGTGAAGGCCATGTGGCAGAAGAGGAAGATACCGAGGAGAACACCGGTAACAGACTGAGCAACGTCAGCCATAGCGGTAGAACGGCTCTGGCGCTTAGCGTCCTTGAGACCAATGCCCCAAACATTTTCAGTGGCGGTCGGCGTGTTGGAATACTTAACGGAATCAGGGGTCGACATTTGTCTTTCCTTCAAGAAATGCAATAAGTGACGTCGGTATGAGTATTTGACAGGTCCTGTACCGAAGTCAGAATGTGTTTAGACCGAAAAAATCGGTTCAATCTTGTCAAACCGTATGATGCTCCCGTAACAGAGAATTAAGTTTGATTTTTGTCAATGTTTTCCGAGGTGGTTAAGTGTTCAAAATAGATCAAAACGATAGAATTGCGTAGATATACTGAGTTAAACTTGGCAAAAGTAGATACAATTGGACAAAAATAAGTAGAAACCCTTTAAAACTATGGTCAATAAATAATAAGAAATTTATGGTCAAAAAAAGGGCATTGAAAAAGTGGTCTTTCAATGCCCGATGAGAGGATTTGAGAGGGTTACAAGGTGCCAAAGATACGGTCGCCCGCGTCACCTAAGCCCGGCACAATGTAAGCGCGTTCGTTTAAGCGTTCGTCGAGTGCGGCGACGAAGATATCGATGTCTGGATGCTTTTCGGAAAGGACGCGCACTCCTTCGGGCGCAGCGACCAGGGCCATGAAGTGAATTTGGTCACCCTTGACGCCACGACGCTTGAGAATTTCGATCGCATAAGCGGCGGAGTGGCCAGTGGCTATCATCGGATCAACAACAATGTAGTTGCTATAGGGAGCGTCCGGGAGACGAACGAGATATTCAACAGGTTCGTGCTTTTCGTTACGGTAAACACCGATATGACCTACACGGGCAGTGGGGAGTAAAGCGAGGAGTCCGTCGGTCATGCCTAGACCAGCGCGAAGAACGGGAACAATGATGGGGTCTTTTTCGACCAACATCGGTGCTTTCATTGGGCAGATTGGCGTTTCAATCTCTTCAAGTTTCATAGGGAAATCGCGAGTGACTTCATAGCCCATGAGCAAAGCGATTTCGTGGAGTAACGTGCGGAAGTCTTGCGTGCCGGTATTTTTATCGCGCATCAGGCTTAACTTATGCTCAATGAGCGGATGGTCGACGATGTGTAACTTCGGAAAACGGGAATCGGTACGCATGTTGATGTTGCCTTTCTTAAGAAATCTCTCGTTTATCTATAGGGCGAGTCGGATATTCAGCTGAGTAAAGAATACTCAAGTCATTCGACACTATAGTGGGTGAAATACCATCCCGTCAAAGGAGAACGATGACCAGTATGGGTATGATTTGCTATGATGAAACCACACGAACATCGCACTGATATTGTCAAATAAAAGTGGCAAACCGAAGATGGGTATCGGGCGACGTTTTAGCTGGAACGCTAATCCCATGGAGATTGCGGCCATTTGCTCTCGAGGAGAGAGTTTGTCTGGAGCCTTTCGTATGAAGATTCGTAATATTTTTCTGTTGCTTGTCCTGATTTTGATGGGCGTCTTCCTCGTGATCAACTGGGGTGCGCTTTCCACTGAAATGACGGTAAATTTAATTTACACTGAAATTCAAGCGCCGCTCGGCATTATTGTTGTGGGTGGCTTGGGCGCCTTGGTGATGGTGCTATTGATTTATATGTTGTGGCAACAGGCGAGCGTCTCGATGGAGTTGCGCGCAGCTTATAAAGAATCTCGTAGCGCGCGTGCCGCAGCGGATGATGCTGAAAAGAGTCGTTTTGCTGAAAGTAACCGCATTTTGCTAGAACGAATTGAAAAGCTTGAAGCTTTGATGACGGCGCGTTCCGACGAAACGTTGAGTGCTGTGCGTCAAGAATCTGCCCGTGTGGAAGAACGCTTTAAGGCTTTTAGTGAGGCTCAAAAGAAATTACAAGAAGAAAACGCTGTTTTGGTCAATAAGCAGTTAGGTGATCTTGAAAAGCGTGTATTAGCAGGGTTACCTGCGCCTGTTGCCACGGTCGTGGCGTCTGCTGAAGTCGCTGAAGAAAAGGCTGATGCTGAAGAAACAGGCAAAAAGAAGAATATGTTCTCACAACTCTTCTAGCGAGTTTTGAGTGCGATCGGGGAGAGGGTTCCCTCACGGGTTCCCCTCTCCCATATCGTAACCCACTAATGAAGTAGGTTTTCGGACATGCCGTTCGGCATCCGGCGGTTTCTAAATTGTAAAAGTACCTCGGATCAATACCGTGATTCTAGGTCTATATAGACCGAGTCGACGGAAGCAGTTATTGTTGTACGCCTGGCGCATATGGGAAGCGCCTGCATTCCACCATGCGCCGCGCCCATTGGCGGAAGAGTTCCACGCTCATTCGGGTTCAAGTCCGTGTCTGATGAGGGCGGTTTTCCTAGTCTTAGGTTTCTTCCAGGCGATCCATATCAATTTACGCAGGTGTCGCTTGATATGACTATCAGGCTTCCTGTATATCTCAACCCTGGTGTCCATCGCGAAGTAGTCCTCTATTTGTCAAAATATCTTTCCAGGAGTTAAATGCACAAAAGGAAAGATAAA